>NZ_CP046444.1:2719869-3022077 GCF_014083945.1 Granulicella sp. 5B5 | reverse complement strand
CGGCGGCCGCGAGGCAGATGGCCGACTGCGCCTTCGACGATCCAGCCTTCGGCGATGAGGTCTTCGACGATGAGCGAGATGGTGCTGCGCTGCAGGCCCGAGACACGCGCGAGGTCCGCACGCGAGATGGGCTGCTTGGTGCGGATGAGGTTGAAGATCAGGTTGCGGTTGATCCTGCGCGGCGTCTTGTTGGAGGCCGTTTGCGTGCGGTTGAAACTAAATCGCTGCATCGGCAGACCTCCGCAAGGGACCCGGGGTTGCAAGTTGCGTTGCGTGACGAAGAAGGTTGCCGTTGAAACGTAGCGTGTGTGGACCTGCGTCTGTTGGGGTCATGGGGTGAATGTGATTGCCATACAGTCAACAGCCTTTCGATGTAAGCAGTTGACCGTCCTTCCGGGTAGATAATGGTTACATCATTTTGGTTGATTTTGTCTATCTATTGAACAATATCAACCGAGGATTTCGAGGTATCGTTCTCAGGTTGCCGATAGCGTCAACAGGGCCGTGGGCAGTCCCTGCGATGAGATGGCTATGCCGCTTTCGCCTGCGCCCCGCTGGAGCGTGATCTCCGCTCGACCGTTGTAGAGCTGCACGACGCGTGAGCCGGTGGAGGTGCCGCGGTTGTCGATGAGCGTGCCATCACCGGAAAGAGTGAAGCGGACCTCGTTCTTTGCATCGAGGCAGAGGACGCCGTTAGCGTCGTGCAGCGTGGCGAGCACGGTGAGGGTGGAGGCGTCGCTGGACTTCTCGACGAGTTTGAAGTGTGCGGGCGCGGACCATGTCTCGGTCTGGTAGGTGAACTCGATCTCGTCCGTGATCGGCGCATCGCTGGCGGGCTTTGCAATGACCTTGAGATGGTTGCGGCCGGGCTTGAAGGTTGTCTGCCAGCGCAGGCCGGCGCAGGGGTAGTCCTGGCTGTCGCGGTGTTTTGTGCCGAGCGAGACTCCGTTGAGAAAGACCTCAGCCTGCGGGCAGTTGGAGTAGACCTTGACGAGCTTCTTCTCATCCGCCGCGCCCCAGCGCACAGGCCAGGTGTGGCCGTAGAGGCGCACCATCGGCTTCTGGGCCCAGTAGGACTGGAAGACGTAGTAGCCCTCCTTGGGGGTCATGTCGCGTTCGATCATGCCCTTCTGGTTCACGCGCGGGACGGGGTTTTCAACGCGCAGCGGCGTGGTGAAGTCTTTGAAGATCCACTGCGCGGCGCCGGAGAGCCAGGGCGTCGACTCTTGCACCTTGAGCGTCCAGTCGAAGAGGTTGCAGGCGTAGGTCTCGGACCAGTCACCGTCGCGGGAGACGCGCGCATCGCCGCCGGTGCTCTTGTAGGCGAGGCCGCGCTCGTCGGTGCCGTGGCCGGTGGCGATCTGGTCGACGATGCGGTCGGGGTCTTCAGAGTGGCGGTGAGCGTGGCTGTCTGCGCCCCACTCGATGTGGATGAGGCGTTTGACGCGCTTGCGCTGGGTTTCGAGCGACTGCTGGTACTCGGTGAAACGACCGCTGTACCAGCCGGCCCAGATGGAGGGCGAGTAGACGTCGGGGATGTCGCGCGCGAAGTCGCAGCGGCGATAGCTGGTGTAGCGCGAGCTGTCGAGCTGATGCGCGAGTGTGTTGAGCTCGGACATGTAGGTGCGGATATTGTCCTTGTCGGTCTGCGCGAGATCGGGATACTCGGTGGGCCAGTCGTCCTCGTTGCCGAGGCCCCAGAAGATGACCGCCGGATGGTTGAAGTGCTGGTCGATCATGTTGTGGAGCTTGTCGCGGCCCATCTGCCGCCAGCGCGGGCCGGCGATGCCGGAGCGGCACCAGGGAATTTCTTCCCATACGAGGATGCCGAGCTCGTCGCAGAGGTCGAGTACGAGCCGCGATTGCTGGTAGTGAGCGAGACGGATGAAGTTCGCACCGACCTCTTTGATGAGCTGGAACTCCTGCCGCGTGATGTCATCGGGGATGGCGGCGGCGTAGCCTGCGTGGTCTTCATGACGGTGCGTGCCGCGGAGCAGAAGGCGCTCGCCGTTGAGGTGGAACGGGCCGTCTACGATGAAGTCGATGTGGCGGACGCCGAAGCGCTCCGTGAGACTGTGCGTGCCCGAGGCGGAAGTGAGCGTGATGCGGCATTGGTAGAGCTGCGGCGAGGCGGGCGACCAGAGCTCGGGCTTCGAGAGCGCGAAGGTGGCGAGGTCGCGCTCGCCGGTGAAGGCAGTGCTGGAGGCCTGCGCTTCGTGCCATGCGATCTGTTTGCTGGCAATGACCTTGCCACCTGGGTCGAGGAGGTCGAGCGTTAGTTTGGCGTCGTCGGTGGCGAGGCTGGCGGGGTTGTAGAGGCGGCCGGTGAGAGTGATCTTTGCAGGCGCGTGTGCGTCGGCTAACTCGACGTGCGCGTGGATGGCTTCGACGGAGAGCGCCGGCAGGTAGACCAGAGTGGCGTGGCGGTAGAGGCCGCCGTAGAGCGTGAAGTCCGAAAGGTCCGAGGGCATCCGCTCGACGTCGTGGCTGTTGTTGCAGCGGACGGCGAGGCGGAGGCCGGCGGGTTCGCCCTTGGCTGCGGGTGTGGAGGCGGACTTCGCCGCGGCTTCGGTGATGTCGACGACGAACTCGTCGTAGCCGCCGACGTGCTGCGCCAGATGCTGGTCGCCGAGGTAAACATCGGTGGTCTGCCCTGCCCCACCGAAGTGCAGCAGCGTGCGGCCGTTGGTGTGGGGGTTCGCCAGCGTGAGGTGCGTGCGATACCAACCTTCTCCGCGGTAGGCGGGCGTGTCGGGGTCGCAGGCGTCGTAGTGGTTGAAGCAGTGCGGCAGGCTGATGGGCTGCCAGACGGCGATCTCGCCCTTGTTCCAGACCTCCCATGTGTCGTCGAGCGGGCCCTGGAAGTACTCCCAGTGGCCGGTGAGACGTTGCATGGTGGCGTCGGCGGACTGGTCGGCGGAGAGGCCTGCGAGTGAACGCGACCACGCGGGTGCGACGGGCAACGCGACGGCTAGGGCGGCGCCTGCGGAGCGGGAGAGAAACTGGCGGCGGGAGAGTGCGGTCATGAGAAGAGCGGTCGCCTTTGCTTGCAGTGGCCGAGGACGCAGGCCATATTGTTTGAGGATGCTACTAACAGAGTAAAACTGGTATAGTCGCTTGCGCAGTGTATTGTCAAAGAGTTTTGCACGGAAGATGTTCTAACTGGAGGGTTGACGTGAGGCAATGGGTTCGTTGGAGTGCGGTGGGCCTGATGGCTGCAGTGGTCAGCACGGGCGCGTGGGCGCAGGCAGGCGTGACGAAGTCGAAATCGGTGACGGAGAAAGAAGCGGCGGGCGATTCGCCGGCCGATCCGGGGCCGCTGGCAACGGACGTTTCGAGCAAGCTCGACCGCAAGGATGTCGACGCGGCGATGAAAAAAGTGGCCAAGTGGCAGATTTCATATGCACAAAAAAAGTTCAACCAGCAGTGGACCTACGCGCCACTGTATGAGGGGCTTCTGATGGAGTCGCACGCAGCTAAAGACCCGGCCTCCGAGGAAGCTGTGGTGAAGATGGCCGAGGGCTTCGACTGGAAGCTGCTCGAAGACCGCTTTCCCCACGCCGACGACATGGCCCTGGGACGGGCGTACCTGGAGCTCTACCAGCAGAAGCCGGAGCCGGTGAAGATCGCTGCGACGAAGGAGACCCTGGACCGGCTGGTGGCGCGGCAGGACGACCCGAAGAAGCTGCTGTGGTGGTGGTGCGATGCGCTCTACATGGCCCCGCCGGTGCTGGCGCGGATGTCGAAGATTACGGGCGACAGGAAGTATCTGGACACCATGGACAAGGAGTGGTGGGAGACCTATGACGTGCTCTACGACAAGCAGGAGGACCTGTACTTCCGCGATGAGACCTTTCTGCACAAGACGGAGAAGAACAGCAAGCCGCTGTTCTGGTCGCGCGGCAATGGCTGGGTGCTCGCAGGGCTGGCACAGGTGCTGGAGCTGATGCCGAAAGACTACCCGACGCGTCCGAAGTACGAGGCCGAGTTCAAGGCGATGGCCGCGAAGATCGCTTCGTTGCAGCCCCCGGACGGCGTGTGGCGGACGGGGCTGCTCGATCCGGAGAGCTACTCGGCGGGGGAGATCTCCGGCACGGCGTTCTATACCTATGCGATGACCTGGGGCGTAAACCATGGACTGCTGGATGCCAAGGTGTACAAGCCGGTGATCGCGAAGGGTTGGGCAGGGATGGTTTCGCACATCTATGCGGACGGGCGGCTGGGCGCGATCCAGCCGATCGGCGCGGCGCCGGACTCGTTCACGGCATCGTCGAGCTACGTGTACGGCGTGGGCGGGTTCCTGCTGGCGGGGAGCGAGATCGACAAGATGAAGAAGTAATCGCGAAGACGAAGACGCCGCGTTCGCTGATGAGGCGGGCGCGGCGTTTTTATTGCACGATGGCGACGCTAGACCCAGAGCATCGGCTGGCGGATGGGATAGTTGCGGATGATCTCGGGGACCTTGGGGTCGGGGTTGAGGGTCTTCCAGAGCGCGATATACTGCGGGTCGTTGTACGCGAGGCCGCCGAAGAGCAGGCTGGGCTGACGCACGGGCAGATCGTCGAAGTACTCGACGTCGTGGGGGTACGGCCAGAACTTCTTGTCGGCGATGAAGGGCTCCATGTACGCAACGGCCTTGCGAAGGCCGCGGCCATCGGGGAGCTGGAAGGTGAAGAGATCGTCCTGCGGCGTGGAGAGGATCTGCGCGATAGTCGCGAGGATGTCGAGATCGAAGAGGGAGTAGCTGTAGGGCTTGGTGCGTGCGGCCTCCAGCGGGAGACTGCCGTTGGCAGCGACCTGGTTGGGGATGAGTACGGTACGGAAGCGGTCGCGGCAGTACTGCTGCAGCGAGGCGTCGCCGGTGAAGCGGGCGAACTCGGCGACCTGCATGACCCAGCAGCTGCCGTGGTTGTTCTTCGCATCGCGCTCGTCGGCGCCGTTCTTTGTGGTGGTGAGCCAGTGCAGATAGTCCGAGAACCAGCCCTGCAGCTTGACCTGCTCATCGAGGGTGAAGACATCGGAATCGACGAGGAAGTGCGCTGCACGCGCCGGCTCGACGAGGTGGATGGTGTCGATGATGCCGATGCCGCGGCCCTTGGTGATGCCGAAGATGGCCTGCGCGTACTGCAGGTTGGGGTTCATGCGCGAGGCCGGATCAATGAACCAGGCGCGAAGGTGTGCGGCGGCCTGCTCGGCGTAGCGGCGCTGGCGGGTAAGCTTCCACGCGGCGGTAAGCGCGGGCACGATGAGGCTGAGGCGGATGAGGGCCTCGCGATGCGCGTTGAAGTTGTCCGGGTTGGAGAAGCCGTCCTGGCGGATATAGGGGCCGCCGGGGTGTTTGGGGTCGGGCCACCAGTAGTCGCCCTCGGAGAAGTAGTCATGCAGGCCGCCGGCGCTGCGCGTGCTGTGCGAGGTGGTGATAGTGACGGGCTCGGCGTTGAGATACCCATTGGCGGCACGAAGGATGCGTGAGCGGTCGATCGCGGCCACATTGACAGCTACCTTATGAGGGCTGGCGAAGAGTTTGCCGGGGCCGATGGCGGCGAGGGCTGCGGAGCCACCCGCAAGACAGAAACGGCGGCGGCTGAGAGACGAGCGAACGACGGACATCGGGTACTCCTGGAGCCTGGGTGCTTTGTGCGGGTGAGGATGGCAGGGGCCATCGGGTTTGTTATACAGCCTGCCCATGCATGGCCTGTTGCGATGCGGATGACCGTTGTGGTTCGCCGCCAACGACCTACGGACAAAGAGGACGATGCCAAGGCAAGAGACACCCAGCCGAACGTGGAGCAGCGCTGCCGGATCGGGATAAAAACAGCATGGGACTGCCGGAGAGGATACGTCAAGCTGCAGCCGCTCACCGCACATCGGTAACGGTAAAGCCGTCCGCGCAGACTATCGAGAGCGCTCGAGCTGACTAGTCCTGAACGCCGTGCAGTTGGCAGATAGACAACGAGCAGCATCAAGACGATTGCCTTCATCATCTACTCTTCGTGCTTGAAACTCTTGTTTTAGAAGAGATTCCCCACAGACAGAGCCAAATTGCGGGCTTGATAGATGGTCAAAATGACTATGCCGTTTTTCCAAAATGCTGTCTACATTTGTATAGGTCAAGTTGTACTATTATCGCGCGCTCTAAACCACGAAAAGCTGCATAGTGCAGGAGGCCTGAACGCTTATGTTGACCGAAGAGTTTCAAAAGGCTAGTTTCAGCGAACCGCCACAGAAGGCAGTCGACAAGAACCAGCCGAAGTACAGGCAGATTGTGGACAGCCTGCGGACAGGGATCACCTCCGGACAGTATCGCCACGGAGGCCGGCTGCCGAGCGAGGCAGAACTGGTGCGCCGGTTCGGCGTGAGCCGCATGACCGCCGTAAAGGCCGTGCAGCAGTTGCAGCAGGAAGGACTGCTGGTACGCCGCGCGGGCTCTGGCACCTATGCCGCGGACGTTCCGCGCGGACAGAAGGCGGTCTTCGGGCTAATCATCCCGGACCTAGGACAGACGGAGATCTTTGAGCCGATCTGTAAAGGAATGACGGGTGCCCCCGCGGGCGCGGGTGGACAGAGCTGGTCGCTGGCGTGGGGCCACTCCGCTACGGCGACGACACACAAGGACGTGGAAGCGGAGCAGCTTTGCCAGCAGTATATTGACCAGCAGGTTTCAGGCGTATTCTTTGCGCCGCTGGAGTTCGGACCGCGGCGCGACCTGGTGAACCGGCGCATACTGAAGGTGCTGAAGGCGGCGCGCATCCCTGTGGTGCTGTTGGACCGCTGCGTGCTGGAGTACCCGGCACGCTGTGAGCATGACATTGTAGGGCTGGATAATCGACGGGCCGGTTACGTGATGGCTGAGCACCTGATCCATGCCGGGGCGAAGCGGATCGGTTTCTTCGCGCGTGAGGGCTCGGCGGAGACGGTGGACGACCGCATTGCGGGCTGTCGCGAGGCGCTGTTTGCGCATGGGCTGTCGTTGCCGCCGTCGCGCGTGGTGCGGGCGGAGCCCTCCGATACGACAGCGATCGCCAATGCGCTGGAGCGCGAGCACTTCGATGCACTGCTGTGCGCGAACGATTACACGGCTGCGCGGCTGATGCGCAGCCTGCATACGCTGGGTGTGCGCGTACCACAGGACCTGCGCATCGCCGGCTTCGATGATGTGACCTACGCGGAGCTACTGCCGGTGCCACTAACGACGCTCCACCAGCCGTGTCTGCAGATTGGCGCGGCCGCAGTGGCAACGATGTTGGACCGGATTGCGAACCCGCTGCTGCCGGCGCGGTCCGTTCTGCTGAGCGGGCACGTGGTGGTACGGCAGTCGTGCGGCGCCACGCAGGTGGCCAGCGCATGACGTCGATGACGGCCTACTGCAGGCACACGCCGATCCATACATGTGAGCATCCAGTATCTGGACAGTAAGATGCTGTCAGTGTTTGAATCGCGACGGGCCTTTTGAAACGGAGAACGAGTTGAACAAATATCTACTGAAAGCCACCGTCGTCGGGGCGCTGGGTGGGCTGCTCTTCGGCTTCGACACCGCCGTAATCGCAGGAACAACGCAGCAACTCACCGACATCTTCCACCTGACGCCGACGACGCTGGGGCTCACGGTCTCCATCGGGCTCATCGGCACGATCATCGGCGCGATGACCTCCGGCGTACTGGGGCAGAAGATCGGCGGGCGCGAGGCGCTGCGCGTGATGGCGCTGCTCTATCTGCTGTCGTCCATCGGCTGCGCGTTCGCGTGGAACTGGGATGTGCTGATGGTGGCGCGCTTCATCGGCGGGCTGGGCATCGGCGGTTCAAGTGTGCTGGGCCCGGTGTACATCGCGGAGCTGGCGCCGGCGAAGTATCGTGGCCGCATGGTGGGCATGTTCCAGATCAACATCGTGGTTGGCATCCTGTTGGCCTATCTGTCGAACTTCATCATCACGACGATGCACCTGGGCGACCACCAATGGCGCTGGGAGTTTGGCGTCGCGATCATACCGTCGCTGCTGTTCCTCGTGATGCTATACGGCATCCCGCGCAGCTCGCGCTGGTTGGTGACGACGAACCAGACGGACGAGGCGCTCGACGTGCTGCGGCTGATGGGCTCTCCGAACTCGGAAGAAGAGCTGCAGGAGATCATCGCGTCCGTGCATCTGGAAGAAGGTGTTCACGACGAGCCGTTGTTTCAGCGCAAGTACGCGCTGCCGATCTTTCTCGCCGTGACGGTGGGTATGTTCAATCAACTCTCAGGCATCAACGCGATTCTTTACTACCTGAACTCGATCTTCGCGGCAGCGGGCTTTGGAGCGACCTCGGCTGCGCTGCAGAGTGTGGCAATCGGGCTGGTGAACCTCGTAGCAACGCTGCTGGGCATGAGCCTGATCGACAAGCTAGGCCGCAAGACGCTGCTGATGATCGGCGCGGCAGGCATGGTCATTGCTCTCGGCGGCGTTGCCGCGGTGTTCTATACCAACACGCACCAGGCGCTGCTGATGTGGCTGCTGATGATGTTCATCACGTTCTTCGCGCTGAGCCAGGGCGCAGTGATCTGGGTCTATATCTCCGAGGTCTTTCCCTCACGCGTGCGTTCGAAGGGACAGAGCCTGGGCTCGTCGTCACACTGGGTGATGAACGCAATCATTGCGCAGGCGTTTCCACTGATCGCAGCGCACTCTCACGCAGCGCCGTTCGTCTTCTTTGCGGGAATGATGGCAGTGATGTTCCTGGTCGTGCTCTTCATCTACCCCGAGACGAAGGGGCAGACGCTTGAGAAGATCCAGGCGAACTTCGGTATCCACTAGCTCAGTTGTGATTTGAGGTGTCACCGCTCTTGCGAGCTGCGAGCACCGTGCTGCTCGCGGCAGGCTTTGCCTTCGCCCTCTCCGACTTAGAGACGGCGTTGTAGCAGAACTGGATGCCGATGACGGTTAGCCACAGGCTGAGCGCGAGTCGCAGGGTGCGGTTAGGAATCTTCGGTGCGAAGCTCGAGGCGAGGATGCCGCCGAGAACGCCGCCGATCGCCATCTTGATGAGGATGGCCGTGGCATACTGGCCGCCGATCATGTGCACGCCGCTGCCGACGAGCGCGATGACGAGACCAAACGCGAGATCCGTGCCCACAACCTGCGGCGCGGTGAGGTTCGTCATGCTCAACAACGCAACGGTGCCGAGCGCGCCAGCACCCGACGACGAGAAACCGACCTCTGCCCCGATCGGCAGCATGATAAGACCTATGAGCTTGGAGCGGTCTTCGTTGGGACGTGAAATTCCCGCAGGGCGGAAGTGGCGATAGATGTGCCAGCCCGACGTGAAGATGATGATGGCGCCTAGTGCGAAGTACAGCACACCGCGCGGGCCGCTGTGCGCAACACGCTTGAAAAAGAGCGAGCCGATGACGACACCAGGTAAACCACCAAGGAGCATCCAGCCCAGCACACGATAGTTCACCTGGCGGCGCACCACCTGCACCGGCACCACGATGAGCTTAACGATTGCCGAGTAGGCAAGCGCCGTTGAGACCGCGATCTCCAGCGGCACATGCATGAACAGGATCAGCAGCGGAGCTGTGATCACGCCTGCACCGACGCCCGTAAGCGCGATGACGACGGCGATGAGAAATCCGATGAGGTAATCCATGACCAGGCTTTCTTATTGCTGCGGTGAACGCTGCGCTTCGTCGGACGAACTGGGAAGGTGGATGCCGCACTCAAGCTTCTGGCCGCCCCAGCGGCCCGAGCGAGGATCGTTAGGATCGAGGGGGAGTGACGTGCAAGGCTCGCAGCCGATGCTGGTATACCCCTTGTCGTAGAGGCTAAGCAGTGGAATGTTGTGCTGTGCCGCGTAGGTCCAGACGTCTTTCGCCGACCATTCTGTCAGCGGCGAAAGCTTGCGAATGCTCCGACCTGAAGGCAGCGGAAAGTCATCGATCTCTTTGAGTGCAGCGCGGCTCTTAGCCTGCTCGCGACGCAAGCCAGTGAACCAGACGGCGTAGCTTTCCAACGCAGCAAAGAGCGGTTGCACCTTCCGCAGACCGCAGCAGCGCGTGGGATCGGACTGATTGAGGATGCCGAACTGCGACTCCTGCTGCGCGACCGTGATCGCGGGAAAGATATTGATGAGATTCATCTGCCACTCTCGTGCCATGCGGTCGCGGTACTCAAGGACCTCGGCGAAGTGGTAACCGGTTTCGAGGAAGAGCACTGGAACGTCCGGCAGCCGCTGTTGCACGATGTGGAGCAGCACCATGTCCTCGGCCTGAAAGCTGTTCGTGAACGCGATAGGGCCCGTGGCGGCGGCGATCTCCGCCGCGACGAGCTGCTCGACAGCAGCGACCTTCTCAGAGGTCGTGAGTGACGTCAAAGTTTCGCTCATGCAGGTCTCCTGAGGCTCTGAGCGACGACCTCTTCTGGTGTAACGAAGGTGCGCGCTTCAAGCGTGTTGAACTCTGCGAGAGCGGCGAGCGTCTGCGCGGGGACGTCGCCTTCAACAAGGACGATGAGGCCGAGCGCGAGCAGAGCACGAAGTGTCTTCTCCGCAAGCACTGCGGTCCGGACAACGAGAGCACCTTGTTCGAGGAGTTGGTGTTCGACCTCCGCGATGGGCAGCGTAGACGCGGCGGTGAAGACGACAAGCGCAGACGCGTGTGTTGGAGCGCTTCCCTGCTCTGTCTCAAGACCACGACGAATCATGCCGGCAGCAAGCGTCGCATTGGTGTGCGGGTCGATGAGGATGAAGCTGCCGGTGGCGCGGTTCTGCGTATACGCATCGAAGAAGAGTGAACGCGTGAGTTCAAGCTCCACAGTGCCGACATCGTTCATGCCGAGCGAGTGAACTGCTTCTTCAGCCAGCGTGTGGATGTTGGTGCGGTACTGCACGCGAGTGACGCGCGCAGGCACTGTGGCCGAGCCATGCTTTAGCAGGTACGGATGGTGTGTCTCGAGCTTGTTCGCGTCGAACCAGACGAGTGATGCCTCAAGCGCTGTTGCCTGCTGCGGCTGTGAGCCGGGTGTCGTGATGATGTCGCCGCGACTGATATCGAGCTCATCTTCGAGCGTAAAGGCGATGGAGAGCGGCGCGGTCGCTTCGGCGAGGTCGCCGTCGAAGGTAGTGATGGCCGTGACGCGGCTGGTGCGGCCCGAGGGCAGTGCAACGATAGTGTCGCCGGGACGTAGCGTGCCGGAAGCAATCTGTCCTGCGAAACCGCGATAGTGCTGGTCTGGCCGGATGACGCGCTGCACGGCCATGCGGAATGGCTGCCCTGCCGCATCTGTCCAAACGGGCACTTGCTCAAGGTGTTCGAGCAACGATGGGCCGGCGTACCACGGCGTGCGCGTGCTGCGCTCGACGACGTTGTCGCCATCGAGTGCGCTGACCGGGATCGTTGTGAGCGACGCGTTGCCGTACTGCTTCACCAACTCTGCGAAGTCGCGCTCGATGGTGCGGTAGACATCCTCGGAGAAGTTAACGAGGTCCATCTTGTTGACCGCCGCGACGAGGTGCCTGATGCCGAGCAGCGACGCAATATACGCATGGCGACGCGACTGCGTGAGAATGCCCTTACGCGCATCAATGAGGATGATGGCGAGGTCCGCAGTGGAAGCGCCGGTGGCCATATTGCGCGTGTACTGCTCGTGGCCGGGTGTGTCCGCGATGATGAACTTGCGGCGTTGCGTGGCGAAGTAGCGGTAGGCGACGTCGATGGTGATGCCCTGCTCGCGCTCGGCGCGCAGGCCGTCGGTAAGCAGCGCGAAGTCGATGGTTGCGCGTCCTTCCCCGGACCCAGCGCCGATCTGCTTGCCGGTCACGGCGCGGACCTGGTCCTCGTAGACGTTGCGCGAGTCATAGAGCAGACGGCCGATGAGCGTGGACTTCCCGTCGTCCACCGAACCTGCGGTAGAGAAGCGCAGCAGGTCCTTAGCCTCTTCTGCCGCGAGAAACTCTTCGATAGCGAAGGTGCTGATGTTGTTCGTCTCCGGTTCGAGGAGGGATTCGTTGAATGACATTTAGAAGTAGCCCTCGCGTTTTTTGATCTCCATGGAGCCATCGGTGTCGTGGTCGATGACGCGGTTCGCGCGCTCGGAGGTGCGGAAGCCGACGAGCTCCGCGATGATCTTCGGGATCGTGTCCGCATCGGAACGGATAGCGCCAGTGCAGGGGCTGCAGCCCAGCGAGCGCAGCCGTGAGTTGACCCACTGCTCTTCACCAGGTAGCGACTTCACGAACGCCTGCTCGACCGGAATGAGCGAATCGCCGCGAACGATCATGCGGCGCGGCTTCGCGTAGTAGAGCGGCACGATCGGAATATCTTCCAACAGGATGTAGTGCCAGATGTCGAGCTCCGTCCAGTTGCTGAGCGGGAAGACGCGAATGCTCTCGCCAGGCGAGATGCGGGCGTTATAGAGGTTCCAGACCTCTGGCCGCTGGTTCTTCGGGTCCCACTGGCCGGCCTTGTCGCGGAAGCTGAAGATGCGTTCCTTCGCGCGGGACTTCTCTTCGTCGCGGCGCGCACCGCCAAACGCTGCATCGTAGCCACCATCGCGCAGGCCATCAAGCAGCGCCTGTGTCTTGAGCAGAGCGCAGCAGCGCTGCGTGCCCAGCGCAACCGGGTTTGCGCCGTCGGCAATCGCCTCTTCATTGCGCCAGACGCGGAGATCGAGGTTCAGCTCGCGCGCAAGGTTGTCGCGGAAGGTGAGCATCTCGTGGAACTTGTAGCCGGTGTCGATATGCAGCAGCGGGAACGGGATGGTGCCGGGGAAGAAAGCCTTCTGCGCAAGACGCAGCATCACCGAGGAGTCCTTGCCGATGGAGTAGAGCATGACCGGCTTCTGGAACTCAGCCGCGACCTCACGGAAGATGTGGATGCTCTCGGCCTCAAGCAGCTTGAGGTGCGAAAGACGCGCAGACGTGATGGCCGCGCTGTGTAGGTGTGGCTCGGAGATCGTCGAAACGCTCATGCGGTTGGCTGGTTCCTTCTGATTAGTGATCTGCGAGTGAGAAAAAGAAAACCCACTCGCCGGTTCGGAGTGGGTGCTTGTTTCTTGCGTGTTGGACTGGCTAAGAGCCTATCGACAACATGCGCACCCGCAGGAACACGCCTGACAGCAACAGCTGCAGCAGGTGAGGCAAGCGGGGGTACGGTGCATAACCATCTCTGTTAAGGATGGAGGATAGGGCCTTATTTGTCAATCGTTCGCGGCAGTGGAGTTGACTCGAAGATGCATTCCCGTTATGTTCTGAAGACCGTGTTGGCCTTTATCCAGACCGCCTGTTGCCGCTGTTGCGTTTGTCGCAATGCGATGACGGCTGCGTCGGTGTAAGGCTCGCAATGATGCTTCAGAACTGATTCTCTCAGTCTGACGAAACAACATAAGAGCGATAGAACCCACGCAGAAGCCACATACGGCGCGTGGGTTTTTCTGTTGCTCCCGCGCCACTCCCGCACAACTTCCCGCTACGAAGCACCAGCAGCTTCAGCCTATTGCCTCTCACAGCCATGCCACACCAGGAGATGATTTTGAAGATCGTAAGCAAGACCCGACTCGTCGCACTCGCACTGCTAATCTCAGCCGGATCGCAAGCCCAGGTGGTGGGCGGCACCATCTCAGGCCGCGTGGTTGACGCGACCGGCGCCGTGATTCCCGCAGCACAGGTGCAGGTACGCAACGATGACACCGGGGCCGTCCGCAACTTGAAGACCAACAATGACGGCGAGTTCTCTGCACCGTCGGAGCCTGTTGGCAACTACACAGTAGAGGCCGACGCGCAGGGTTTTTCGCAATACAAGAATGCAGGTGTGACGCTGACGATTGGGCAGACGCTGGAGCTGACATTGCGGCTGCAGGCGGCGGGCTCAGCTACGATCACCGTGCAGGAGACGCAGTCGTCAGTGAACACTACAACGGAACAAACTGCAGGCCTCGTCAATTCTCGACAGGTAAAGGAGTTGCCGCTGAACGGGCGCAGCTACGACCAATTGATCACGCTCAACCCCGGCACGGTGAACACGACCAACCAGCGCAGTGGCGGGACGGGTACTTCAAACTCATCGGTCGGCAGCATGTTCTCCGTGTCTGGGCGCAGACCTCAGGACAATCTCTTCCTGCTGAATGGCATTGAGTACACCGGAGCCTCGCTGATCAACGTGACGCCGGGCGGCACCTCCGGACAGTTGCTCGGCATCGACGGCATCCACGAGTTCAATGTGGAGAGCGACACCTACTCGGCCGCGTACGGCAAACGCGACGGCGCGCAGATCTCCATCGTCACCACAAGCGGCACCAATCAGCTGCATGGCGATGTCTACGAGTTTGCACGCAACAGCTTCTTCGACGCGCGCAACTACTTTGACGGTGCACGCATCCCCGAGTTTCAGCGTAACAACTATGGCGCTGCTCTTGGTGGACCGCTGCGCAAGGACAAGCTCTTTCTCTTCGGCAACTATGAAGGCTACAGGCAGAACCTGGGCGAGAGCCTGGTGACGCTGGTACCGGATGCCGCATCACGCGCGAAGGCCGTTGCCAGTGTGCAGCCGTTGCTGAATCTCTGGCCTATCGCGAACGGACCTGAGGTAACCACCAACGGTGCGTCCACTGGCATCGCCGAGTGGATCGGCACCGCGCCGCAGCACATCCGCGAAGACTTTGGCACAGCGCGCTTCGATCAAACGATCAGCCCCACGGACAATCTCTTTGCCGTGTACACGGTGGACGATTCAACGGCGATCTCGCCTTCGGCCGACCCCTATTCTTATGTGAATGAGGCGCTCCGTGAGCAGGTGGCGAGCGTGCAGGAGCAACACATCTTTGCGAAGGCCGTAAACGTGGCACGGTTCGGTTACTCGCGCGCCAGCTTCGCCTTCGATGGCTATGTCCCCGCCGCACAGCAGGCGCTTGCACCGAGTGTGCGGCCGGGCGTGCCGACGTATGCTGTGGTGATCGCCGGATCGACCGCGTCGAACGGCGCGTCCTCCATCACAACTGCAGGAGCCAACGTAGGAGCAAACAACACGATCACGCGCAACCTGCTCACGTTTGACGATCACGCATACTACACAGTGGGTAAGCACACGATTCAGGGTGGCGTGTGGGTGCAGCGGCTGCAGTCGAACGACAACCTGGCGCAGGACCAGTACGGGCAGGCGTCCTTCGCTTCACTCAGCACCTTCCTCGCCGGCACCATCAAGACTTTCACCTACGCGCCGCAGACGACAGAACTCGGATGGCGCACGCTCTTTGTCAACGCCTTCCTCGAAGACACCTACCACATCACGCCACGGCTTGAGGTACGTGCTGGCTTCCGCAGCGAGAGCTCAACCGGTTGGAGCGAGTCCCAGGGTCGCGCAGGTGTCTACACCTTTACGAACGGTGTCATCAGCTCGACGCCAAGCATCCAGCAGAATGCCATCACCGATAACCACGCACTGTTTCTACCCGAGCCCCGCCTCGGCGTCGCATGGAACGTCTTTGGCAACGGCCGCACGAGCGTAACCGCAGGTGCCGGCTTGCATCACTCGCTGCTGGACGCGCTGGACTACCGGCTCGATCAGGCTGCGCCTTACAACACTGTGTACTCCTACTCCAGCACGACCGTGGCGAACCCAACGAGCGGCTCGCCGCAGGTCTCGCCTTCCACTGTTGATACAGGCATCCGCACGCCGACGCTGCTTGCCTACGACCTGAAGATCGAGCAGCAGCTCGCGCCGGGCACAACATTCTCCGTGGGCTACAACGGTTCGCATAGCTACCACCAGATTCTGAACGGCGACCTGAATGAGCCGGCATATCAAGTGCTCACAAACGGAACGATCTACTACCCAACCACGACGAAGGCCAACCCGGCAGTCGCCAACACAACCTCCTGGTGGAGCGGCGGTAGTGGCAACTACAACGCACTCATCCTCGACCTGAAGAGCGATGTACGAAATGGCCCTGCGCGCGGACTGCTGTTGCGCGCGAACTACACATGGTCCAAGAACCTCGACGATGGCTCTGCCTGGAACACCTCTGTTTCGTCCAACACTCCGGCCTTTGTCTCCGTGCCTTCGCTTCCCCATCTCGACTACGGCCCGGCGGCCACCGATATTCGAAACTCCGCTGCGATCAACGCGACCTATGAGCTTCCCTTCGGAAGCGGCAAATCGTTCTTCGCTAATGCAGGCCGCACCACCGAGTCGTTCGTCTCCGGTTGGTCGTTCTCGACCATCGCAAACATCTTCAGCGGGTTTCCATTCTCTCCGCAGCTTGGCTACAACCCCACCGGCTCCGGAGACTCACGCAACCCTGTTCGTCCAGATGTGAACCCCAACTTCTCAGGCAGGCTCTATCCAGGAGGAGGCACGGCACAGCGCGCAGCACAGTACTTCAACCCCAACGCCTTTTCTGCACCGGCCTACGGCACCGTGGGCAATGCGGGCCGCGACGGTCTAGTCGGGCCGGGTTATGCGGACTGGGATGTCTCCCTATTGAAGTCAACCGTACTGACCGAACGCGTCCACGCGCAGTTTCGTGCGGAGTTCTTCAACGTACTCAACCACACCAACCTGCAGCTGCCCAACGAGGTCGTGTACTCGGCGGGCCCAACGCAGGGAACGACTGCGAACCAGAACACCGTAGCCTCATTCGGATCTCCAGGTGTGATCTCTGCGACCGCGAACACCAGCCGACAGATTCAACTCAGCGTCAAGGTCCTGTTCTAACCACTGACCGTCGCATGTACTGCACGCGCCCATCAGCCGCTGATGGGCGCGTTCTTCTGTCTAGGCAGGCGCGAACGACGTTGCGATCTTGGCCGGAGCCGCGTATAAACGGGAACGGCCTGCAGCACGTCTTCCGAACAGGCGAGAACCCTTCGAGATGACCTCCCTATGCGCATTCGACTCCAGCACTTTCGCTATCTGCTGCCCTGCACACTTGCACTCGGCGTCTTCGGCCATCTCACAGCATCGGCACAGGCCAACATGCAATCGGAGCCTCTCGATCCGGTACGCGACGCCACCGGCGCCACGCTTGAGCGCACCGCGCACCAGCCACTACCCGAGCAGTACATCTGGACAGCAAGCAGCCACACCGAAAACACCTCGGGCGAGCAGGGCTACGTCCGCCCTGCGCACGCAGTGGAGAACGCGCCGCATTACTTTCGCGTGTCCTTCCGCGTCGAGCATGTGCCAGCACAGGCCACGCTCTACATCGCCGGCCCACGATCCGCAAATGTCTACCTGAACGGCCAGCACATCGGCAGCTTTGAGAGCGACATCACGCAACCGCTCGGCGTGCACGTCTTCGCGATGCCTGTTGCCTCTGTGCTCAAACCTGGCGCGAACGTGCTTGCGCTCAAAGTCGTTCGCGGGCGTGGCATCAACAGTGACTCCAACAGCGCGCTCGTGATGCAACAGACCTTCGGTGAAGTGCTCGTCGCAAAGATTCTTCCTGAAGCGCAAGGCATCCTGGCAAAGCCGCTCATGATGACAGACGCAAGCTGGAAGAGCACTACACAAGCTGGCGAGGGCTGGCAGACAGCCAGCTTTGACGACAGCGCCTGGCCGCACGTGCATGCACTCGGCAGCATCGAAAGCACGCTCGATCTCTTCCAGTGGAACGCCGACGCCGGCCTCTACGACTGGCCCGGTTATGACGGCATCTCGCCGTTCCTCGCGCATCGCCACATCATGCCCCACGCGGTGCTCTCGTCAACAGAGGCCAGCGGCCACATCGACAACCTCACCGCACTCACAAACAGCACGCCGAACGAATTCGCAGTCCATCTCTCCGCAACACACCTGCCCACACAGCAGGCTCCCAACATCATCCTCGACTTCGGCCGCGAGCTCACCGGTCGGCTCGAACTCGTCTCCGACTCCGCCGCACCCGCGCAGGTCACCGTGCAGTACGGCGAGTCCTACGACGAGATGATGAAGTCACCATACCTCGGCATCGACCTGCTCTACGTTGCACCACACCAGACCGCACACGGCCCCAAGAGCTCGTTCCGCTACGCGAAGATCTCCTTCATCGGCGGCGGCCCTGAGCTGCGCTTCAAGTCCATCGCCGTCGACGACATCTTCTACCCCGTCAAATACCAAGGCTCGTTCGAGTCCTCCGACCCGATGCTCAACCGCATCTGGGAGGTCGGCGCCTACACCGCGCACCTCTGCATGCAGGACTCCGTGTGGGACTCGCCCAAGCGCGACCGCGGCCGCTGGATGGGCGACACCGATGTGATGGGCCGCACCATTGAAGACGTCTTCGACGATCACTTCCTGATGGAAGACACACTCGACCGTCTGCTTGGCCCCGCGCCGGTGAAGGAGCATGTCAACGGCATCCCGGGCTACTCCGCGTTCTGGTTCACCGGCGTCGCACAGTACTATCGCGAGACAGGCTCGAAGGCATTCCTCGAAAAAGAGCGCGCGCGCATGTTGCAACTGCTCGCCTATGTAGACAAGGAGTTCGACGAGCACAGCGTTTACGCGAACAAGACCCACGTATGGCTCTACGTCGATTGGTCGCCGGAGTTCAGCGGCGACACACCGGAGACGCGCCGCGCCACCACGCTCGAGTTCTACAACGCCTACAGCCAGGCCGTATGGATGCTGCGCGAGCTCGGTGACACCGCCAACGCCGACCACTACGCGCAACGCGCAGAGCAGATCAAAGCAGGAGCGCAGAAGTATCTGCTCGATCCCGCCACCGGCACCTTCGGTCCACGCTGGCAGTCGAACGCCGCCGCCGTCGTCTCCGGCGCAGCCGATCCGTCTGAGTATCCTGCCATCTGGAACAACGTCCTCTCGCACGTCGGCCACGTGCGCTACAACGGGCTCGTCGTCACGCCCTACTACAACTACTACGTCATCAGCGCGATGGCGCAGGTCGGCCACCGCAAGGACGCGCTCGACTGGATCAAGCAGTATTGGGGAGGCATGGTCGACGAAGGCGCCACCAGCTTCTGGGAGGCCTACGATCCCGACTGGTTCAAGGATGATTTCCATGCCTCGCTGCAGGCCGACGGCCGCTCCGGCTACTTCGTCAGCCTCGCGCACGGCTGGTCCAGCGGCGCAACACCGTGGCTTATGGAGCAGGTGCTCGGCATCAACGCACGCGGCGCGGGCTTCAGCGAGGTTGATATCCGCCCTGACCTCATCGGTCTGCAGTGGGCGCGCGGCGCAGAGCCTACACCACATGGCCTGCTGAAGGTCGACATCCGCGGCGGCAATGCGCCACAGACTGCAATCGATATCCCCGAAGGCGTGCACGCGAACGTCTCCGTACCGTTAGCGCGTGCGGGCGCATCCGTGCTCGTCAACGGCGAGGCCCACGCGAGCACACCGGCTGAAAACGGCACTCGCGCCATCGTGCACCTCGGCGCGCCCGGCCACTATGTCTTCACCAGCCGTTAGCCGCGCTGCTGCCCTTACTGCAGCATCACACTGCGCGCGCTGTTCACATCTAGCGGATACACCAGGTCCACATTGCGCGGCGTAATCAACTGGTGCTTGATGAACACCGTCGACGGCACCGGCTTCTTGCGCAATATGCTCAACGCTAGCGGAATCAGCTCATCGCCGTAGCGCTCCGGAAAGTACGCTACGGAGCCCACCAGCCGCGTGCCCGGCCTGCGCAGCTCGGCGCGCGCGTCGGAGGTCGCATTCTGCCCCATCACCGCGACCTGCTCGCTGCGGCCCGCGTCTTCAAATGCTCGTACCGCGGCCAGCGCGCAGATGTCGTTCACCGCGCACACCAACGTTCTGCGCGCCGGTGCACGCCGCAGATACTGCCGCAGCACATCCAGCACCTCTTCGTAATCGCCGCGCCCATTCAGCCGGATCATCGGCAGATTGGCCGCCTGTGGCAGCTCTGCGCGCAGGCCATCGATCATGCCGGTGCCACGCAGCTCCACCAGGCTTCCGGCAATCGGCAGCTCCAGCAGCACGATGCGTTCTGCGTTGCCCCCCCAGGCCTCGCGTGCCCAACGCCCCAGCGCCTTGCCGCCAATCAACCCTGCTTTGTAGTTGTTCGCACCAAAAAAGTTCGCGCCCGGATGAGGTATCTCGATCGCGATCACCGGCGTATTCGACTCCACAAACTTCGACGCCACCATCGGGGCGATCCGTTCATAGGTCTGGAACTCCAGCACCAGGTCGACGTTCTCCTTGATCAGGATCTCGGCATTGCGTACGGCCTCTCGCGCGCTGTAGCGGTTGTCCACCGTAATGAGCTGCACATGCTCACGCGCCGCCGCCTTCTCCAGGCCCTTCAGCACTTCATTGGAAAACTCAAAGTCTCCCTGCGCGGCAAAGCCGATGCGGAACGGACGCCGGTCCAGCGGGCCGATGCGGCTTCGATACACGCTGCCGTGTGAGCGCTCTACCAGCCCACCATGCACCAGCGTGCGCAGCAACCGGAACACCGTCGTCTTCGGCAACCCCGTCCGTACCATCACCGCACCCAGCGACAGTTCCTCGCCGGGATACTGAAACGCCTTCAACACCGCACACGCACGCAACACTGTCTGCGACTCATTGCGATCGCCCTTACGCTCCGACACCGTCAGTGTCACCGCATCTCCCGTCAGAGCCTTCGTCTCATGCAGAACCTGTAGGCTGGCCATATCTCGTATCTGTTCCTTCCGGCAACCGATACGCGGAATCGTGGTTCCGCAGATCGGCACTCTAAAGATCTGGGTATTGTTGCACTTGGACCTGCGTGAGAACTCTGCGGCTTTCGCGGTGGGCTCGATACAGAATTGTTGCAAGTGCCAACTTACCTGATGGACATCAATCTCATTCACCGCAAACACGTTTGTCAAGTTAGAAATCCTGTCGGACATCTATGCTTCGGCGCCGATCCCTTGTCCGTCTCCTTTTTCAGGCCTGTTCTTTGTTGAAACGGTTCAACTTGCAGGCAAAGCGTGCGGTGACACCCTCAGGGCGAACACCGCACACTTACAGGAACCTTCTCGCTCTTACTCCCACCTGTCCCCGCGCTCACTGCGCAGGACACATCTTCGCCCCCGTGTTCACCTTCGCAAACGGCGCGGCCACCTGCGACACACTCCAAAGCTTGCCATTCTTCATCACGCACTCCACGCGGATCGTGTCGTCGATGTTCACCAGCGGATTGCCGGCCGTGATAATCAGATCGGCAAGGTGCCCCGGCTCCAGCGTGCCGAGGTCCTTGTCCAGTCCATAGGCCTTCGCTGGCAGGCTCGTCACCGTCTCCAGCGACTGCCACGGCTTCATCCCGAACTTCACCTGCGCGCGCAGGTTCAGGTGCAAGCTCGTCGCCGGGATATCCAGCGGCGAATCCGTCCCCGCTAGGATGAACCCACCTTTGCGGAAGTCATCGGCCACCGTCACCTCTTCGTCCCGCAGATGCTGCAGCGCAGGCGTCTCGTCCGAGTGCTCAGCCAGATCGACGGCCTTCTTCAGCCGCGCATTCTCCCACGGCGGCGCAATGCCCTGCCGCACATCGGTCGCCATGCCCGGGTCATCCTTGTACGGCTCCTGCGAGAACGTCGTCGAGATCGTCCACATGCCGGAGTCCACCAGCAGCTTGTGCACATCCTCATAGCTGCGTCCCGTCAGCGAGCGCGAGTACGCCCAACCCCAACGCGATGTGGCCGAGATATGCGTCATCCCATCTTCGCCAAGGTCCACTGCCGGCAGCAGATAATGCCCTGCCGACTGCACACCCATCTGCTCATGCCCAAACGCCGCACCCTCCTTCGCCATCGTGAACGGCAGCCGCACATAGAGCTTCACGAAGTCGAAGTCCAGCGCCTTCAGCCGTGCAAACTCGCGATGCAGCTGCGCCTCCGACGTCGTCGGAATCATCATCGGGTAGTACACGCGTTCGCCGTCGATCGCCTCACCCGTATCGAACAGCCGCGGCCCCACAGCCGCGCCCGACACATAGGACTCCTTGTGTTCCACCGCGCGATACGCGTTGTCCGCCAGTCCCTTCAGCTCCGTCACACCATACGCCAGCCACAGCCTGCCCATCCGCCCGCCGTAGTAGATGCCGTTATCCGAGTCAGGATGCGCGTGGTTCTCCCACAGCCCCGGCATCACGGTCGAGTCCTTCGCCTCAATCACGCGCGTCACTCCCGCAGGCACTGTCGCCGAGTGCGGTGTCACGCTCGTAATGCGGTTGTCTGTAATCAGAATGTCGACGTCCGTCTGTTCATCCGGCCCCTCGCCCTTCCAGAACCGCGCCGCGTGAATCAGGATCTTGTCCTCTGGCTTCGACGGTCGATACGTCAGGTCCACGGCCACCGGCGTGATCTTCCGCGTCGCGCGATCGATCAGCTGCAGCTTGCCATCGCTCAAAAACAGCAGGTGCTTCGAGTCGCCGCTGTAGGTCACCGCATCGGTCGTCTCATCGCCCAGCAGCCGCGCCTTGCCATCCGGATACCCGTTCTCATCCACCGGCATCGTATACAGCAGGTCGTCCATCACGAACGCCATCTCCTTGCCGTTTGGCGCATAGATCGGCCCATCTTCGGTGCGCGTCGTTACGGACTCAAACGGCGCAGGCTCAAAGAACTTCTGCTTCCCCGTCGCAACATCGACGGTAAGAATCTGGCTCGTGCCCTCGCGAAACCGCTTGGTATACGGTTTGATCGTCGCAATCGCCACCGTTTTGCCGTTCGGAGAAAACGCCGCCCGCCCTGGGAAGAACGTCGTCGGCGCCAGCAGGCGAATCTTGCCCGTCGCCACATCGGCGATCATCGTCGCCATCTTCTCGTCCTGAAACGCAATCAGCTTCCCATCCGGCGACCACGCCGGCATGATCTCGGCAGACTCACTCGGTGCGACGCGCGCATCATGCACATCGCTCGCCGCGTTCATCTCATGCAGATAGATGTTCTCGATGCCGTCCTTGTCGGTCACGTACGCCAGCGTCTTCCCATCGGGAGACCACGCCGGCCCCTGCTTGTAGAAGCTGTCATGCGTAATCGCCACAGGCTTGCCGCCGATGCGCATCACATACAACTGGTTCAGCGCAACAAACGCCACGCTCTTTCCATCGGGCGAAAGCGCCGGCGCATAGATGCCCTTCACCGTGCGCGTCGCTGTCGAATCGAAGTCATAGTGCTTGTGCACATACTTCGGCCGCCACGTAGGGATCGCCGCACTGAACGGGATCGCCGCCTCGCTGCGCGCACTCACGTCCGTCTTCAGAATCTTCCCATCGCCGCTGTACACCAGCTCCGAGTCCGAAAGCCACACCGCCGGAAACGGAAACGTGTCGATGGCCTTGCCCGTATACACCGGCTTTGAGCCGCTCGCCGTCACCACCTCCAGGTGCGCATCGTCCATGAACATGCCTTCGCCGCCGAAGCGCACATACGCCAGCAGCTTGCCATCCGGAGAAAAGCTCGGCGCCTCCAGCCTTCCTTTCGCTGGATCGATCGACGCCAGCGTCTTCTGCTGTTTCGTCGCGAGATCGATCAGCTCAACCGACTTCCCAGCGATACCCGTGCCACTGATAAACGCCAGCGACTTGCCATCCGGCGTCCAGTTCGGCCCAAACTCATCCGCAGGCGACGACGTCACCCGCGTCAGCTTGCCTGTCGCAATGTCCACCGTCCAGATGTCATACGACCCCTCAAACGCGCGGTCCGAGGTGAACGCAATCGTCTTCCCATCCGGCGAGATGCGCGGCTCGCGATCGTCGCCGTGACCAAACGTAATCTGCTTCAGCCCACTGCCATCCGGATGCATCGTCCAGATATGAAACGTCCCGCCGTAGTAGCTCTGCAGCGCCACCAGGTCACCCTTCGCCGACCAGTCCGGATGCGACTCCTCATGCAGCGCATCGGTCAACTGCTTCGCCGTCCCGCCCGCAAACGGTATCGAGTAGATCATCCCCTGCAGGTCCGCCAGCACTGTCTTGTGGTTCGGCGACACCGCCACCTGCATGTCCGTTCCCTGCGTCACCGTGATCGTCTTCTGCGCCATCGCGGCCGTCACCAGCACAGTTGCAGTAAGAGACACAGACACAAAACGCTTCACGACGAATCCAGCTACTGCAATCGGCATACATCATCTCCGGGGGTTGTGGAACGAGACAGTGGTAGACGTGACAGGGCGGCACAGCGCATACACGCCGTGCCGCCGCACTTCAGGGTGACTTAGAACGAGAACCGTCCGATGAACTGCAACGATCTCGCCTGGTACTCAAACGGCGCGCCCGACGATGCGATAGGCGTACCATACGCGTTCGCGCCAGTGCCTGTCGTGGCCGCCGTCGCGAAGTTGCCGTAGTTCGCATGGTTGAACAGGTTGAACGCCTCCACCGCGACGATCGCGTGATACTTCTCCTTGATCGTGAAATTCTCCTGCAGCCGAGCGTCCACGCGGTTGTACTTCGTTCCGCGGAACCCATCGCGCTGGATCACCCAGTAACCATAGTTCGCGTCATAGGACACCTTCGAGAGTGGCGCATAGATCGTTGTGCAGTGCGCCACCGGGCACGTGGCCCCCGGCGCAATCGGCTGCGACAAAAGGCTCTGCCCATTCGCCACCGAGTAGCCAAACGTGCGCGTGCTGCCTGTGTAACCGTTCACGCTGCCGCCCGAGGTCGGCGCAAACGCAAGCCCCGAGCCGAAGTGATAGAGGCTCGATAGCGAGAGCCCATACTTCCACTGGTACTCGCCGTTCATCGTCAGCGTATGCCGCTGGTCGTCCGTGCCATTCGCCCACTCCTGCTGGATGCCTGGACGGAACGGCTTGTTCGGATACGAGAACTGCCCGCCCGTCGAGTTCTTCGTGCGCCCCCACGTATACGCGACCGCGCCCGTAAAGCCCTTGGTCGTCGCATGCTTCACGCCAATCTGCAGGTCATCGGCGATCACACCCGCACCCGGATATGTAGTGAACGTGCGCGTACCCGTGCCGAACAGGTTGTTGCACACGTTCAGCGCAGGCGACGCGTTCGGGTTGCCATTGTTTGGCGCGCCGGTTGCAAGGTTCGTCACCGAGTCAAGCGTGATGTCGCCATTGCCGCATACACGCGACGCATAGTTCGCCGCTGTAATTGGGGCGGTAGGAATCAGGTTCTGCTCCGCGTTCGCCGGGTTCTCAAGGATGTTCGCCGACAACAGGATGAAGTCGTCATACACACGCATATGCACAAAGTCCGCGGTAACCGCAGTCTTGCTGCCGAACTCGTGCGCTCCGCCAATCGAGGCCTGCAGCGCATAGGGTGTCTTCGACCCGCGCGCCACCGGTTGCGGCGTATTCACATATCCATCCGGGTTGGAGGACGGGTTCTGTCCCGTGAAAGGTGTCGGCAGGCTTAATGGTGTGCTGGGGCTGCCAGCCACGGTTGCCTGCAGCGCGCGCGCCGTGCTGCTGTACAGCTCTTCGTCGATGATTGGGTTCGCCACCTGGTCGGCATAGTACAAACCGGCGCCGCCGCGGATCGACGTCTTGCCATCGCCGCGCGGGTCATACGAGAACCCGAGACGCGGCCCAAAGTTCAGGTTCGGGTTCGTGTTCGGCGTCAGCAGGCCGGGCGTCGGCTTGTAGCCCGTGTTGTAGGCTCCCAGGTCATTGTCGTAACGAAGGCCAAGGTTCAACGTCAGCTTCGGCAGAATCTTCCAGTCGTCCTGCGCCCACACGCCGATGATGTTGCGGTCGATGTCGATGTTGTACTGCCCAAACGCCTGGATGTAGCTTGTGCTGGTGCAATCCTGGTTCAACAGCGCATAGTTCCACGTGCTCGGATCGAGCGTGCCGTTCGGGAAGAACTGGTTGTACAGGCTCTGTGACGCTGTCACGCCCGAGCACGTAAGACCGCCGCGCAGATACTGCGGAAACTGCCCCCCATGCTTGGTGAACAGATACTCCCCGCCCATCTTTACGCTGTGCTTGCCCTTCAGCCAGAACAGGTCGTCGCGATACTGCTGCGAGTACTGATCGAAGACCTCCGGTTCGTTATAAGGCTCGCCGACCGTGACGCCGCCAGGCAGCGAAACCTGGATCGAACCCGTGCTGAAGAACGGCAGGTTCTGGAACTGAAAGTAGTGGAAGCCGCCATGCAGATCGTTGATCAGATGGTCGCTGAGGCTGCGGTTCCAGTCCGCCACAAAACCCGAACTCGACACCGACGACGAATACGACTGGCTCGGATCGGAACCCGCCACAAAGCTGCTCTTCTGCGTAAACCCATCGCCGCGCAGAAAGAAGTGGTTCTTGTCGTTCATCTGGTAATCCACGCGGCCCAGGTACTCATTCACCTTGAAGATCGTCGCGTGCGAGAACAGCGCTCCGGCCGTGGTCGTCACATAGGGGCTGATCGTCGCCGTATTCGGCTGATGCTCGCCCTCATACGATCCGAAGTACCACAGCTTGTCCCTCTTGATCGCGCCGCCCAGCGTGCCGCCATACTGCTGGTCCGAGAAGTCGAGCACCTTCTTCGCAATGGGGTCCGACGCATTGAAGAACGAGTTGCGGAAGTATCCGAACGCACCACCGTGCATCGAATTCGTGCCGGTCTTCGTCTGCACGTTCACATAAATGCCCGCCGAGCGGCCCGAGGTCGCATCGAAACGGTCCGTGATGATCTGAAACTGCGAGATCGCATCCTGCGAAAACTTCGGCTGTCCAAAGCTCGACCCCACCGAGTCCTGCGACACCTGCAGCCCGTCCATCGTGATCTGGAATTTGCCCGTCTCCGCATCACCGGCATTCGTCGACTGCCCCGAGGCCGCCGGCGTGTTCCCGAACGAGTTCGCCTTGATGCCCGGCACCAGCGCCGACAGCTCCACATAGTTGCGCCCGTTGATCGGTACGTCCTGAACCTCCTTCGGCGTCACGTTGCCGGCAACTGCTGAAGACGTGGTATCGATCGCCAGATCGCTTGTAGCTTCCACCACCACCGCGGTCGAAGTCGATGCCAGCGGCAGGCTGACGTTGATCTGCGCCAGCTGCCCCACCAGCAGCTCCACCTTCCTCTCCACCGTCGCAAACCCCGGCGCGCTTGCGGAGATCGTATACTCCGCCGCCGTCAGGTTGGGCACAACATAGGTGCCCTGCCCGTTTGCGGTCGTCAAAAACGTGCCGCCGCCCGTCTTCTTTACCTCAACCTTCGCACCAGGCAAGCCTCCGCCCTGCGCGTCGGTCACCACGCCGCTGATTCCGGTCTGTTGCGCTAAGGCTGGAAGCGTACACACGGTGCAGGCTGCAAGAAGCAGAAACAAGGACAGAAGACGCGCTCGCATCAAAAGAAGACCTCACACAGATCATGGGTTTGAATGGTTCAGTAGGAAGTGCAACGAAACCATCGCCATAGGGCGATACCGCCGCGGCCTCCGGGCAGACAGGGCCAGGACACGCAGTATTCCGTTGTTCAAAGACACCCCCGCCGCCGCGCGAAAGCTCAGCATTCGCGTCGTCGAGAGATGGGTGAGAGCGTTCCAGAGCTTGGCTTGTGCCTTGCCCCGCCAGCAGTTGCGTTCGAAAACTCTTCTCGCAACAGGTTCAAATAGTTGCAGAGATCTGAGATCTCACGTGCGCCCAGACAGCTTGATCAGGTATGAGCCGAGCATATCGTCAGCGCTGGAGGCTGTCTAATCAAAAGATTTTCGCGCGTAATAGAATTGTGATACGTTGATGAAAATATAGTTGCGATAGCAACGGACCACGCCGTCCACCCTCTGCCTTCGCGCGTAGCCAGAAAGCCTCCCCTAGACAAGCAAACCGCAAGCCCTCACGGTGGATTTCGGTCCGCCGCGAACGTGTCGCCACTCCACCTCTCGGAGGCCGCTCTTGGACTTTCGCATTCGGCAGTTGCAATGCTTCCTCACGCTCGCTGACCTGCTGAACTACAACAAGACCGCGCGCGTGCTCTACATGAGCCAGCCCACCATCAGCTTCCAGATCAAGTCCCTTGAGGAAGCCTTCGGCGCAAAACTCTTCGTCCGCGACCGCCAGCAGGTGCGCCTCACTGAAGCTGGCCGCGCCTTCCGCGACTACGCGCAGACCATCATGGACACCGTCGACAGCGCGCACGAAGCTCTCAGCAACATCAACACGCGCCTGCAGCTCCGCGTCGCCTGCGGGCCCGTCGGCCAGTTCGTTCTGCTGCCATCCATCCTCCGCATGCTCACGGAGATGTACCCCGACTTCGAACTCGAGGTCATCGAGCTCACCACCGAGCAGATGATCGCGCGCCTGCCCGAGGGCAAAGTCGACGCACTGCTCATGGTCGGCTCGCTGCCCGTGCCCGGCCTGCACTTCGATCCGCTCTACGAAGACAGCCTCATGGCGATGGTCTCCTGCCGCAGCCCGCTCGCGCAGATGGACGCCATCTCCGTCGAGTGTCTGCGCACCACGCCCATCATCGCGTCGCGGATGAAGGACTGCCGCTTCCATCAACCGTTCGTGCGCGCGCTGCTCGCCCCCTTCGGCATCACACCGCGCATCGTCGAGTCGCCACAGTCCTGCACCGTGCAGTTCGCCTACGCCGCCGCCGGCGAAGGCCTCGCCATCGCCACCCGCGCCATGGAGGCCTGCGTCTTCCCTAACATCGTCGCGCGTCCCTTCCAGGAAGAGCTCCCCACATTTCAGCTTGGTCTCGCCAGCATGCTCTCCAACGACTCCGCGGCGATGGCCATCTTCCGCAACGTCGCTCTCAAGTGCGCCACCACCGCCTTGAAGGCAAAGCCGCGGACCGCAGCACGGCCAGTCACCCCTCGCCCCAAACTCGTGCAGCCGGCCGTCACCTATTTCTCCGGCCAGACCCAGGCGAGTTAAAACAGCGAGGCCGTCGCATCAGCAACGGCCTCGCCACTCACAACATTCTGCTATCGTTTGTCAGGAATCGCCGCCCAGATCGCCGGATCTTCCTCACCCAGCACCCACGAGCACACGCCATAGACCCCAGCATCTTTCGCCATGCCATAGCGGTCCATGAACGCGCGCTTGTCCGTATAGAAGAACCACTCGCGCATCTGGTCGCGGTAGATGTAGAACCACGGCGTATGGTCATCCTCATCCCACTGCGTCTTGCCGCCATAGGTATCGCGATACTGGATCGTGTTCGCGTATGAGATGTACTCCGCCGTCGGGTTTGGCTTCTTCTCGTCCTTGTCCAGCCCCGGATCGCCCGTATACCAGTGGTAGCCATACACAGCGATGCCCAGCGACAGCTTGTTCTTCGGCACCACCTTCAGCGCATAGTCCAGGTTCTGCTTCGTCCATATCCAGCCACCCACCGGCCCCGGAGTCGTCCACCGCGTGTTCTGGTCATACGTCATCAAACACAGCGTATCGACAACCTCACCCAGCGCCTTCAGGTCGTATCCCAGCCGCCACTCCTCAAAGATCCACTTGCTGAATGCCATCTCGCCCGCATACCCTGGAGCATTCGGGCACACATCGATCTGCACCTGCAGGTGCTCGGCATGCAGCGCATCGGCCACGCGCTTCACCAGCGCCGACAGCCCATCGCGGTCCGTCCACATCACATCTTCGATGTCCAGGTTCACGCCATCATAGCCGTTATTCTTGCACTCCCTGATCAGCCCCGCGATCAGCGCATCCTGCGCCTTCGTATCGCCTGCCAGCTGATGCAGCTTCTTCCAGTTGAACAGCGCGAACAGCGGAATGATCGTCATATGCGCATCGTGTGCGGCCTTCAGCACCACCGGCTGCGGCTCGCCCGTCACCAGCCCGTTCTCATCAATCTGGTACCACGTCGGCGAGATCACATCGATCTTGTCCTTGTGCGCCATGAACGAGTCGACCGAAGCCTTCCCATTCCCCATCCAGAACTCCACCTTCTGCGCCTGCGCACACGTTCCGCTCAACACCGCGCCCAGCACCATCGCCCAAACTACTCGCTTCATTGCCTTACCTCTCTGTTGGAAAGCCTATAGAAAAATGAGCCGGAGAGAGCATCCTCTCCGGCTCAGGACTAGAGAAAAGCCAGCTCGTTAGAACGCGTATTTCAGCTCCAGCTGGATATGACGCTCCGTCGATCGCGTGCTCGTGATCTGACCGAAGTTCGTATCCTGGATGCCGTTGTCCGGGTTCGCGTAGCTTGCAATATTGCCCACGTTGAAGAAATCGGCGCGGAAGTCCAGGTGCTGGTCTTCATACGTCTTGAAGCTCTTCTGCAACGCGGCGTCGATGTTCAGGAAGCCCGGCGCACGCAGTGAGCCAGTGCTGACATTGCCGAACGCGTTCGTCGGCTGCTCCGCGAACACGCAGTTCACGGTCGCCGTTCCACCGTTGCCGGTCGAGTACGTCGCCGTCGCCTGGTCGGAGTTGCAAGCGTGGATCATCGCTGGCGCCGTGCCGAACCAGTGAGCCACCGAACGGTTCTGGATCGTCACCGGCAACAGCTCCTGCGGCCGCGCCGCGCCCGGATACGCATTCACCGTATTCGAGTACACCGCGTTCGAAGTCACCGTCACCGGGAAACCTGTGTAGGCAACGCCCGAACCGCTCAGCTTCCAGCCGCCCAGCAACTCCTGCATGATGAGGTTGGAATCCCCACCCCACCTCTGGCCATGACCATACGGCAGCGTATAGGTGCCCGTCGCGCTGAACGCATGTCGCACGTCGTCGCCCGCCGGACCGTAATCGCCACCGATGTTGTAGTAGTCCTGCTGGTAGTACTGCTGTTGAATGTCCGCGGCGCCGTAGTAGCCGATATCGTCGGTCAGCGCCTTGGCATAAGTGTAGTTCGCCGTGAACTCCAGTCCGCCCTTCAGATGCTGGCGGAAGATTGCCTGCAATGCGTTGTAGTTCAGGTTCGCATCTGAAGCCGTAATCTTCACCGTGCCATTCAGGCCAACGATGTTCTGATACGGCTGGGGGGCAGTCGCACTTGGTGCCTGATCGCCATAAGCCGGATCGACGAGGTGATGCCCAATCTCACCGACGTATCCGACCTGCAGCGACGAGGTGTTCGTCACCTGGTATTCGGTCGTCAACGAGAACTCCTGGATCACAGCGGACTGCAGGTTGTTCTTCCATGCGTAGAACGTCGTCACCGGCGGCGTCGTAGTTGGAAAGCCGTCGGTCGTAAGAACCGGCGCACCGCCCGAGTACGTCGCGCCGGAACCGCTCGGGTAGGTCGCCTTCGCTTCAAAGTCGTTATGGAACGGCGGGTTCTGTGTCAGGCGAAGGTTTGCGCCAGTGCCTTCCAGGTAGGTGGTGATGCCATAGCCGCCACGGAGCACCATCTTCGCCCGCGGCTGGTACGAGAAACCAATGCGCGGCATGAAGTTGTTGTAGTTGGAGCTGTAGCACGCACGCGTTGGGCAAACCGTCGCATTGGCGAACGTGTTAGCGGAAGGCACGCTGCCCGCGTACTCCACCGCACCGGTTGTCAGGTTGATGTTGGCCATCTTGTTGTTCACTTCGTAGATCGGCTGGTCATACTCATACCGCAGGCCCAGGTTCAGGGTCAACGTAGGCGTTACCTTCCAGTCGTCTTGAGCGAAGTAGGCATTGCGGTACTGGCGCTGGCCGGTGCGGCCCACAACCTGGCCCACCGAAGCGTCGCCGGAGTCACCCAGCAGGAAGTCCGCAAAGCCATACGTCGTGCTTGCGCCTACAGGCGTCGTGAACTGGCCGGTGTAGGTGAACGAGCCAAGCTCACCATCGTTGCCGGGGTAGAAGCTGTTCTGCTGGTACCGCGTCAACTCGGCGCCGAACTTCAGCAGGTGCTTGCCCTTCTGCCACGTCAGATTATCGCTGTACTGGAACACGTTGTCGATGAAGATCTCAGGCGTCGGGTTCGCACCCACGTTGCTCACAACAGCAAGCGCACCAGCCGTAGTCGTCGAGGGGCTGGCATTCGAGAACGTCTGCTGACTGAAGCCGGCCGTCTCTTGCGCCTGGCTTGGGATGCCGACAATCGAGTTGCCGTTCAGCCCGAACACGCCGCTGGGGTCCGTCGTCACGCCGCTGTTGTAACGGATGCGCGCATATGATGCACGCGCCTGGTTCACGATCGCGGGGTTGACAGCATACGTCCAGTCCACCGTAAACAGGTGATCGGGATAGCTCGACGCCGACGGGAACTGCACCGGGATCGGTTCCTTCGTCGTACCGTCCTGCGCGTAACCCTGCGAGTAGCGTGCAGAGATCACATTCTTGTCCCAGAAGTGCCAGTCGATCTTGATATCGGCCTGATCGTTCTTCTGGTAGCTGCCCGTCGGGCCGGTCAGGTTGTTCTGCACACCAGTCGGGTCGGTCGTCGGCGTGTTGGGCAGCGGATAGATGTTCGGATGCGCGAACAAATACTTCGCAACCGGATTCGTAATCGGCACACAGTTGTTCGCGTAAGGCGTAGGGCCGCCGGCGGTCTGCGTGTTATAAAGCTGCAAGCTCTGCGCGGCGATCAGCGACGAAAGGTCGGCATCGCCAGTCGGACAGTTGGCCGTCGCGGTTAGGCCGCGGAAGGCTGCCGGCGCGACGCTGAACTGCGTGGTGCCACCCGTATGCTCGCGGTAGCCCTCATAGTCCATAAAGAAGAACAGCTTGTCCTTGAAGATCGGACCACCGAACGTACCTCCGAAGATGGTCTGCGTGTATGGGTTGCGGGCAATGATGTTCGGCGCGTTGTACTTGTTCGTCCAGCTATTCGCATCCAGGTTGTCGTTCTCCAGGAAGCCGAACACACTGCCATGAAACTTGTTCGTACCGCTCTTGGTCACCATCAGCACTTCGCCGCCGTTCACGTTTCCGAACTCGGCGTTCGCATTCGAGCTGATCACGCGGATCTGGTCCAGCGAATCAGGGCTGGGGGTATAGCCGATGGTGTTGTTCAGGTTCTCATTGATCTCCTGACCATCGAGAATGTAGTTGTTCGATTGACCACGGTTGCCGTTAACATTGGCGACCGTGCTGCCACCTGTATCACGCTCCTTGGATTGCTGTCCGCCGAACGCACCATAGTCAGTCGAGACCGCACCGGGCGTAAAGACCGTCAGCTGCGAAAAGTCACGTCCATTCAGGGGAACGCTGTTGATCGTGTTCTCGGTGAACGTCTCGCCCAGAGTCGCATTCTCTGTATTCAGAATCGGCTGCGCGCTCTCGGACACATCCACGGTCGTCGTATTCGCACCGACCGCCAGCTTCACATCCACCTTGGCTACCTGGTCGATCTCCAGAGAGAACGGCCCATAGTTCTGCTTGCTGAAACCTGGCGCCGTCGTCACAATCTTGTATCGGCCGATCTGCAGGAAGCGCACGTTATAGATACCGGCGCTGTTGGCGGAGTCCGTGACTGTTACTCCGGTGTCCACATTGGTAACCGCAACCTTGGCGCCAGGAATGGCAGCGCCGCTAGGGTCTGTTACCGTTCCGGTCACCGATCCGGTAATCGTCTGTGCGGCTGCGGCAAGGGGAATGCACAGCAGTAAAAACAGCAGGCGTAGGGCTCTTGAACAACAGATATTTCTCATGGTGTGTCTCCGGCCTTCGAGATTTACATCCAGCAGCGATTCATACAGAGCTAGTGGCTTCTAGAGTCATCTTTTTGTTCAAATCACCTTCAGATGCTCAAATTGTCGCTGTTGAGACTGGAATCTACCGCATTGCGGAGCAAGTACGCAAGCAAAAACTTGTTCCTCGTAACGAAATTTTGTTTGTATTGTGCTAAATCATTCATTTTTATGTGCTTCAAATCCAGCCACGCACAAATTCGCTCATGTGCCGCGCCAAGCCATGCAAGCAGGTCTACTGAATGCCACCCGAGCAGCCACGGCACCGCTCCGCCGCACCTCAAATTAAAGTGCATGCCGTGTGTTGGTGATATGAAGCTAACCCCTTTGTACTGCGTATCTTACCCCGAAAACCCGGGGGGGGAGGGTGTCAGCGGTCGGCAGCCGTCGATTCCGCCACCGGCTGCAGATACGTCGGATGGTCGTCACCCCGGATCTCCGCCGCGCCGCCATTCAGATCGAACACCGTCACAGCATTGCTCCCGGCATGCAACCAGACTCCCGGAACATACAAGCTACCCATCGGCCCCACATTCCAGAACCGCCCCAGCAGATGCCCATTCACCCACACAACTCCTTTACCCAGCCGCTCCGTATTCAGGAACGTATCCCCCGGCGAGCTGACAGTAAATGTGCCACGGTAAAAGCAAGGCCCACTGCAGGTCTTCGCAGAGTAGCCATCCACCGGTGGCTCCTCCAGCGGCAGCGGTACCATCTGCCACCCATGCAGTGTCACACCCCCCAGCACCACATCGCCCAGAATCCCAGCCCGCTCACCACGCAGTTTCACCGAAAAGTTAATCCGCCCCGTATTCTCCACCAACAGATCGAGCCGTTGCCCTGCATGCGCTGTCAGCGGCAGGTCAGTCTCCCCAAGCCGACGGTCGATCACACCCGCCAGCTCTCCATCCAGATACACTCGCGCATAGCTGTGCAACTCGCTGATATGCAGCACTGCTCCTCGCACATCGCTCTTCAATCGCGTGCGATACAGCATGTAGCCATAAGCCTGGTCCACATCCTCCATCGCCAGCGGCGCTTCTGCTTCGATCGCCTTCGGCAGCTTCTCCCACAACGGACGCGTCTCGGTCAGCCGCATCTCCGGCAGCGTCATCATCGGGACCAACTCCGGCACCGCTGGCGGCGTCACATGCGTTGCCTCTGCGATGATCTTCCGCATCGCATAGTACTTCGGCCTCAGCCGCCCAGCCTCGTCGATCGGCGCGTCATAGTCATAGCTCGACACATCCGGCTCATACTTGTTCCTGTCCCAGTTCGCCCCATTCATCCAGCCAAAGCTCGTCCCACCATGGATCATGTACAAGCTGATCGAGTAGCCTTTCGCAATCACGTCCCGAAGCTCCGCCTCCTGCTTGGCCGCATCCGTCACCTCATGCTTCGATCCCCAGTGATCGAACCACCCGTCCCAGTACTCAGCCACATACACCGGCGCGTTTGGCCGATACTTCTTGAACACCGCGATCCCCTGCGCCGCATCGCCCGTCCCAAAGTCGATCCCCGCCGGCAAGTCCGGCAGCGACCCCTTCGGCAGTTCCTCTGGCCCATCGGCCGTATACAGCAGCGACTCGCCAAACCCCGCATCGCGCACCATCTGCTCCATCGTCCGCATATACGCACCGCCATCATCCGGCACCTGGAACGAGCCATACTCGTTCTCCACCTGCACCGCGATGATCGGGCCGCCGCGGCTTGCCTGCAGCGGCGACAGCTCCTTACCCAGCCGCATCATCCACGTCCGCACTGCCGCCAGATACTGCGGCTGCATACTCCGCAGCACCATCGTATGGTCCTTCAGCAGCCACGCCGGATACCCACCCAGGTCCCACTCCGCACACACATACGGCCCGGGCCGCAGCACTACATACAACCCCTCAGCCTGCGCGGCACGGAGGAACGCCGCCACATCGTTCTGCCCACTGAAGTCAAACACGCCCGGCTTTGGCTCATGCAGGTTCCAGAACACATACACCGTGATGGTGTTGAGCCCCATGGCATGCACCTTGCGCAGCCGGTCCGCCCAGTCCGCACGCGGAATCCGCGCATACTCCACCTCACCGGAGAGAATCTGAAACGGCTTCCCCCGCAGCTCGAACCGGTCACCCTTCACCTGCAGCGGCGTCTGCGCCACCACCCCCAGCGCCAGCACGCCTGCCAATGCAGCTACTGTCAATCTCCAGACACCTTGAAGCAACATACCCTCCCGTCGCACCCTGCCATCTTACTCACTCAATCGCTCTCAGGGCTCGGCACAGGAAACTACGCGCGGATCACCCTGATCCCGCGATCGGTCAACGCTTCATAAGTCTCTTCTGGCAGCGCGGTATCTGTCACCAGCACATTCACAGTCGAGATCGGGCAGATCAGCGCCGGGCTCACCTGCCCCATCTTGCTCGAGTCCGCTACCACGATCACCTCGCGCGCCTGCTTGATCATCATCTGCGACACCGTCGCCTCTTCCGGCTCCAGCGTCGTCACACCGCGCTCCATGTCGAAGCCGGTCGCGCTGATGAACGCTTTGTCCAGGTACACGTCCCTCAGCATGTTCAGCGCCGGCTGCCCCGCCAGCGCAAACGTCCACGCCCACGCCAGCGTGCCGCCGGTCAGAGTCGTCTTGATCGCCGGCTGATTGCACAGCTCCATGCCGATGTTCAGCGCATTCGTAATCACCGAGATCCCGCGCCGGTGTCGCAGCGAGCGCCCCAGTTGCGTCGTCGTCGTGCCCGCCATCAGCCCGACCGTCTCCTTCTCGCTGATCAGCTCACTAGCCACCAGACCGATCCGCCGCTTCTCATCCGCAAACCGCAGCTCACGCGCCTGGAACGACGTGTCATGCCGGAACGGTTCATACAGCAGAGGCTCCACCAGCGTCGCGCCGCCATGTGTCCGCAGCACCAGCCCGCGCTTCTCCAGCCGCGCCAGGTCACGCCGTATGCTCGGCGCCGACGTGCCAATCTGGTCCACCAGCTCCTGAACAGAGATGTCCCCTGCCCGTAACAGCGCCCGCATAATACGGTCCGCGCGTACATCGATCTTCTTTGACATGGATAAGCTCTCGGTGCCTGAGTGTAGCGAAGTTGGCGAAATTTTGCCAATATCTCCCTTGAAATCTAAGAATCCGTAAAGTAAAGTGATCGTATCAATAGAAAACGCTCATTTCAGAGCGAGCAGGCCCGCTATGTCCAATCCTGAAGTCACGCCCTCCCCCTATCCCCACTGGATGCTTCGCGAGATCCACGAGCAGCCCGCAGCCCTCACCAACACACTCCACCGTTATGTCGATGGCAGCCGTTTCCGCGAGGAGATCTGCGCCCCCGTGCGCGAGTGGCTGCGCGCTGCCAAGGATGAGATCGTCATCACCGCCAGCGGCTCCAGCCGCCACGCCGGCATGGTCGGCGAGATCCTCTTCGAAGACATCGCCGGCATCCACGTCGACGTCGAGTACGCCAGCGAGTACACCTACCGCTCGGAAAACGCCCTCAAGCGTGCCTCTGTCATGGTCATCTCGCAGTCCGGCGAGACCGCCGACACCCTCGCCGCCCTTCGCAAGGCAAAACAGGCCGGCCACCCCACGCTCGCCATCACCAACGTCGCCGGCTCCTCCATGTCGAACGAAGCGACCGTCTCCTTCCCGACCGAAAGCGGCCGCGAGCGCGCCGTCCCCGCCACCAAAAGCTTCACCACGCAGCTGCTGAACCTCAATCTCCTCACGCTCCTCGCCGCCGAAACCCTCGGCGAGCTCTCCTCTGCCGAGGTCTCCGCACGCCTCATCGAGATCGCCGCCATCCCGCAGAGCATCACCTCGCAGCTCACCGCATGGGAGACCTCAATCCACACCATCGCGCGGCGCTACAGCTCTGCCAGCAGCTTCCTCTTCCTCGGCCGCGACGTCCATTACCCCATCGCCCGCGAAGGCGCGCTCAAGCTCAAGGAGTCAGCCTACCTGCACGCCGAAGGCTACCCATCCGGCGAGCTGAAACACGGCCCCAACGCACTCGTCAGCGAAGGCACGCCGCTCGTCATGCTCGCCACCTACGACCCCGCGAGCCCCGAGTCCGTCCTCCGCTACGAGAAGGTCGTCCATCTCCTCCGCGACATGCGCGAGCAGGGCGCACAGATCCTGGCCCTCGCCAACACCGGCGACACGCAGGTCTCCGCCCTCGCCACCGACACCATCTTCGTCGCACCCGTACGTGAGCCGCTGCTGCCCATCGTTGAGACAGTCCCCCTACAGATGCTCGCCTACTTCACCGCCATCCTTCATGGCATCGACGTCGATCACCCCCGCAACCTCACCAAGGCCGTCCTCGCCGAGTAGCCTCGCCGAGGACGCCCACGAAGACCGCACCGCAGTTATCTTGTTTGTCATTCCCGCAGGGAATCTGCGTTTGTCGTTGCAGTCACCTTTGCCTTATCTACTGTCTACCCACTACTCTCTACCCACTGCCTTATGAGCTACTATCTCGCCATCGATGCCGGCGGCACCAAGACCGACTACCTTCTCGCCGACGACACCCGCGAGCTAGCCCGTGTGCGCACCGGCACTATCAAACGCATGCGCGCCGACGCCGACGCCGCCACAGCGAACCTAGAGCAGGCGCTCGAAGAGCTCACCGCCCAGACCGGCATCTCCATGCAGTCCATCCACTGCACCTGCATCGGCACCGCTGGCTATACCGTCCCGCTCGTCACCGATTGGCTCCACGAAGAGATCCCCTCCCGCGTCGCGGGTTCGTTCCTCCTCCTCGGCGACATCGAGATTGCGCTGGACGCTGCCTTCTTCGGCAAGCCCGGCGTGCTCGCCATCGCAGGCACCGGCTCCAACGTGGCCGGCCGTGACGCTACGGGCAAGCTCATCGGCGCTGGCGGTTACGGCCCTGCGCTTGCAGACCAAGGCTCCGGCCATCGCATCGGCCACGAGGCTCTCCGCGCACTCTTCCTCGCCACCGACCGCGGCATCGACACCACACTGCTCCCCGCAGTGCTCAAGTTCTGGAACCTCACCTCACTCGACGACATCGTCGCCTTCGCCAACCGCGTCCCCGCACCCGACTTCTCGCAACTCACCGAGCTCGTCGTGCGCTGCGCCGCCAACGGCGACGCCGTCGCAGCCAACGTCCTGCATCAACAAGGCGAAGAGCTCGGCGAACTCGTCCGCCTCACCATGCACCGCGTGAAGGCGGCATCAACCGACGCCGCCTTCACGCCGCCTGTCGCCTTCACCGGCTCCATCCTCGAAAAAGTTCTGCCCGTGCGTGAAGCTCTCATCGCCTCACTGCAGCGCGACTTCCCCACCGTGCATGTTCTCCCCGGCACCGTCGACCCCATCGAAGGCGCTCTCTGGCGCGCCCGCAACGGCCAGTAGCGGCGCATCCTTCATCTCGAGCCTTTTCAAGGCTAACAACAGAAGTGTCATCTCGACCGAAGCCAAACAAGCTTCATCGTTTGGCGTAGTGGAGAGACCTGCATCTCTACCCAGAGTTTCTAACCCGCGACAAACCCGTTCATCACGCGGCTCCCACGCTCCGCAGCTGCTCCACCATGCTCCGCACATCCTGCGCTGTCGGCACACCATCCCAGCTCAACGAGCCATGAAAGCTCTTGGCCCGTGTACGCATCGCCAGCTCCGCAGCATTCGTCGTCCTCAGCCCACCACCCACGGCAATCTCGATGCGGTCTCCCGCCTGTGCCACCAGCCGTGCCAGCACATCGGCGCCCTGCATCACATCGGCGCAGCCCCCTGAGGTCAGCACGCGGTCGCAGCCTGTCGCGATAACATCTTCCAACGCCTGCTCCAGCGACGGCGTCTCATCGAACGCACGATGAAACGTCACCTGCAGCGGCCGCGCCAGCGCCACCAGCCTCCGCGTCGCATCGACATCCACGGTGCCATCGGACTTCAGCAGCCCCAGCACAACGCCTGCAACCCCCAGCTGCCGCATGTGCAGAATGTCCTGCTCCATCACCGCAATCTCATCGTCGGAGTACACAAATCCGCCGCCCCGAGGACGCACCAGTCCATGTACCGGCAGGCCACTCTTCACAATGGCCTCGTGCAACAACCCATGGCTCGGCGTCAGCCCGTCCTCACTCAGTGCCGAGCACAGTTCGATACGGTCGGCCCCCCCGTCCCGCGCAGCCACGCAAGCTCCCACCGTCTCCGCACAGAGCTCAAAAATCATCTTTCCCATCGATCCACCAACCCGTTTGCACAGGGTCTTGTTCTCTGTTGGTGCCAGGCCCACAGTGCCGTACGAGAACATGCACCGGGTTGGTTCCCGGCGCATGTTCGTTATCGGTTAAAACTTATAGTTCAATGACAACTGTATGCGACGTTCCTGGTTGCGCACATTGTTGATCTGTCCAAAGTTGCTGTCCTGGATATTATTGTCCGGGTTGCCGTAATCCGCCTTGTTCAGGATGTTGAAGAAGTCCGCCCGGAACCCGAGAGACTCTTCGCGGAACGTGGTGAAGTCCTTGAACAACGACGTATCCAGCTGGTAGAAGTCAGGCGCACGCTCCGTCCCGTTCGCAGCCGTACCGAACTGAAATTGCGCTGGTTGACCGTACGCGCAGTCGGCATGATCGCTCCGATCCGGCACTGTGCCCTTTGCGGTGTTCCTGCACGGCTGCGCCGAAGGGTCCGTACCGAACCAGTTGTTGAGCGAGCGGTTGACCACGCGAATCTTCGAATACTGGTTCGCTCGCTCGCCGCCCTCAGAAATCGTTGCACTCGTCGCGGTACCATTGGCCGTAATAGTCACCGGCACACCGCTGAACGCGCGGAAGGCATTCGAAATCGACCAGCCGCCCAGAGCCTCATTCAGGAATATGTTCGAGTGCGCACCGAACTGACGTCCATGTCCGTACGGCAGCGCATAGACAATCAGCGCATTCAACTGATTGCGAATGTCGTCGCCGGAGACGCCGTAGTCCGCCTGGCTGTTGTAGTAGTCCTGGAACGTCTGATCGCCGCCCGTCTGCGATACATTTGGCGCGCCGTAGTTGCCAGCCGCGTTCGTCATCGACTTCGCAAACGTGTAGTTGATGTTGTACTCCAGCCCGTACTTCTGCCGCTGGCGTAGCGTCGCCTGTAGTCCGTTGTAGTTCGACTTCGCCCGCGACTCTGTTATCAGCACGAGGCCGCCATTGCCCGCGGCGTACGAGGTTCCCGCAGCCAGGTTGTAGTATGGCGTCAAATCAGCCGCCGGCACAGGGTTCGGATTGTTCGCGAGGTCCTCCACCTGCGCCAGCGTGAACTGGTTCGCATTGCCGTAGTCGATCAGGTGCTGGCCCGACTGCCCCACATACCCGATCGAAAGCGACGTCACCGAGTTCAGCGCCGTCTCCACCGTCAGGTTCCACTGCTGGATATACGCCGGCTGCTGGTTCTGCGGCCACTCGCTGAACTGGCCGCCGCTCGGCTGCGCCGTGTTCGCATTCGTCACGAAACCCTGCGAAGCCATCAGGGCCGTGCCACCCGTCCCCCCGCTCGGCGCAACTCCATTGCGCTGGAACGCCGAGACCAGCGGTGGATTGTCCGTCAGCCGCTGGTTGGCCGCGTTGCCCTCCAGGAAGCTCGTCGCGCCGTAGCCGCCACGGATCGAGATGTTCTGTGCCGCCTGGTAGGCGAACCCAAAGCGAGGCATGATCTGCCTGTAGTTTGGGTCGTAACAGGCCGTCGTGGGGCAAATGATCGAACCCGCCGGGGCGCCCGCTGGAATCGACCCCGCGAACTCCATCGTGCCGCCGTTCAACGGAAGCACGTTCGCGTTCTTGTTGTTCGCCTCGGTCATCGGCTGGTCGTACTCATAGCGAACACCCAGGTTCAACGTCAGGTTCGGCAGCGCCTTCCAGTCGTCCTGGATGTAACCTGCTGCGCGCCACTGGCGATTGCCAAACTCTCCGCCGTCCTGCAGACCGTACTGGTTCGCCGCGTCGAGCACAAAGTCCGCCGCCCCGACATTCGGGTTCCCGGCATTCGGATTGTTCGTGTACACGCCGTTGTATTGGAAGAAACCAAGCGCACCCGCATTCTGGACCTGCGAGTACTCCTGTTGATAGCGTACGGCCTGTACGCCGAGCGTGAACAGGTGCTTACCGCGCTGAATCGTCAAGTTGTCGTTATAACCGAATGTGTTATCGATCAGAACCTGCGCCGCGCCGCGATTGCCGATCGTGCTCGCGTCGCTGATGTTCATCTCCGTAAAGCCCGCAAACTGCTGGACGCCAAACGGAATCCCCACCACCGAATCACCGCTCAGTCCGAAGGACCCGAGACGGTCGATCGGCACACCCGTATTCCAGCTCACTCGCGTAAACCCTGCATTGAACTGGTTCACAATGGCCGACGAGAACGTATGCACCCAGCTTGCTCCAAATAGTGTCGTTGGATAACTGCTGATGCTGGGGAAACTGATCGGAAAGATCGTATCGCTGCCGTTCCGCGCGCGCGACTGCGCATAGAAACCAGAGATGCGGTCCTTCGCCTCCGGAGTCCAGTCCACCTTTGCATCAAACTGGTTGTTCACGTTGTACCCGCGCTCGGTTCCCTCATACTGCCGCAGATAGGTATTCGGCGACGGGTCTGCATTGGGCGTCGGGTAGTCGGCAGGGTGCGCCGCAAGGTACTTCGCCACAGGATTGTTCACAGGAATCTGGTTATTCTGGAACACAGGATACGTGTTCGTCGCCGCGTCATACGCCTGCGTGTTGTAGAGCTGGAACGGAATCGCCGAGAAGTCCCCGTTAAGTTCCGCTTGTGTCAGCACCTGGTACGCCTTCTGGGTTGCGGCCGGCTGCCGAAAGCCCTCATAGTCGGCAAAGAAGAACAGCTTGTCATGAAAAATCGGGCCGCCGATGGTTCCGCCAAAGATGGTCTGCGTGTAGCGATTGATGGGTTGACCTTTGAACTTGTTCTCCCAGCTGTTGGCATTCAGTTTGTTGTTCTGCAGATACGCATATGCGCTGCCATGAAACTGGTTCGTGCCGCTCTTCAGCACGCTCACCACATCACCGCCGTTCACGTTGCCGTAAATCGCCGGCGCATTGCCCGAGATCACCTTGATCTCCTGCAGTGCATCCGGTGCCGGGTTATATCCAATCTGGTTGTTCTGCGGCTCGTTGATGTCCACGCCATCCAGCGTGTAGTAGTTCGCCTGCCCACGGTTGCCGTTCACGCTGACCAGGTTGTTGCTCGTCGTGCTGCGCAGCGTCGCGTTCGACCCCGTCAGCCCCGTCGGGTCCGTGCTCACAACGCCCGGCGTCAGCAGCGTCACAGCCTGAAAATTCCGGCCCTCCAGCGGCACGTTCTGCACCTCATTCTCTGAGAATGTTGTGCCAATCGTGCCGTCCGTCGTATTCAGGATCGGTGCCGTGCCCGTCACGTTCACCGTGCTCTCGCTGCCAACTGACAACTTCGTGTGCAGCTCCACAGTCTGGTTGATCTCCAGCGCAAACGCCGGCGTCGACTGGCTCGCAAAGCCCTGTGCCGAAACCAGAACTTTATAGTGCCCGATCGGCAAAAACCGCGCCGTATACACGCCCGCCGCGTTGGACGTCACCGTCGTCTTCACGTTTGTGTCGGTGTCTTGCACCACCACCGTCGCACCCGGAATCACCGCACCCGTCGAGTCCGTCACCTCGCCCGTCACTGCGCCTGTCACCGTCTGCGCATGTGCGCCCGCCACCCCCAACAACAGGGCCACCGCTAATCCCAGGTATCCCAGCCGGATCGTCTTCAACATCGCGCAACCTCCAAAGGTGAAACATCGTCGTCGCGGCTTCTGCAAACGCAATCCTCAGGCCTGCGCCCCGGACTGACCCTGAAAACCGCTTCTATGAGCTTGGAGTCTAGGGACTAGGATCGTCACTTGTCAACAAACTTTTCACATTTATGAAAAGTTTGTGCAAAATAATGCACAAGCAGCTTCCTTCCGGTCTGCAACCACTCTCGTCTCAAACTCTCATCTTCTAGATATGATGAAAGGACTTGGAAGGAGACCATGGCCGCCAGACACGACCGCGCGAAACAAATTCTCCATCTGCTTCTGCAAAAGGGCAGTGGCAGCATTGAAGAGCTCTCCACCGCCGTCGGCGCGTCACCGGCAAGCGTCCGCCGAGACCTCATCCACCTCGAAGAACGCGGCCTCGTCAACCGCACCCATGGCGGGGCCGAGGTCGCCGGCAAGCTCAACTACGAGCCCTTCCGCTTCGACGCCGCCTTCCCGCTCCGCGAAGAGCGTTTCGCCGACGAGAAGCGCCGCATCGGCCTCGCCGCCGCCGACCTCGTCGAAAAGGGCGACGTCATCGCACTCTCCCCCGGCACCACTACCACGCAGCTCGCGCGCAGCCTCCGCCATCGCGAAGACATCCACATCGTCACCAGCGCGGTCAACATCGGCATGGAGCTCTCCAGCCTGCCCAACCTCAAGGTCACGCTCACCGGCGGTGCCGTCCGCTGGCCCGGCTCGTTTTCCATGGTCGGCGCCACCGCATTCGACGCTCTCCAGCGCCTCTTCTTCGACAAGTTCTTCATCGGCGCCACCGGCATCCACCCCGAGTACGGCATCACCGTCATCGAGTCCGACGAGGCCCTCATCCTCTCCGAGATGGTCCGCCACTCCAAGCAGGTCATCGCCGTCGCCGACTCCAGCAAACTCGGCCAGGTCAGCGCCATGCGCGTCTGTTCTGCCGAAGAAGTCGATGTCATCATCACCGACGACGGCGCCAACCCCGTCGCCGTCGAAGCCTTCCGCAACCGCAAGACCCGCATCATCCTCACCTGAACAAAACCTTCGCGTCCCTCTTCGTGCTCATCATCGGCTCCAGTCTCCTGCATATCCCAGACGTGTGCCCATCGCAGCGATACGTTTATTTGCAGGCCTCCAAGCACAACAGCCTTCTGATTTTGAGCAGGCTGTGCAATGATTTTCAATCCGTTTCGCAGCGCTCTAACAAGACGAAATAGAACTTGTTGTTGGATTAATACTTGACAAAAACCTTGGCCATGATAGGTTTGACGCAATGAACAATTTCTTCAACGCTAGTTGTTGTTTCCCCCGCATGATCTCCGGCGGATGGGGAGACGCGTTGGCCTATAACTCATAGGATCTTTATGATCGTATAGTTACCGACAAACCCACTCGCCAGCCACGCTGGAGTGGTTTTTTTACTGAAGGCATGCCTCCATAAAACCGCCTTCTGTATCTCGCTCAGCACCTTCGCTGAAACGGTCTGTCGCGCTTCTCCGAGACCCATACCAAATCCACCTGCCTATGGATGCCTTCGTGAACACTATCAATTATCGCAATGCAGAGCGGCATGATCTCGTGGCTCTTCTGAAGCAACAACCCTACAGTGGCAAAGCTTCCCTGCAGTACAAACCGGAACACGGCTATATGAACAATATTCCGCGTCTTGGCATGCAACTTCCTTGTAGAATCAAACAATTCCTTGACCTGAGAACGCATTCTCATTTTCAATGAGTTACACCGCAAATTTTGTTCTGCGCGGACGTTGAACTCTTCCAGGATGAAGCAGCTCGTGTCTCGCCGCCGGAGCTACCGTCGAAGCGCTCCTGCATACCGCTGGCTGCCGCCGCTGCGATAGCCCTTAGGCCTTCGCGTCATGCTGCATCAACTTCGTTGTCCCGCATCGCAGGGATAACAGATCGCAACAACTCATCGCTACGACGGTTCCATGGATCTCACCTTGGGCCGCGCCATTCGTGTATCCAAACTTGCTCCACTTTATTTCGAACAACAGTTTCTGGAGGAATTCCGCACATGCTTCGTCTTCGCTGGCTTGTTCTCATCGCTTTGTTCGCAGTCACATTCTCCGCGTTGCGAGCGCAAACCTTTCGAGGGGCACTCTCTGGCACGGTCGTTGACGTCCAGGGTGCTGTCATCCCCGGTGCTTCTATACAACTAAAGAACCCTGCCACTGCCACCGTTGTTGATAGCAAGTCCAACAAGGACGGCGAGTTCAACTTCCCGGAGCTCCCTCCCGGCGTCTACCAGCTTACGGTCTCCTTCCAGGGCTTCCAGACGCAGAAGATTGACAACATCGAGGTCAACGTCTCCAAGGTCGCCAACGTCAAGGTGTCGATGAACGTCGGCACGGAAGCCACAGTCGTCGACGTCGCTGCCAACGCCGTATCGGTCGACACCACGACCAGCTCACTTGTCTCGGTCGTCAATACCAGGCAGGTCGCCGACATGCCCATCAACGGCCGCGACTTCACCCAGATGGTCAAGTTCACGCCTGGTGACAACCTCAGCGGCTCCGTTAACGGCCAGCGCACCACTTCCATCAACTACCAGATCGACGGTACCGACAACGTCGATGCGTACCTCGGCATCGTTGCTTCCAACCAGGGCGGCATCGCCAGTGTCCCCGGCGGGCTCGTTCCCATTGAGGCAATCGATCAGTTCTCCATGCAGAGCAACGCCGAAGCCGACATGGGTCGCAACGCCGGTGCCAACCAGAACATGGTGCTCAAGTCCGGTACCAACCAGATCCACGGCGACGTCTTCTTCTATAACCGCAACGAATTTTTTGCAGCCATCTCGCCCGTCGCCCCCGTGGGCGCGCGCAAGCCGCCTATCCGCAACAACCAGTTCGGCTTCACTCTCGGCGGCCCGCTTTGGAAGGACCATACCTTCCTCTTCCTGGCCGGCGAGATTCAGCTTGCCTCCGCAGGCAACTCCACCACCGACACCGTTCTCAATGACGCCTGGATCGCCGACGCCGGCAAGTTCCTCCAAGCCTACGGCATCAGCTATCCGCAGACCACTCTTCAGAACGGTGCCACCACTACCGGTAACCCTCTCAGCATCGCGCTTTATAACACCCTCTATCCCCGCGTAGCAAACTCCACTGGCGCCGTCACCAACAACTGGTTCGCAACCTCGCCCGATAAGTACAACAGTTACAACGGTGTGATTAAGCTGGACCACCACTTTAGCCAGAATGAATCGCTCTCCATCCGTTATCTCGGCACCACCGGTCAGCAGACCGCCGTCACCGGCTCCTACTACCCGGAGTTCTTCCAGACGGCACCCATGCACATCCACAACTTCTCCGTCATTCAGACCTCCATCATCAAGCCGAACCTGCTCAACCAGGTTCAGCTGGGCACCAACTTCTTCCTGCAGACCTTCAACGACGCCGACCAGAACTTCAACCCAGGCGCTGCGGACGGCCTAACCCTCGGCTTGACCGGCATCATCGCAGCCGGCTCTCCCACCATCGCTATCTCCGGCTTTGACGAAGTCGGTGCAACTCAGCCATCCGGTCGTACCGATGTAACAGGCCAGGTCGTCGACTCGCTGCGCTGGACGCTCGGTAAGCACTCTCTCCGCTTCGGCGGCGAGTATCGTCACGCCAACGTGAACTTGCTTTACTTCTCCAACTCCCGCGGCACTTTCACCTTTGATGGCACTCGCGGCCCCTGGGCGAAAGAGACCACCGCCGATAACACCAACTGCAACGCTGCCTTTGGCGTCACGACCGGTTGCACCACGCAGATGATCGCACTTGCCGATTATCTGAACGGTCAGCCCTCCAACTCTTCTACGTCCAAGCTGCTGCAAGGTAATGCGGAGCGTGTCTATCTGCTCAATACCTACGACTTCTGGGCGCAGGACGACTTCACTGTCACCCCCAAGCTCACAGTCAACTACGGCGTTCGCTGGAGCCTTCCCGGCCACGTCTACGATGCCAAGAACGATCTCTCCAGCTTCGTCCCCGGCAAGGGATTCGTAACTCCTCTCTACAACAACTACTACGGCGCGTTCGCTCCTCGCGTTGGCTTCGCCTACTCACCCTTGTCAAACAACAAACTCGCCATCCGCGGTGCATGGGGTCTCTACTACGACGTCCCGGGCATGACCAACATGGTCAGCGGTTACACCGGCAATGGTGGCGACTCTTATACGCAGAACAACCCCTCCGGACCTGACCCCGCTTACACGCTTGCCATCTCCAACTTCACCTGGGCACAGAACGTCAATCCCTTCACCGGCGCCGCTCTGCCGCAACTCGGTGCCATGGGCGTGCAGCCCAACTACCGCATCCAGTACTCGATGAACACCAGCCTCAACATCGAGCAGCAGCTAACGAACTCGACCCTCTTCACCATCGGCTACGTCGGCACGCAGGGCCGCCGTCTTGCGATGCTCTACGATCTCAATCAGCCGATCAACTACAACTTCACGACCAAGAGCTACATTCGCCCCTACGATTCCACGCTCTCGTTCCCAGGACAAACCGTCACCACCGGCCAACCCTTCGCCGGCATCAATCAGGTGACATCTGGTGCAAGCGCCAACTACAACTCGCTGCAGGCAGTGTTGCGTCAGTCCCTCAAGCACGGCTTCTCCATCACCGCCAACTACACGTGGGCTCACTCTATGGACGATGCATCTTCCGATGTAACGCCTATGAACAGCCATAACATCCACCAGGACTACGGCCCCAGCACCTTCGACATCCGCAACACTCTCACGGGCTTCGCGTCGTACCAGCTGCCGAAGTTCACCAGCTTCGCGCCGCGTCTGACTCAGGGCTATCAGTTCAACGCCCTGTTTGACTACAACACTGGCACACCGCTCAGTGTCCTCGTTGGTAAAGATTACAGCCTCACCGACGAGCAGCATGACCGCGTCAGCATCGTACAAGGCGTCAATCCGTATGTTGGCAATACGACCATCACCGCCAGCACCTCTCGGGCATATCAGTACCTGGCCAAGGCTGCATACGCTTACCCCGTCGCCGGCGTATCCTCACCGACCACCTTTGGTGTCTACGGCAACGAGCAGCGTGATGGCGGTGGCCGTGGTCCGAAGTTCGGCACCATGGACTTCTCGATGTTCAAGCACACACCCATCACCGAGCGTGTCAACAGCGAGTTCCGCGTCGAGATCTTCAACATCTTCAACCAGCGCAACTTTGCCAATCCCTCGATCACCAACCTGGGCAGTGGCACCTTTGGCGAGATCACTCAGACCAAAAACGGCTCTGGCGCTCCTGGCCTCGGTTACGGCGAACCCTTCAACATTCAGTTCGCCTTCAAAATCTCCTTCTAACCTCGCCACAAACCACCCAGGCCGCTTGAGTCCTCTTCAAGCGGCCTGTGGTTTTTAACAACGGCTGTATCGTCCTCATGCCCTGTTATCCTAGACACTGACATCAGGAGATTGAGCTGACGCTCAACGCCAACCTGCTCCCAGCAAGGTGGCGCCCCACACAGGGGGATGTGGCCGATCCGGCAACTACCGGGCTTCTACAACAACGTCAGCGCACTCCAACGCAAGGAGCAAGCATGACGCAGCAGTTCGCCAGCGACAACTACGCCGGAATTTGTCCCGAAGCCTGGCAGGCCATGGCCGAAGCCAACACCGGCCACGCCTCCGCCTACGGCAACGACCCTTGGACAGCCCGCGCCTCCGAAGCCTTCCGCACGCTCTTCGACACCCAGTGCGAAGTCTTCTTCGCCTTCAACGGCACCGCTGCCAACTCGCTCGCGCTCGCCTCGCTCTGCCAGTCCTACCACTCCGTCATCTGCGCCGACGCCGCCCACGTCGAAACCGACGAGTGCGGCGCCCCCGAGTTCTTCTCCAACGGCTCCAAGCTCCTCGTCGCCCACACCGCCGATGGCAAACTCACCCCCGCGCACATCGAAGAGATCGTCGCCAAGCGCACCGACATCCACTACCCCAAGCCGCGCGTCGTCACCATCACACAGCCCACCGAGACCGGCCTCGTCTACACCGTCGACGAAGTCAAAGCCATCTCCGCCGTCTGCCGCCAGCTCGGTCTCAGCCTCCACATGGACGGCTCCCGCTTCGCCAACGCCTGCGCCTCCCTTGGTTGCCACCCCGCCGACATCACTTGGAAGGCCGGCGTCGACGTCCTCTGCTTCGGCGGCACCAAAAACGGCATGGCCGTCTCCGAAGCCGTCCTCTTCTTCAACCCCGCCCAGGCAGTCGACTTCGACTACCGCTGCAAACAGGCCGGCCAGCTCGCCTCCAAGATGCGCTTCCTCTCCGCCCCGTGGGCCAGCATGCTCGAAAACGGCGCATGGCTCCGCAACGCCGAGCATGCCAACACCTGTGCGCGCGCCCTCGCCGACCGCATCCAGCAAGTCCCCGGCCTCGAGCTCCTCGGCTACCCGCAAGCTAACGGCGTCTTCATCAAGCTCTCCGAACCCCAGCAGGAAGCCCTCCGCGCCCGCGGCTGGCAGTTCTACACCTTCATCGGCGGCGGCGCCCGCTTCATGTTCGCCTGGGACTCCGACCCCACCCGCATCGATGCCCTCGTCAACGACCTCACCGCCGTTGTAGCCTCTTGATGTCGTAAAACTCACAACCCCGGTGAGGTCCTTATGCCCGTCAAGAAAACCATTAAGCACTCCCCCATGGAGCACCCGCGCCACCAGTACCCGCAGGAGACCGCAGCCCTGCAAGCCATCGCCCAGGGCTGCGGCCTCACCGAAAAGATCAAGTGGGGCAAACCCTGCTACACCCTCGGCGACAAAAACATCGTCCTCATCCAGCGCTTCAACGACTACATCGCGCTCATGTTCTTCAAAGGCGCGCTGCTCAAGGACCCCGGCCAGCTTCTCTCCCGCATCGGCGAGCACATGCAGGCCCCCGCCAGCTCCGCTTCACCAGCACCAAAGAAATCACAAAGCTGAAGTCCACCATCAAAGCCTACATCCTCGAAGCCATCGACCTCGAAAAGTCCGGCGCCAAAGTCCCCCTAAAAAAATCCACCGACTACGCCATCCCCGAAGAGCTTCAGCAAAAACTCAACACCAACTCCGCCCTGAAAAAAGCCTTCGCGGCTCTAACCCCCGGCCGTCAGAAGGCCTACATCTTCCAAATCGCCGCCGCCAAGCAATCCACCACCCGCGAAGCCCGAGTAGAAAAATTCACCCCAAAAATCCTCGCGGGCAAAGGCCTCCTCGACTAGCCTTTACATGTTTTACATTGCGTACCTTGCGGGCTTTTCCTTTGCGTACTTTGCGTGAACGCTTTTGCCGCAGCAAGCGCGAGCGTACCCTACAGCCCCAGGTGCCCCAACCCCGGATGCTCATCCGGGCGCCGCCCTTGCGGCCAATGAAACAACCGCTCGTGCTCCGCAATCGCCACATCGTTGATGCTCGCATGCCGCACGGCCATCAGCCCATCCGCATCGAACTCCCAGTTCTCATTCCCATACGCACGAAACCACTGCCCCTCGGCATCGTGATACTCATACGCAAACCGCACCGCAATGCGGTCATCCGCAAACGCCCAGATCTCTTTGATCAGCCGATACTCCAGCTCTTTCTCCCACTTCCGCGTCAGGAACGCCACAATCTCCGCGCGCCCCTTCAAAAACATCGACCGGTTCCGCCACCGCGAGTCCACCGTATACGCCAGCGACACCGCCTCCGGATTCCGCGAGTTCCACGCATCCTCAGCCTTCCTCACCTTCACCACCGCCGTCTCATAAGTAAACGGCGGCACCGGCGGACGAGCTTGATCTGTCATCGCGTCACCTCCAGGCTTTGATCCTAGACCACTCGCATTACAAGATCATCCCAAGCTAAAAATAGCTCCCCGAAGCCACACCCTGCTCCGCGAACAATATCTCCCACGACGGATCGAGATACAGCCACCGCTGCGTCCCGAACCAGCTCGTCTCCAGCTCCGGCACATGCAGCAGCCCATGCCCGCCCGTGCAGATCAGCTCCGTCCCATTCCACGCCAGGAAGTTCCGCGACGGGTGCCCCACCCGCGCCGGGTTGGTCAGCTTCCGCAGACACACCGGGCACCGCTCCCGCTGATCGCGCAGCACCCACCGCAGCCCGAATAGACATAGCGAAAACGCCGCCAGCAGCTGGATATACTCGCTCCCGATCGGGTCGATCCGCGTCGTCACATGCGCCAGGTCCAGCGACGCGAAGTACACAATCGGAAACAGCAGTCCCAGCTTCCACGCCAGAAAGTTCCACCGCTTCAACCGAGTCCCCCACGCCAGCCGCTGCGGCGCCCCGCGGTACTCGCCCAGCGGCAGCGACGTCGTCGCCGGCAGCGCCAAAAACGCCAGCACCACCGCAAACAGAAACAGCCCAAACGGCCCGCGCGTCCGGTCCGCCAGCGACACGCACAGAAACTCACCCGAGTTCCCGTTCGGCAGCGGAGCCGTCATCTCCCAACTGTTGCTCCAATGCGGATACCGCCCCGCCGCATTCACCCGCGCCACCACGTACCCAACACTCTGCTGCGACAGGTTCTGGTCCGGAGACTGCACCCACGCATCCACCTTCCCCGGCAGCCGCCAGAACCCCTCAGGCACCACCCCCGCCACACGCGCCCGCGTCGCTCCCAAAGAAATCTCCCGCCCCACAATCGCCGGATCGCCACCAAACCTGCGGCGCCACAAGCTGCTGCTCAACAGCACCGGCAGCACATCGCCGTGCGCAACGTCGCTGCTCACAGCATCGCCGCCCAGCAGCGGAAACAACTCCGGGCTCGCCACCGCAACCGATGCGCTCACCACCTTGCCATCGGCATCCTGCAGCGGCTGCTTCATCACCTGATAGAACGCAAACCCATCGAACATCCGTCGCGACCGCGATCGCCACACGTTGTACTGCTCCGCCGTAATCGTCGGCTCTGTATCGCTCGCCGCCAGCGAGCTCTGGATCAGCATCAGCCGCCCCGCGTCCCTGTACTCCGGCGGATGCAGCGCCACAAACGCCCCCGGCAGCAGCAGCGCCGCACCGTATGCCGCGGCCAGCACCACCATCAGCGTAAACACACACCGCCCCGCCGACCCCATCACCCAACCCCGATTCGCTGCCCCCTCCACCCGCCGCAGACACCGCGCATCTTCAAACGCGCCAAACAAAAATGCGGCTACCTCGCGCTCGCCGCTCCAACTCACACCACGCTGCGGAGTGCAAACTTCACGCACATGCCACAGCTCGGCGCTCCACTCCATGCGCCACGCAACCCGTTGCGACGCCGGCACCAGCCACGAAGCGCACCGCACCACACCCAGTCCCAGCGCATGCAGCGGCCATGAAGCCCGGAGCCTCATACCTGCTCCTCCTGCTGCTCCGGCACCAGCTTCGCCAGCAGCGGATACCGCCTCCGCGAAGCCTCCAGCGTAGCCTTCCCCGCCACTGTCACCTTGTAATACTTCCGTGGCGGCCGCTGTTCCGCATCCGCAATCGACTGCGCCTCCCAGTGCGACCGGATCAGCCCATCGCGCTCCAGCCTCCGCATCGCCGGATACACCGTGCCGCTCGCCAGCCCCGTCATCTCCATCACACCAAAACCGTAGATATACCCGGCGCTCACCGCCTGAAGAATCATCGCCGCCGTGTGGGAGAGTTTCGCTTCCGCCGCCATGCCGAAAACTATACCTATGTAGAACGCTACTTGACAAATACCCTATTCCGAATGCTACATAGGGTCATCGAGGTGATTCATGCTCGAAGTCAAAGGGCTCACAAAACGTTACCGAGGCATCCCCGCCATCCAGGATGTCAGCTTCCGCATCCAACCCGGCGAGATCGTCGGCTACGTCGGCCCCAACGGCTCCGGCAAATCCACCACGGTCAAAATCGTCACCGGCCTGCTCGAACCCAACCAGGGCCAGGTCCTCTTCAACGGCAGCAGCATCCACCGCGACATCGCCGCCTACCGCGCCGCCTTCGGTTACGTCCCCGAAGAGGCCCAGATCTATACCCACCTCTCCGGCCTCGAATACCTTCAGCTCGTCGGCCGCCTGCGCAACATGCCCGAGCCGCTCATCGAGCAGAAAGCCAACCGCCTGCTCTCGCTCCTCGGCCTCGAGTCCTGGCGTCACTCCCCCATCTCGCTCTACTCCAAGGGCATGAAGCAGCGTGTCCTCATCGCCGCCTCACTCATCCACGACCCCCAGCTCCTCATCTTCGACGAGCCGCTCTCCGGCCTCGACGTCGTCTCCGCGCGCCTCTTCAAAGACCTCATCCAGCAGCTCGCGCTCCAAGGCAAGGCGATCCTCTACATCTCGCACGTGCTCGAGGTCGTCGAACTCGTCTGCCACCGCGTCATCGTCATCGCCAAAGGCAAAATCCTCGCCGACGCCCCACCCGCCGACCTCAAATCCTCGCTGCAACTCGCCAACCTCGAAAGCGTCTTCGCCCAGCTAGTCCAGCAGCAGGACACCCAAACCATCGCCCGCGACCTCGTCGAAACCATGGCGGCACACCATGCCTAACAATTCGGCCCGATGGCCTCTCGCTTTGAAGGGTACGAGCTTCAGCTCGTACGTCCACCACTCCCGAAAGATAGATGGGCTTTAGCCCCGGAGGGACAGCACATGCCAGCACTCTTCACCTCTACCAAACCCGCCGTTCTCTCCCTCGCTGCGCAGTCCACGCCCACAGTGCGCCGCCCACAATCGCAGTTTGAAGTCCTCGTCCGCCACCTCCTCTACCGCTTCTTCCACAACGAGCTCCTCGCCTCCGACGACGAAACCAAACGCGTCCTGCAGGTCGGCTACTTCGTCGCTCTGCCCACGCTGCTCGTCGCCATGTACCTCTTCCCGGCCTACCACGCCTTCCCGCCGAACCCCTACCCGCGCCCCTTCTGGCCGCAGGTCTCCGACCACTACTTCTTCGTCATGTACGCCTTCGTCGTCATGGGAGCAGCCACCGTCTACGAGTGGGACCTCCTCTTCCCCGACCTCCTCGACGTCTACGTCCTCTCCGTCCTGCCCATCGCAAACCGCCGCCTCTTCCAGGCCCGAGTCCTCGCGATCGCCATCTTCCTCGCGCTCGTTCTGCTCGGCACCAACCTCCTCGGCACACTCTTTCTCCCCATGGTGGCGGATCTCCCCAACACCGGCCGCCATCTTCTCGCACACGCCATCGCTGTCGCCATCAGCGGAACCTTCGCCGCGGCCACCATCCTCGCCATGCAGGGCATCCTGCTCAACACCATTGGCGAAAACCTCTTCCGCCGCATCACTCCGCTGCTGCAGGGCGGCTGCGTGATGCTCCTCCTCGCGATCCTTCTGCTCTTCCCTGCCGTCTCGCGCTCCATCCAACCGCTGCTCACCTCGGGAAGCCCCGTCATCTTCTGCTTCCCACCATTCTGGTTCCTCGGCATCTATCAGCGCATCCTCGACGGCCCCACAACGCTGCCCATCTTCGCAACGCTCGCACACATCGCATGGAGTTCCCTCGCTCTCATGCTTCTGCTCGCCATCGCCACCTACCCTCTCGCCTACCGTCGCCGAGTCCGCCAGATCTTCGAAGGCGCCCGCGCCACCAACTCCTCACGCACCCTCAGCACACCCATCAACGCCTTCCTTCACGGCCTCATTGCAAAGTCGCCTGCACAGCGCGCCAGCTTCTACTTCGTGCAGCAGACCATCCTCCGCCTGCAACGCCACCGCGTCATGCTCGCGATGTACGCCGGCCTCGGCATCGCTCTCGCGCTCGCCAACATGCTCATCTTCTACATCACGCCAGGACACATCCATCCCGCACTGCTTCCCCGCGGCATCCGCGCCGCCGTCCCCATCATGGCCTTCTGGACCGTCGCCGGCCTCAGCGCCATCGCGTCCACTCCCGTCGATCGCCGCGCCGCCTGGCTCTTCCGAGTCCTCGTCGGACGCCCGCGTCCCGGCCATCTCTCCGGCCTTCGCCGCTGGATCACGCTCTGGTCACTCCTCGTCACCTTCACCACAGCCATCACGCTTCACGCGCTGTCGCCGCAATCCATCCACGGCCCACTCGCGCTGCTCACGCAGGCCATCATCGCCATCGGCATCTCCTTCCTGCTTCCCGACATCTACCTCTTCACCGTCCGCAGCATGCCACTCACCTTCCAGCGCAAAAGCAGCATCACCGATCTCCCCCTGATGGTCCTGCGCAACTTCGTCCTCTTCCCTGTCTTCGTCGCCGTCATCGTCGATCTCGAATTCTGGATGCAATCCGGAATCTCACATCTCCTCCGTGTCGCCATCTTCTTCATCGTGGCGCATCTCCTCCTACGCCTCGCGCACCGCAAGTACCTCGAGCAGTTCACCGTCGACGCCGCACCCGACGACACCGAAGAATTCCCACAAACCCTCGGCCTGCGCGATACCTAACTTCCGCGCTCAACGTCGAACTTTCAGCTCACATCCCGCGTATCCACTCCGACACGGCTCCAGCAGTTAACCTCATCACCCGCGAGAACGTTAACCGTCACGTACGTCCTAACCCGCGCCACTCTTCAGGAGTTCTCATGCGTGTGACCAAGCTCTCGCGCCGTCTCTCTTCCCTTTGCGCCTGCCTGCTTCTCTCGCTTCTCACCGTTGCGTCCGCTCATGCGCAGCAGACAGGCAGCCTCCACGGCGCGGTCCTCGACCCCAGCGGCGCCGCCATTCCCGACGCCGCCATCACCTTCACCGGCAGCGGCCACGTAGCCACCACGCACTCCGGCTCCGACGGCGAGTACAGCATCCACGGCCTCAGTGCCGGCCTCTACACCGTCACCGTGCAGGCCAAAGGCTTCACGCTCGCACCCAACACCAGCGTCAACGTCGTCGCGGGCCAGTTCCGCCAGCTCAACATCACGCTCGCCATCGAGGTCGAGCAGCAGAACGTCCAGGTCACCACCCAAACCAACGGCGTCAGCGTCAACCCTGACGAAAACTCCGGCGCGCTCGTCATCAAAGGCAGCGACCTCGACGCGCTCTCCGACGACCCCGACCAGCTCCAGAACGAGCTTCAGGCCCTCGCCGGCCCCGCCGCCGGCCCCAACGGCGGCCAGATCTACATCGACGGCTTCTCCGGCGGCCAGCTTCCACCCAAGTCTTCCATCCGCGAGATCCGAGTCAACCAGAACCCCTTCTCCGCCGAGTTCGATCACATCGGCTACGGCCGCATCGAGATCCTCACCAAGCCCGGCTCCGACAAGTTCGGCGGCCACATCACCTCGCTCGCCACCGACTCCTCGCTCAATACCAACAACGCCCTCGTCCCCAACACCCCGCCCTACTACCTCTACTTCCTCCAGGGCGACGTCAACGGCCCGCTCACCAAGCACTCCTCCTACTTCCTCAGCGTCTTCAACCTCAACCGCCAAACCCAGGCCGTTATCGACGCCACCGACCCCACCAACACCGCCAACATGATCCAGCAGTTCTACCTCACACCGTCCTCCGTCTTCTCCTTCAACCCGCGCGTCGACTTCCAACTCGGCAGTGCCAACACGCTCTCCATCCGCGACGCCTTCAATCGCAACTCCTCCTCCGGCAACGGCGTCGGCGGCCTCAGCCTCCAGAGCCAGGCCAGCAACTCCATCAACTACGAGAACGCCCTCCAGGTCAGCGACACCATCGTCATCAACTCGCACCTCATCAACGAGACCCACTTCCAGTGGCGTCGCGTCCGCAATAACCAGACCCCCATCGACACCTCCACCACCCAGACCGTGCAGGGCGCCTTCATCACCGGCGGCGCCAACTCCGGCACCTTGAGCGACCATCAGGACATCTTCGAGCTCCAGAACTACTCCACCGCCACCGCCGGCAAACACACCATCCGCTTCGGCGCACGCCTGCGCTCCTACCGCGACGCCAACGAGTCCACCTCCGGCCAGAACGGCAACTGCATCTACCAGCTCGCCTCGCAGTATCAGCCAGCAAGCACTGCTCCTGGGAGCGCCCCCTGCGGCGGCTCGCCCTCCCAGTACCTCGTCACGCAGATCCAGAACCCTCTCGCCCGCGCTCTCCTCTTCGACGCCGGACTCTTCTATCAGGACGACTGGCGCAAGACCCCCGGCCTCACCATCAGCTACGGCCTCCGCTACGAAGCCCAGAACCGCATCCACGACCACGCCGACTTCGGCCCCCGCCTCGCCATCGCCTGGGCCCCCAGGTACAACAGCAAGACCCCGCCCAAGACCGTCTTCCGCGTCGGCTACGGCTGGTTCTACGACCGCTTCACCGTGCCCAACTCCTTCAGCTCCGCCACCGGCACGCCCTACGTCATCCAGACCATCCACCAGAACGGCATCAACCAGCAGACCTCCATCACCAACTACACCGGCGGCGCCGGCGCGCCCATCCCCAGCATCTCCACCATCGACTCCCACTTCCGCGCCGCGCTCAGCATGCAGGGGGGCATCGGCGTAGACCACGCCATCGGCAAGCACACCACCTCCAACGTCACCTACCTCTTCACCCGCGGCGTCCACCAGTACTTTACCGATGTCGTCACCGCGCCCTCCTTCGACATCAGCAACTACACCATCACCGGACCCACGCCCACCGTCTACAACAACCAGTTCCAGTCCGGCGGCGTCTTTAACGAAAATCAGATCATCGCCACCATCGGCAGCCGTTTCAAAAAGTTCTCCGTCAACGCCAACTACACCTACAGCGACGCCAAATCCGACACCGCCGGCGTCAACTCCGTCCCCTCCGTCGCGCAAAACCCCGGCCTCGACTACGGCCGCGCCAGCTTCGGCATCACTAACCGCATCTTCGTCCTCGGCACCTACAACGCGCCGCACGGCATCATCTTCGCGCCACTCCTCGCCGCGCAATCCGGCACGCCCTACAACATCACCATCGGCAACGACCTCACCGGCAACAACCAGTTCAACGCACGCCCCACCTACGGCACCTGCGGCGCCGCCGGCGTCGTCACCACTCCATACGGCTGCCTCGATAGCGACCCCACAGGCAAAACCGAACCTCTCGTTCCCTACAACCTCGGCACCGGCCCCGCCAACGTCGCCTTCCACATGCGCATCAGCAAAGCTATCGGCATAGGCCCGCGCATCAAGACCGAAAAAGGCCCCCAGGGCTTCAACGGCGGTGGTGGCGTCCAGGGCCGCGGCCTCAGCGGCAGCCAGCAGCAGTTCAAGCTCGACGCCTCCGTACCCCGCCGCTACAACCTCACCTTCATCGTCGGCGCTCTCAACATCTTCAACATCGCCAACCGAGGCACACCTAACGGCGTCATCAACTCACCCCTCTTCGGCAAAACCCAGACACTCGCCTCCGGCCCCTTCGGTCTGCCCGCCCCCGGCAACCGCGACATCTTCATGCAGGCCCTCTTCACCTTCTGACGTCCTGAGCGCAACGAATGATCTGCTTGTGTCCTTGCTCTTGTCTTGGCTTTTGTCGTTGCTTCTAGGTACCCCGACCCTTCAGGGTCGGGTCTCATAGACCTCTAAAGCAGAAAGGGGCTTCAGCCCCTGGGGTATGCCCTTCTTCAAATCTGTCAACCCCTTTCACCCGTAACCCCAAGATTCCAAACCAAAACCAAAAACACTTTCCCCACTCCCCACCTTCTATACTGGAACTAGGAAAACAAACTGGCTCACTGGAAAACTGGTAACTGGCAACTGAACGCTGCAAACGCCGAGGCAGGCTCGCTCTCCCCATTATCCCCTTTACCAGCAATATCATACCCACAACCATATAAAGAATCAGCCACTTACCCCCTGGATCACCCCGTAAGTCACTGATTCCACTAGATCCCTTCACTACATAGGGGGAGGGGGGAGGGTATCTCTTTACTCCCTATTCCCTATTCCCTGCTTTACCGGTTCACACCACTAGCCAGTATCCCGCCATCCACCGCCAGCACCTGCCCTGTCGTGAACGAAGCCGCATCCGACGCCAGGTACACCGCAGCACCTGCCACCTCATCCGCCTCGCCGAACCGCCCCATCGGCGTCCGCATCAGCAGTTCCTTGCCGCGCGACGTCTCAATGATCTTCCGGTTCAGCTCCGTCGGTATGATTCCCGGAGCGATCGCATTCACGCACACCCCATACGGAGCCCACTCCACCGCCAGCGACCGCGTCAGCGCAGCCACCGCAGCCTTGCTCGCCCCATACGCAGCGACTTCATAAAAAGCCACAAACGTCGCCAGGGAAGCGATGTTCACAATCCGCCCGTACCGCTGCTCCAGCATCACCTTCCCGAAGATCTGGCAACCACGCAGTGTCCCCGTAAGGTTCACCTCCATAATCGCGTCCCACGTCTCCTCAGGAAACGTCAGCGCCGGCTGCTTGCTCGTAATGCCAGCCGAGTTCACCAGAATATCGACGCGCCCAAACCGCTCCATCACCGCATCGCGCAGCGCCTCCAGCGATCCACGGTCCACCACATCCGACTCCACCCGCAACGTCGCGCGCCCCAACTCCTCGATCTCCGCGGCAACCTCATCCACCTTGCTCTTCGACCGCGAGCTCGCCACCACGTTCGCTCCGGCCTTCGCCAGCCCCAGCGCAATCGCACGTCCAATGCCGGACGTCCCACCCACAACCACCGCAATCTTCCCATCCAGTATCGGCTTCATCGCACCTACCAATCCGTCATCGTCCCATCCAGCTTGCGCGCCACCGGCAGATACGCCCGTTGATACGGATACTCCGCCGCCAGAGCCTCATCCATCTCCACACCCAGCCCCGGCGCATCCCCCGGATACATATACCCCGCACTGAAGCTGTACCCATGCGGAAACACACGGTCCGTCAGCTCCGAGTGGTGCATATGCTCCTGTATCCCGAAGTTATGGATCGCCAACCCGAAGTGCAGCGCCGCCGCCATCGTAATCGGCGACAGGTCTGTCGCTCCATGGAACCCGGTCTTCACCTGGTACAGCGCCGCAAAGTCGGCCGTCTTCTTCAGGTGCGTGATGCCGCCGCCATGCACAATCGTCATCCGTATGTAGTCGATCCACTGCTTGCGGATCAGGTCATGCGCATCCCACACACTGTTGAACACCTCGCCCGTAGCGATCGGCGTCGTCGTATGCTGCCGGATCAGCCCAAACCCCTCCTGCAACTCCGCCGGAGTAGGATCTTCCATCCAGAACAGGTGATACGGCTCCAGCGCTTTCCCCAGCCGAGCCGCCTCAATCGGCGTCAGCCGATGATGCACATCATGCAGCAGGTGTACATCATGCCCAACCTCCGCACGCAGCCGCTCAAACAGGCCAGGCACAAAGTTCAGGTACCGCTCCGTCGACCACACATCCTCACTCGGCAGCCCGCGCTCGGCTGGCTCATACGGCTTGCCGCCCTTCGGCACACCATAGCTGCTCGCGACTCCAGGCACCGCGCACTGCGCCCGCACCGCAAGGTATCCCTCATCCATATACCTGCGCACGGACGCAACGGTCTCATCCACCGTCTTCCCGTTCGCATGGGTATACACCAGCACCCCCTGCCGGCTCTTACCACCCAGCAGGTTATACACCGGCGTCTTCAGCGCCTTGCCCTTGATGTCCCACAACGCCACGTCGACCGCGGCAATCGCGCTCATCGTCACCGGCCCCCGCCGCCAATACGCCCCGCGATACAGATACTGCCAGATGTCCTCAATATCGAACGGATCGCGCCCGATCAAACAAGGAACCACATGCTCGCTCAGATAACTAGCCACAGCCATCTCGCGCCCATTCAGCGTCCCATCACCGAGCCCATAGATCCCTTCATCCGTCTCGATCTTCAACGTCACGAAGTTCCGGTCCGGCGAGCACACCATCACCCGGGCACTGATGATCTTCATCGACGATCTCCCGCGCCCACAGGCGCCACATTCACATAGTCCACAGGAGCAGGCTCCTTCCCATCCGGCACGCCGCGCACCGTCAACACATCGCCCGGCTTCAGCGCCACACTCACCGGCAGCGTATACCGCGTCGCAGTATGCCCATCCAGCTTATCGCTCGGCAACACCATCTCCGCCTCCCACGTGGCGATCTGTTTACCGTTCAACAGCAGCCGATACGTCGAAGCCCCATCATTCAGGTCGAAGTAATTCACCGACACGCGATACTCGCCCTTCGGCCGCTCCAGCTTCGCCGTCAGCGTACAACCTGCCGCATCCTCACACACCACAGCCTTCCCACCTGAAGCTGTCTCCCAAGGCGTCACAGCCACAGTCTTATATCCCTGCGCCTCCATCGACTCCGCCTCGATGCGGTTCGGATAATGCCCCACACGCCCCTTCGTATCCGCAATACCCGACATCTTCCAGAACCACTCGCTCACCGCATCGCGCCACACAATCGCATGCCCAGCCTGATACGTGAACAACGCCAGCGTCTTCTCATACCGTTCATCATCCACCAGCCCACGCAGCGTCTTCCACTCCGGCGCATACGTCGCCGCAATCTCCGCACCCTCATAGTGCGAGTCGTAGATATGTTGAATCACCGTCTTGCCCGAGTGCAGCACATGCGTATACGGCACATGATGCATAAACAGCAGCAGGTTGTTAGGACACGTGGCCAGCGACTCATACCTCGCAGCCAGCTCCGGCGGATACTGCCCGATGTACCCCGTCCCCGTAGCCACCGTACGGTCCATCCCCACACCCTCATGGTCCGCACGAATCCACTGCCCCCAGCCATTCCGCTCCGCCGACTCGATCCCCGGCCCATAGTGGATGCCGATAATGTCCGTCAGCGTGCCCAGCCCCAGCGGCCCCGTATAGTCCTCATACGCATGCCACGACTCCAATTGCAGCGCGTCGATCGTGCGGTCCACACGCGCATCATTGCCCCACGTCATCCGCGTCCAAGCATCCACAATCTCTTCCGAACTCAAATCCGGATTCCACGCCAGCCTTCCATAGCCATACAGGTTCGCCATCGCCATCGGATGATGCAGCCAGTTCGCATCCAGCCCCACATTCACCACCGACACAAACCCGCCCAGCGGCCGATGAAAGCTCTTCCCCTCGACAATCTCCTTCACCGGAGTCGACTCGTTGTTCGCGCGCATGTCCGTATCGAGCGCCGTCTTCCACATCGGCACCAGAAACACCATGTGCCGCTGCTGCCCCGTGTACTCCTGCGTCGTCTGCAGCTCGATCGCCTCATTCGTATGCTGCAATGCCGCGAACAGCGGGCTCACCGGCTCACGTACCTGGAAGTCGATCGGCCCATGCTTGATCTGGATCACCACATTCGGCTCAAACTTCCCATCCAGCGACGCAAAGTTGTCATACCCCGCACGCGCGCGATCCGCTTTCAGATCATGCCAGTCAAGATGGTGGTTATACACAAACCCGCGATACATCACGATCCCGTGATGCGGAGCGAGTGCCCGCGCCAACACATTCGCGGCCTCCGCAGGCGTGCGCCCGTACTGCGAAGGCCCCGCACGCCCCTCAGAGTCCGCCTTCACCGTAAACCCCGCAAAGTCGGGAATCAGCCTATACACAACATCCACGCGCCTCTGCCACCACGCCGCCACCTTAGGGTCCAGCGGATCAAACGTATCCAACCCACCAATCACCTTCGGCGACGACAGATCCACCGACAGCGCCAACCGTACACCCCAAGGCCGCAGCGCAGCCGCAATCCGCGCCAACTCACGCAGATGCTCATCATCCAACGTGTGCAGGTCGGCATTCACATTGTTCACATTCAGACCATTGATACCGATGGACGCCAGCAGCCGCCCATACTCACCCACGCGCGTCAGGTCACCGCGAACATGCCCGCCATCGAAGAAGATCGACCGCCCCGCATACCCACGTTCAATTGAGCCATCAAAGTTGTCCCACTGGTCCACCCATCGCACCGGCGCCGCAGGCGACTCCATATCGTCATGGATCGGCTTCTCTTCCGCCACCCACTCCAACAGTCGGAAGACCCCATACAGCACACCGCGCTCATCCGCACCGGCAATCACCCAGAGATGGTGCCCATGACTCTGCACCTGTCGGATCTCAAAGCCGCCCGCCTTCAGTGTTGGATTCGTATGCCAGCTCCCCACCGACGACTTTCCCACCTCAGCAATCGTGCCCACCACCAGCACGTCGCTGTTCATCCCATTCTCAGTCTCAAACTTCCGCCCCAGCATCGACCCCAGTCCGCGCGCCAGTTCATCGCCCGCGCTCTGCTCAATTGCTGAGCCTCCCAGCACCACAACGCGCCCCGGCAACCCGGCATACTTCGCCTGCTCCGCCGAGCTCAGCGGAGCATACCGCAACCACCCGGCCTCGCCCGTCTCCGCAGCCACACTCACGGCGCTCATCAGCAACGCCGCGGACAACACCAGCCAGGCATATCTCACCGAGGCATCTCCCTGCGTCCCTGAATGTTGAACGTGGTCGACACCGTCTCCGTTGCCGGATATCTGCGCGTCTCACCGTTGCCCGCCACCGGCTGCGCTCCGCCCACCGTCAGCGTATAGCTGCCAGCATCGACGGCCCGCACACCCTTGTCATCCACCTGCGACAGTGTCCGTGGATCAAGTGCAAATGTAAGGTGCTTCGTCTCACCCGGCAGCAGATGCACACGCTGAAATCCAGCCAGCTCCAGCGTCGGCGACACATCCGTCTGCGGCGGCGTCAGATACACCTCAGCGACCTCATCGCCCGCGCGCTTCCCGGTGTTCTTCACATCGGCTTCAACCGTCAGGTCGTCACCCGCCTGCAACGTGCTCGTCGACAAGTGCAGGTTCGAGTACGCAAAGCTCGTATAGCTCAGCCCATAGCCAAACCCATACAGCGGCTTGCCCTTGAAGTACCGGTACGTCCTGCCCTTCATCGAGTAGTCCGTAAACGGCGGTAGCTGGTCGTCCGAAGCGTAGAACGTAATCGGCAACCGTCCGCCCGGATCATTCCTGCCCAGCAAAGTATCTGCAATCGCCTCGCCGCCAGCCTCACCCGGATACCACGCCTCGACAACCGCCTTCGCATGTTCCTGCGTCCAGTTAACCGCAAGCGCGCTGCCATTCATCAGCACCACCACCAGCGGCTTGCCCGTTGCCGCAACAACCTCCAGCATCTCCTGCTGGGCCGTCGGCAGCTTGATGCTCGTGCGATCCCCACCAGCAAACCCATCGACCTTGATCGGCATCTCTTCGCCTTCCAGCTCCGGCGACAGCCCGACAAACGCCACCACAACATCCGCCTTCTTCGCGGCCTCAACCGCGCCACCCAGCAGCACCGACGGCTTCGGCTCCCACTCCATCGTGATACCCGCACCAAACAACGGCGCATGGTGCCGGTACTCCACCCGTAGCGCATGGGGCTTGGTGTCCGCGAACGTCAGCTGAAACCGCGGCGTGTCGCTGCCCCGATACTCCGCATCATCCGCTGACGCAAACCCCGCAACCTGCTTGCCATCCAGGAACACCTCAAACCTCTCGCGGTCCCCGCACGGATAGCAGTGCGCCAGCCGCATCGAAAAGTCATACGTCCCCCTCTGCGGCGCCGAGATCGTCCCCGTCCAACGCACCGCAAAATGGTCCGCCGGCACACCCGCTACAGGGCTCGCCGAGTTCCAGTCAAAATCGATCTCCTTGTCCACCCGCGTCAGCACTGGCTTGCCATCGGTCACGTCTCCGGCAAAGTACTCCGCCTTCAGCCCCTCTTCGCCTGCCGCACCATGCACATGAAACATCGTCCGCGGCACCGGCAGCACCACACCATCCGCATACGGAGAACCCTGCGCATACTGCACACGCGTCCCCGGCATCGCCTTTGTCAGTGCGTCCACCGGAAACGCATAGTTCTTCGGCACCGCGTTGTAGTTGCCTTCAATCGCCGACAACGACGCCGCATTCGGCCCAATCACTGCAACCGTCTTCACACCCGCACGCAATGGCAGCGTGTCATCCTCGTTCTTCAGCAGCACAATCGCCTTCTCAGCCGCATCCAGTGCAAGCGCATGGTGCGCCGCCGACGCCACCTCGCTGAACGGAATCGCGTCATACGGAACCATGCTCTTCGGATCGAACAGCCCCAGCTTGAACCGCGCCGTAAACAACCGCTCCAGCGAAATATCCAGCGCCGACTCCGGCACCAACCCCTTCTTCACCGCATCCGTCAACGCGAGATAGCTCTTGCCGCAGTTCGTATCCGTCCCAGCCTCAATACCCGCAACCGCCGCACTGTCCACGTCCTTCGAATAGCGATGCGCCGTTTTCTCATAGAAGTCATCAATCGCCCCGCAGTCCGAAGTCACATACCCTTCAAAGCCCCAGTCCTTGCGCACGATCTGTTCCAGCAGCATCTTGTTCGCGCAAGCGGGCACGCCATCCACGGCGTTATACGCACACATGATCGAGCCCGCCTGCCCGTCCACAATCGTCGCGCGAAACGCGGGCATATACGTGTCCCACAGGTCATGCGCCGAAGGCTCCACATTGAACTTGTGCCGTTCCGACTCCGGCCCGCTATGCACCGCGAAATGCTTCGGCGTCGCAATCACCTTGTAGTAACGCGGATCGGTCCCCTGCATCCCGCGCACAAATGCCACCCCCAGCTTCCCCGTCAGGAACGGATCTTCTCCATACGTCTCCTGCCCGCGTCCCCAGCGCGGATCGCGAAAGATATTGATGTTCGGCGACCAGAACGTCAGCCCGTAATAAATCGAGTGCACATCATGCCGCAGCGCCTCATTGTTCTTCGCCCGCGCCTCGGTCGAAATCACATCCGCAATCTTGCCGATCTCCACCGTGTCCCACGTCGCGGCCATGCCAATCGCCTGCGGAAACATCGTCGCATACCCCGACCGCGCCACGCCATGCAGCCCTTCGTTCCACCAGTCATACGCCGGCACGCCTAACCGCGGCACCGCGGCCGACGTGTTGATCAGGTCCTTCACCTTCTCCTCCAGCGTCATCCGCGACACCAGGTCATCCGCCCGCTCCTTGGCCGACAGCTTCGGGTCCTGATACGGCAGCTTCGCCGTCTGCGCCGGCAATAGGCTGACACTGAAGCTGAGAGCAAGAAGCGAATGCAGCAGCGGATGGACTTTCATCGGTCTTCGAATCCTCGACAATCGTTGCAGGTTGGCCGTGCTCTTGCGCGGCACTCAGAATAATACCGGTTCCAGCGTCACTTCGGCTTACAACTAAAGCGCATTAGTCAATACATTTGCTGTATAGCTGGCCGCGTGCGCCAGGCCTGTCAAACCATCACTCGTGGCGGACACCCGTCGGACACAAACCCGTCACACATTGTGCTCACTTCAACATTCCAGCGGAATCGCGGCTGCCATCGCCACTCGCGCCACATGCACACCATCCACCCGTACCAGCACGACTCCAAACGCGTTCGACAGATGCGCCCGCAACTCCCCGCCGCCCATCGACAGATGCACCACCTGCCGAATCGTCGCATCCGTCAGCATCTCCGCTGCAAGCGCGTTCTCGGGCTCCGGCAACTGCTGAGACGACGCCCAGCCCCCCACCCACAACGTTCTCTGGCATCTTGGACTGCGCCATTAAGACAGGCACGCCCATCATCAATGCAACTGGCAAAAGAAAACGGCTTGAACCTCGCATGGCAGTACCATACGCGTTTCAAGCCATTTTCTTCAATAGGACAAATAATTCTCTTTATGATCCTGCTTTGACTCTAGGCCTCAAGATGCACATGCTTCGCATTCATCTGTGCCTTGATCACCAGTTCCGCCGCCAGCAGGGCCTGCGTCTGGTCCTGCGCATTATGTGTGCGGTTCACAATATCAGCCACGAACAAGGCTCCAAACGGCAGGTTCACATTGTTGCAGTCGATATACCGCGACTGTTTCTGGTCCACGATGAACAGGTTGTTCCCCTGCTTGCTCACCGCCACATTGATATATTTGCGGACCTCAATATAACCTTCGGTACCCAGAATAAACAGTCGCCCATCGCCCCACGTCCCCAGCCCGTCCGGCGTAAACCAATCCAGCCGCACATAGCCCAGCCCGCGATTGCCGCGCAGCACCATGTCGCCGAAGTCGAAGAACTTCGGATGGTCAGGATGCGCCACATTCGCCACCTGCGATTCCACCACCTCGGCCTCGGTCGACCCTGTGTAGTAAAGAAACTGGTCCACCTGGTGCGAACCAATGTCGTTCAGAATCCCACCACCAATCTCCGGCACCCAGTACCAATCGGGCCGCCCTGCGCCACCACCCGCATCGCCATGCCCCTGGTAAATCTGGTGCGGCGCAATATTGATCGTCTGGATCACCCGCCCGATCGCTCCAGCCTTCACCAGCTCACCGGCTTTCACCGCGGCCTTCACCTCCAGCAACTCGCTGTACATAATCGCGTAGATTCGATGTGTCTCCGCGATCGTCCTGCGCACCTCCGCTAGCTGCTCCAGCGTCAGCATCCCAGGCTTGTCGCTCAAAAAGTCCTTCCCTGACCGCATCACCTTGATCCCCAGCGGCGCGCGCTCCACTGGAATCTGCGAGCTCAGCACCAATTGGATCGAGTTGTCATGGATGATCTCATCCTGCGACGCCGCAATCTTCACATCCGGAAAGCGCTTCCTGAACGCAGCCAGCTTGTCCGGCTCGCCAGCCCACGCCGCCACCATCTCACCACCGCCGCGCTGGATTGCACCAATCATCCCGTAGATGTGGTCATGGCTCATCCCGCACACGGCAAACTTGATGTGATACTTCGGCTTCTCTTCCGCCTGCGCCTCTACCACCTCATGCGTCACATGCAATCCGGCCGGCTCGACGGCGCCTGCATCCATCGCCATCGTCGTCGCCAGCCCAGCCGCTCCAACCCCACGTAGAAACCCGCGCCGATCCAACATCGTTCTTTCTCCTGATCCCTGCCTCTACGAGGCCAACTCGTTCTGATACCCCATCCCTACCAGCACGCCGCGCATATACGCAAAGCTCTCCGTCGCGCCGGGCATCGGATCATCGCCATGAATCTCATACTCCAGGTCCACATACCCGGGATACTTGACCGCCGCCAGCGCCTGAAAGATCTCGCGCATCGGCATCTTGCCCGCGCCCACCGCTACCTGGCTCTCCTTCGAGTTGTAATCCGTCAGGTCCTTCGCGTGCATATCGAACAGCCGAGGTCCCACCTCATGGATGGCCTTCACCACATCGGTCCCTGCGCGCATGCAATGCCCGATATCGATGCAGCATCCCATCCGCGGGTCCATGTTCTTCACCACCTTCAGCACATCCAGCGGCGAGTGCCAGATCTTGTCCTCGGGCCCATGGTTATGGATCGCGAACTTGATGTCATACTCCTTCACAAACTTCTCAATGCGCGGCAGCGTCGACGGCGCCGGGTCGCCAGCGACAATCACCTTCACGCCCGCGCGCTTCGCATACTCAAACTTCATCCGGATGTCGTCATCTTCATCCTTCGGAAAATACAGCGTACCCAGTGCATGCACCGTGATGCCGTTCGCCTTGTAGTCCGCCAGCGCCTCATCCTCCGCCGTAAAATCGCCCGGCGTCTTTCCAATCGGCAGATGGTTCTTCGTGTCCTTGCAGTTCAGCTGGTTGATGTGTAGCTGCTTCATCCACTTGATCATCTGCGCGCGGTCGAAGTTGCGAAACGTATAGCTCGCCAGCCCCAGCCGCACCGCATCTGGCCTGCCGCCCTCCACGCCCAGCTGCGACAGCTGCGCCTGCGACATATGCCCCTCCACCTGCACGATCTGCCCCATCAGCGGAGCGCTAACCACAGCACCCGCCGCCAACACGCCACCCTTCAAAAACCCACGCCGATCCATCGAACCACTCATGCTCGCTTCTCCTATGCCCTTCTTCTCTACTTCTCTACTCATCTACTCCTCTAGAGGTGCGGCGCCCAGCCCTTTTGATACTCGCGGCCCCAGTACTTGTTCATCGCCTCTGGATCGTTCACAATCTTGCCGTTCGTCTGGTCGAGCTTCAGTTCGCGGTCCACCTCCCACGCCACATTCGACAGCTGCAGCATCGTCACCGCAACGTTGCCGGAAGAGACAGGCTGATTCAGCTTCGCGCCATGCTGGATGCCCGCGATAAAGTTCGCAAAGTGTGCGTCCGTCATCGAGTCCGCGCCCACAAGATCGTTCGAGCTCGCAGCCTTGCCTACCGTGAACTCGCTCACCTTGTTGCCCTTCAGGTCATACACCTCGTAGCCGCCGCGGTCGATCACCACCGACCCCGTCGTACCCGTAATAGCCGAGCCGCGGTCGCGGTTGTACCACTTCTCTCCATTGCAGCAGCGGCACTCCCAGCTGATCATCCGGCCATAGTTCGAGCCCGTCGCCGGATAGGTAAAGCTGGTCATCAGCGTGTCGTAGAACTGCCAGTCGTCCTTGTACGCATAGCGGCCGCCCGACGATGTGACCCGCTCCGGAAAGTCCACACCCAGCAGCCACCGGCTCACATCCACCTCGTGCGTGCCGTTGTTCAGTGTCTCGCCCGTGCCCCACTTCTTGAACCAGTGCCAGTTGTAAGGCTGCACGTTGCTCGTATACGCTTGCCGCGGCGCCGGGCCCTGCCACAGGTCCCAGTCCAGCGTCGACGGCACCGGAGCCTCTACGCCATGTCCAATCGACTTCCGCGTATTCGAGTACCAGGCCTTCGCAAAATACGCATCGCCAATCAGCCCGTCTTCGATCTTCTTCTTCATCTCAATCGTGTGCGGAGAAGACCGCTGCTGCGTCCCCATCTGCACCAGCTTGCCGTACTTCTTCTGCACCGCCACCAGCAGCGCACCCTCGGCAGGGTTGTGGCTGCACGGCTTCTCCACGTACACATGCTTGCCCGCCTGCACGCCCGCGATCGCCATCGGCGCGTGCCAGTGGTCCGGCGTCGCAATCGAGATCGCGTCAATCTCCTTCAGTGCAAGCACATTCCGAAAATCGCGGTCGGTCTTCGGCGCCTCGCCCATCATCTGTGTTGTCGCCTTCGCAAATTTCGCAAGAATGTTCGACTCTACATCGCACACATGCGAGATGCGCGCATTCGCCTTGTTCGCCTTCAACGCGGACAGGTGCGCATACGCGCGGCTGTTCAAACCGATCACCGCAAAGTTCAAACGATCATTGGCTCCCAATATCTGGCCATAGCTCTTGGCTGAAACGCTCAGGGCTGCAGCAGCACCCCCTGCAACCGCACTGTTCACAAAATCGCGACGTGTAATCATAGGTCTCCTCAGACGAAACGAAATCATACCCCTATTTTGTTTGAACTTGCTAGTAACAGATCGAAAATCGCGCAACGATTGCAAAATGGCTCGTACTGTCCATGAATGAACCGTTTCAAACCTGACTGGACAACCCACGGAATTATCTTGTTCCCTTGCTTCGGGGTTCACATCTCCAACGCGTTGATCATCCTGGTCCCGTGCATCAACCTGACTGGCCTCGCGCTGCTTCTGCGCCGGTATGCGGAATCCTGGCGTTGGCAAAAGTAGCTTCCACCCTTGCACTCGTACGACGCGCTTCAGCATGATGCTGCGGCTTTGCTCGGGCGCTTGCTCGGCACCCGGCCGGGCTCTGGCAGACCCGTCAATGAGACGCTAACTGGTAAGCGGTAGCCGCCGGCCTACCACATCGCCACAGCCACAATCTTCGGCGCACCGGTCATCCCGTTCACCACATCTGTGCTGATCACCGCCTCAAAATCCCGATCCCGAAACCCCGGCCCAATCCTCAGCCGCAGCTCCTCCTGCCGCTGCGGATCGGCCAGCAGCTCACTCGCCGCCACCGTCCCACTTACCCCTATGCCCGCCACAATCACCTCGGGCTCACCAGTCGTCGCGTCATGGATCCGCGCCACGATCGCATAGTCGCGGTCCACCGTCGCATAAGGCTTCCGCAGGTCCAGCCACCAGTCCCTCATCTCCGGATGCTGTGAATCCACAATCCGAAACCCATTCTCATCGCTCCCTGCAAACTGGAACCGCAACGGAGCCAGCGTGCGCATGGTCCACTGGTTGTCCAGGCCGCCAATCAGCACCGCAGGTCCCTGGCGCAGATCATCCAGAGTCGCATCCGTGCTCATCAACAGATGCGTCGCGCGCCCATGCTCGATCACAAACTCCGAGGTCCGCATCGCTGCGCGCACATCCGAGAACACCACGTTCTCCCCCAGCGATTCGTGCTCCAGAAACGTCTGTCCCTGCCCCGCCGGCGCTGCCGTTTGGTTCGTCGACCGCACCAGCGCACCCGACACCACCTTCGAATCCGCCTGCACTCCCGCCCAGCCCGTCGCCATCGGCACGCACACCATCACATCGCCGCGCTGCCCCAGCACCGGCGTCCAGAACTGCTCCAGCGCCGCCGGATGCATCCAGCGCCAGCCCAGCCAACCCGACGTCAACAGCACCATTGCCGTCACTGTCCCCCATACCCACCATCGCAGGGCCCTCGACCGGCCCCGTGTCGAACGTCGCGGAGCCAAACTCTCCGTCGTCTCAGCTCCCGCTGCCTGCGCCGCAGGTAAAAACGCCTCCTCCGTCGCCTGTATGCTGAAAAGCCGTTCGCGCCCTGTCTCCAGCCTTAGCCGGAACTCCGGTTCATACCGCCCCGGCGACAGCTCGATCCGCATCTCCGACTCATGCGCTTCCTCGTGGTAGTACTGCGCGATCCGCTTCCGGATCTCCGCAATCGTCACCCGCACAATTGGGTCCGCCGCCGTATCGTAATCCGCCGCCCGGTCGAACACCCGCACTCCCAGCAGCCGCTCCTTCAAAAACTCTCCACGCCCCTCCAGAGTCTCTTCCACGATGAACCGGAACAGCGCCGGATAGCGCTTGCTGTTCTTGAAGTGGCTGGTCTCCAGCAGTCGGTTCAGCTGTCTCCGTACTGCAGCTTTCTCCTCCTCTGTCTTAGGTATCCACGGGGCCCTGTCGTAGGTCTCAATGCTCATCTGGTTATGCCTCATTCGACTCACGAAAGCATAGCGGCTATCTCATGCAACTGACAATCCACCCTTTTACCGATCTTTACCTCCTCAACATTCCCGTGAAACTAAGCCAAACTCCTCTTTACCTTCAGGTCCATACCAGAAGCAACCTATACAGTCGCTCTCCGGCGCTCCTATAGTCCTCCGCGGTTCAGAATGCCTCTCAATTACAGCTTTCTGCGCCGAACCTCGCACCCGATTTTGTTCGGGTACTACAACAAAATAGCAACCCCAAAGGAATCATAATGATATCGATCCCAAAAGGCACTTTTCACTCTACTGGCCAGTGGAGACCGCGCATCACAAGGCTCAGCCGCTTCACCGCTTTCCTTGCAGTTCTCGTCCTCGCCTGCACCACCGCGATGGCCCAGCTTTCCACAGCCGATATCGTCGGCACCGTCACCGATCCCACCGGCGCGCTTGTTCCTAACGCGAAAGTGACTTTGCAGAATGTGGATACCCACGAACAACGCAACGCCGTCAGCAACTCCACCGGCGACTACCTCTTTACCCTTCTGCCGGTCGGCCGGTACATCGTTACCGTGCACGCCTCCGGCTTCAAAACCTCAACCGTCTCCAATCTCGCCATTGAGGCTGGCGACCGTGCCCGTGCTGACGTCCATCTCGCCACCGGCGGCGAAAACGATACCGTCACCGTCGACGCGACGACCCCACTCCTCCAGGCCGATAACGCCACCGTCAGCTCCACCGTCACGGCCAAAGCCGTGCAGGACCTTCCTCTCAACGGACGCAACTTCGTCCAGCTCGTTCAGATCGTTCCCGGCGCCAACGAAGGCCCCGGCAATGGCCTCACCTCCGGCGGACGCCCTGACGATCGCCGCATCTCCGCATCCTTCTCCGTCAACGGGCAGGACGACACCCTGAACAACTACATCATCGACGGTGCAGACGACAACGAGCGCATCATCGGCACCATCGGTGTCCGCCCCAACGTCGAAGGCATTCAGGAGATCACCGTCCAGACCAACAGCTACTCCGTCGAAGCCGGCCGCACCGCTGGCGGCGTCGTCAGCATCACCACCAAGTCCGGAACCAACCAGTTCCACGGCTCGGCCTATGAGTTCTTCCGCAACGACGTCTTCGACGCCCGCAACGTCCTCCAGAGCACCGGCAACAAACCGGAGCTTCGCCAGAACCAGTTCGGCGGCTCCATCGGCGGTCCCATCATCAAGGACCGCACCTTCTTCTTCGCAGACTACGAAGGTTTCCGTTACGTCTCTGGCGTGACGTATTCCAACACTGTCCCAACACTCGATCTCTATGACGACATCAACAGCCTCAACGGCGGTTCACCCCAGGCCATCCTCAATGCCAGCACCGATGGCGTGGCCTCCTACTGCACCACCAATGCCAACTGCATCGACCCCATCGCGCTGAACTACCTCAAGCTCTACCCGGCGCCCACCAACTCCAACATCACCAACAACGAAGTCATCAGCCCGAGCAAGACCCAGTTCTCCAACACCGTCGACGCCCGCGTTGATCATCGCTTCACCGCAAACGATCTCCTCTTCGGCCGCTTCACCTATAACAAGGTCGATACCTTTACCCCCCCGGGCCTCGGCACCGTCGGCGGCTTACAGATCTCCGGCGGCCGCTACAACTTCTCCGGCCCGGCGACCGACAAGGCCTATCAGTACGGGCTCGGTTTCACGCACATCTTCAATCAAAATCTGCTTCTCGATCTGCGTGCCACCTACACCCGCATCAATAACTTCTCCGCCCCGCTCAACTACGGCCTCAACGCGGACACCAAGGTCGGCTTCGGCGACAACATGAACTTCAACACGCTGTCGAACTTCCTCACGCCGATCTCGTTCGGCTCCTTCCCCGACATCGGTGACGGTGCCTACGTTCCCCTCCAGGACGTCGACAACACCTACCAGTACTCCGGCGTCGTCAGCTGGACACTCGGCAACCACAGCGTCAAGATCGGCGGTCAGCTCATCCGCCGCCAGGCGCGCAACATCCAAAGTTCGTTCGCCGCAGGTCAGTACGGCTTCGGCCTCACCAACGACAACGTCAACGGCAACACCAAGCAGACGTACATCAACCAGCTTGCCTCGTCGCTCGTTGGGGCCTTCTCTTCGGAGGGCCGCAACTACGACCTCAACCCGCCTGACTATCGCTCGTGGGAGCCCAGCGGCTTCGCCCTCGACTCCTGGAAGGTTTCACCCAAGCTGACTGTCCTCTACGGTCTCCGTTATGACGTCTTCACCCCATTCTCCGAAGCCCACAATCACATCTCGAACTTCGACTTCAATAAGGCCATCAACTCCACTGCCGCCACCGTCAACTCTGCCCTGCTCGTCGCCGGCCAGAACGGTGTCAGCTCCACAGCGGGTATCGAAACCGACCACCATGATGTCGCACCTCGTGTCGGCTTCTCCTACTCACTCACACCCACCACCGTCCTGCGCGGCGGCTATGGACTCAGCTTCTTCCCCGGCAACTACACCTCCAACGCCGATCTGAAGAACGCTCCCTTCGTCTCCGTCTACTCGCCAGTCTGCGGACAGTCGGATCTGGCCCTCACGCTGCAGACCGGCGCTGCCTACGGCAATCTGCCGCAGTCCAACTACCCCGGCGCCTGCTTCACCGCGGCGAACGACTCCACCCACACCTTCGACGCTGGTCTGCCGCTTCCTGCCGCGCCCAGCATCACCAACCTCTCCGCCATCAACGCGCTCTCCTTCGAGGCGGAAGACACCAAGTTCCGCTCCGCGCTCATCCAGCAGTTCAACCTGCAGGTCGAGCAGCAGTTCGGTGCCAACGTCTTCACCATCGGCTACGTCGGCAACATCGGCCAGCACCTGCCGGAGACCATCAACAACATCAACCAGCCCGCACCCTTCGATCCCTTCGCACCCGGCTTCACTGCCACCCAGGGCGATTTCAAGCTCAACAGCCAGCTCCCCAACCTCGGCAGCGTCGGCTGGATGCAGAGCGAAGGCATCTCCAACTACAACGCTCTGCAGACCTCGCTCCAGCGCCGTTTCGTCCATGGCCTCGCCTTCGACGCAAACTACACCTGGGCCAAGGCGCTCTCGGACATCGTCGGCTTCTCTGAAGAAGGCGATCAGGGTTGGTCGAACGCCGATCCCACCCGCATTCGCCAGATCGACTACGGTGTCGCCGAAAACGATATCCAGAACCGCTTCGCACTCACCCTCAACTACACGCTGCCCTTCGGAGCCAGCTTCACCGGCATCAAGAAACAGGTCCTCCACGGTTGGGAGTTCAACACACTCTCCGTCTGGCAGAGCGGCAAACCCATCACCGTCTACAACGGCGGCCAGAACGACGTCACCACCACCGGCGACGGTGCGGGCAACGTCTACGGCAACCGCGCCGTCCCCTACAACAACGGCGGCAACGACCGTCCCAACATGGTCGCAAGCGGTGGCAACCCGCACAAGCTGAGCGAGTGGTTCAACACAGCGAACTACGCGCCCCAGCCTCTCGGCACCGTCGGCAACGCTCAGCGCAACTCTGAGTTTGGCCCGCACTTCCGCCACATCGATCTCTCCGTCTTCAAGGACTTCCCCGTCACCGAGCGCGTCAACGCTCAGTTCCGTGTGGAGGCCTTCGACATCACCAACACACCCGACTACTTCATCCCCAACAACAACAACTCAGCCGCGCAACTCGGTAGCACTACCTTCGGCAACGCCGGCAACGCCGTCGATCCGAACTACACGCCCCGAGAGCTCCAGTTCGCGCTCAAGCTGCAGTTCTAACCAACGGCAATCCAACCAACACCGCCGGCCCGCATTCCGCTCTTTGGGAACGCGGGCCGCGGCTTTTGCGACCAGCCCACTCCGCGGAATTTACTCCCTACTCCCTATTCCCTGCTCCCTACCTCTCCATTGCCAACACCTGTCTGACAGGCGAATAATCCCTCCGACTTGCCTCACCCCTCTGCGCGCGTCGCCAAACGCCTGCAGCTTTCGGAGCACCCCTTTGCGCCTCAAGCATCTCCTCGGCCCCGTCCTCTTCGTCGCCACCGCTTCACTCGCCGCCCAGATGCCCGGAGGCACACCCATCGCCTCGCCCCGCGCACCCGAGCCCGGCCTGCTCTTCTACCTATCCGGCGACCACGGCTTCCGCGCCGACTACGCCGCCAGCGGCCTCGCCGACCCCAACTACCTCCACGACGTCAAAATCCTCCCCAACGGCGCCAAAGGCAGCTACCTCCAGTGCGGCGACAACCAGCTCCTCAGCTACTGGGCTCCCGGCAACATCTACTCCCAGCGCGGCACCCTCGCCTTCGACTGGCGCTCCCGCACCCCCGTCGACGAAACCCAGTTCCCCATCTTCCGCGTCGGCTTCGGCGACCACTCCTCCTGGGACATGGTCTGGCTCCGCATCGACTACAACGGCCACGGCTTCGACGCCTTCGTCACGGACGTCAACCTCGCCCGCACCCGCGTCAGCGTCACGCTCCCCAAATTCCCCGCCTCCGACCAGTGGACCCACATCGCCCTCTCCTGGGACGAGACCACCGGCATCCGTTTCTACGTCAACGGCAAGCTCGAAGCCACTGCCAAACCCACCGGCCGCTTCGACACCGCGCTCGACCAGTTCGGCCCAAACTCCCGCATCATCTCTCCGCAGGGCGTCGAGTCCAGCTACAACTACGACCGCGGCGGCGACCTCGACGAGCTCCGCATCTACGACCGCGCCCTCTCCGACACCAACATCGCCCAACTAGCCCAGCACGAAACCCCCACCAACATCCCGCAACTCTTAAGCCCCACCCATGATGTGTCATCTCCCTCGCCACACCCCACCCAAGAAGTGTCATCTCCCACAGAGCGCCCCACCCATGATGTGTCATCTCGACCGGAGGCCGCAGGCCGCAGCGGAGAGACCCGCTTCTCTACCACCGAAGCCATCTCCTCCACCACCCGCTTCACCGCCTTCCTCTACAACCACGGCTGGGACCACCCCAACGACATCCCCGCCGCACTCCCCGCCGAAGACACCGTCATCCGCAAAGTCGAGATCAACGACGCCTACGACCTCAAGCGCTGGTGGTGGAAGGGCACCGACGGCATCGCCGAAACCACCTGGCCCGGCGTCTACAACCGCTCCCGTCTCCCTGGCCGTTATGACTACTTCCAGCTCCCCGACTGGGACTGCTACGCCCTCTCCGGCAAGTCCGTCACCTTCTACATGCCCAACGAGAAGTGGAACCACCTCGAGATCCAGGGCGGAGCCTACGGCACCGTCGCTCTCCTCACGCCCAGCAGCGGCCCCGACGCAGTAGCCGACCCCGACCAGGAAGACACCGAGCCACTCCTCGCCAAAACTCTCTTCGACCGCCCCAAAGGCGAACAGCTCACCACCCACGAGTTCGCCAAGCCCATCACCGGCGGCAAAGTCCGCTTCACCAACACCGACTACGAGTGGCCCATCCAGGAGTTCTCCGCCTACTACGTCCACCCCGGCAATCCACCTGCGGGTATCGCCACGCTCTCCTACGCCATCACCACGCACGCCGCCTACGACAACCCCACCGTCACCCCGCTCGCGCACTTCATCGAAGGCCGTTACCCCGCCGGCCAGCGCGCCACCATGATCGCCATGCCCGGCGCCTCCGTCGGCGGCGGCCGCACCTCCATCGGCCACGGCCAGCAGAATTCCTCAACTTCGACATCCTCGGCCCCGTCGACCCCGACGACCCCGACGACAATCAGGTACCCCGACGCTTCAGCGTCGGGTCTCATAACATCTTCTAAAAAAGAGGGGGTTTTAACCCCCTCGCTCCCCCTCGTCCACATCATCATCCCCTCCGACTTCCGCTCCCTCCAGGCCGACGAAGGCCACGGTGCCAGCTACACCTGGGAGAACCTCCACGCCGGCCTCGACGGCATCGCCATCGACCTCCCCGCGTTCAACCTCAAGCCCACGCACGGCCAGTACATCCCCATGAACATCACCATCAAGGACCCCCTCTGGCCCATGCGCGACATGCTCAACTTCAGCTTCTCCGTAAAGCCCGGCGAGCCCCACACCCTCTGGCTCGACACCCGCGACCGCATCCTGCCCAAGGGCCAGAGCCTCTACCTCACCATCGCCTCCGCTTCACCGGAGTTCTCCACTGCATCCCTTGAAGGCGCGCACATCCGCCTCATCTTCAAGCCCTACGACGAAGCGCTCCCCGAGCACATCGCCGACCGCCTCACCCAGGTCCGCGACAACTACGCCAACATGACCGAGGAGTCCGTCAACAGCCGCAAGCTCAACCTCTTTAATCGTTTCGACGCCGACATCACCGACCTCCTCCGCGTCGACCCCACCAACAAACTCGCCCTCGAATACTGGCACGAAAAGAACCCCGAACAGCCCGACGCCGCCTACACCCCGCCACCCGCGCCGCCAGCGCCGGGCGCTTTGGGAGGGAGCAGGGGCCTTCAGGCCCCTGCTAATGCCCCCACACAAAAAGGGGCTTTAGTCCCGGAGGAAGTACCCGCCACCGTCCCCACCATCCAAAATGTGTCATCTCGACCGGAGGCCGCTGGCCGCAGCGGAGAGACCCGCTTCTCTACCCAAGACGCCAAACCCGCCACCGTCCCCGAGTGGGCCTGGCTCCAGACCCGCGATCTCGCCGAACTCCGCTCCCTCATCGACTGGTACGTCGACAACCGCCAGATCTCCGACGGCGAGATGGGCGGCGGCCTCTCCGACGACTCCGACTTCTTCGAGTGGTGGCCCGGCCTCGCCATGATGGGCTCCAACCCCGGCAAGCTCAAAACCTCCCTTGAGCGCGGCCTCGAAGCCATCTACAACAACGGCATGTTCACCAACGGCCTCGCCACCGCGCAGTACGACGAGCTCCACTCCTACGAGGACGGCCTCAACATGCTCGGCGAGTCCATGCAGATCGACTACGGCAACCCCAAAGAGATCGAGCGCGCCATGCTCACCGCCAAACGCGAAGCCGAGTGGCTCACCGGCTACAACTCCGCCGGCCAGCGCCAGATCAAGTCCGCCTACTACAGCGGCACAAAGATGGCCACCGGCGGCGTCTGGGGCTGGGCCAAGGACCGCAGCTACTTCGTCTACCACCCCGCCATCCTCCTCGCCGACTACAACGGCAACCCCGAAGCCGTAAAGATGATCACCGAAACCGCCGACGGCTTCCTCGCCCACCGCCGCCCCGGCCCCAACGGCAAAATGCAAATGCACTTCACCGTCAACTTCCACACCAACGCCGACCTCCCCTCCAACGGCCTGCAGCCCTGGTTCGTCCTCTGGGGAGCCTATGAGTTCACCCACGACACCAAGTACCTCGCGCCCTTCAACGACAACCCCACCACCGCCCTGCTCGCCATCAACGCCGACGCTCTCGACGAGCTCCACGTCCGCGACACATGGGGCAAAGACCTCCTCGACTCCAAACCCTCCAACCGCCGCACCGACTCCGGTGTCGCCACTGAGACCACCAACCAGCTCAAGTGGCAGCTCACCGGCGACACCACCTACCTCGACAAGCTCTACACCTCGCAGCTCCAGACCGCCCACGACCGCGAGTTCGTCAACCGCCAGGGCTCACTCTGGATCGACCGCGTCTACTTCAACAATGGCGAGCTCCAGCGCGGCCGCCTCGGCGGCGTCGCCCTCATGCGCAACTACGACTTCCCCGGCAACGCCGTAAGCTGGCGCTTCGACCCCACCCCCGACGACCCAACTCCCGACACCAGCATCGGCATCCTCGTCCCCATCGGCACCCCCACCCACATCAAAATCATCGCCTACAACATGGACAAGGCCCCTATCACCGCCCAGATGACCGGCGGCCAAATCGACCCCGGCCAATGGGAGATCTCTCAGTGCACGACAAATCCATCAACCCCGGCATCTTCAACCCCCGCACCTTCAGCCTTGACATCTTCGGCCCGGCCATCTTCGGCCCCAGCGACCCTCGGGTACCCCGAGCCTTCAGGCTCGGGTCTCACAGGGGCAGCTAAGAATGAGGGGGTTTTAACCCCCGAGGTCTGCTCTTCCCCGCCACGACAAAGCTCGTCAACTTCGAGCGCTCCTCATCCCTCCCCATCGCCTTCCAGCCCGGCGTCACAACACTCATCGAACTAACGCTCAAACAAAAAGGCACCCCCTACTGGCAGCGCCCCGACCTCGGCATCAGCTCGGACGACGTCACGGTCACCGGCCGCACCATGAAGGTCATCGTCCACTCCCTCGGCGCGATCGACACACAACCCGCCAAACTCATCCTCCGCGACGCCGACGGCAAGACCCTCGCCACAGCCACCATCCCCACCCTCAAAGCCCCTCTCGACCTCATCCCCAAAACCACCACCGTCACGCTACCCCTCCCCGCCAACACCGACGTCCCCACCGACACCCTCACCATCGAGATGCCCGGCCCAATCCCTGAAATCACGCTCCTCAACAACCACATCACCATCGGCTCCCTCGACCGTACCCAGAACCCCGCTGAAAAGGAGCTCCACGCCCGCCGCTGATTGCCTTCCCGTCCAGAAATCCTGTCAACCCCTGCAAGCTCCCTCAAACCGCCAACCCCAACAAACCAAACCACCAACCCGCCAAAACCATTTACATGAAAATAGGACCGAACCTTCTACAATGGAAGTAGGCAACAAAACTGGCCAACTGGAAAACTGGCTCACTGGCAACTGAAAGCCGCAAACCCGCTTCCAGCTGGCGCTATACCCTATCCCCTTTGTTAGCAATATCATACCCGTAACCATATCCAGAATCAGTCACTTACCCCCGGGATCACCCCGTAAGTCGCTGATTCCACAGAACAGCTCATCTACATAGGGAGGGGGAGGGGGTATCCTCACCAGCCCAGGAGAAACCGTATGTCGCAGCAAGTCACCCCTGTCATCCCCTCGCAGGACGCCGGCATGTCCGTCCCCGAACCCGGCCTCCGCCGCCAGGTCATGACCTACACAGACAACCTCATGCTCGTCCGTCACCGCATGGAAAAGGGCTGGGTCGGAGCCCGCCACTCCCACCCCCACGAGCAGATGGTCTTCATCCTCAGCGGCAAAATCCAGTTCGAATCCCCCGCCGGCACCTTCCTCGTCGGCTCCGGCGACAGCTTCATCGTCCTCGGCAACATCGAGCACCAGGCCTCGGCCCTCGAAGACTCCGAAGTCCTCGACATCTTCACCCCCTACCGCGAGGACTACGCCCCCAAGGCCTAGCTCCAAGGTCTACCTCTCAGACCCGGTTCCAAAGCCCCGCTCTTCGGGAGGGAGCAGGGGCCTTCAGGCCCCCGAATCAGCCCCGCAACAAAAGGGGCTTTAGCCCCGGAGCGGACCAACCACCGAATGCGCCACCAGCGTGGCGCTCGCCCCAGCGGCGAGCGTCACCGCATTCCGCCCCACATTCGCCGTCTCGATAGCCACATACTCATGCCAGTCCCACGGCCCCAGGTCCGGCAGCTCCCCAAACTGGTTCCACGTCACCGTCGTGTCGGACCCCTTCTTGTGCAGCACAATCCTCCGCCGCCCAGCCACATCGTCGATCGTGATCGGCGCGATCGTATCGTTATAAATCCGGTCCGTCCGCTTGGTAAACCGTAGCGGCTCTCCCGCCGCAGGCTTCACCTTGAAGTCATCGGTCTTATCGATAAACGAGGTCGTCTCCAGCCCTTTCACGACCACCTCGTGAATGTCGGCCACCTTGTAGTAGGTATGGAACGCATCCTCAAAGTGCAGCGGTTGCGAGCCCGTATTCTTCACCGTCATCGCCATCGTCAGTGTCGGCCCAATCAGGAACTCCAGCGTCAGCAGGAACGCGTCGTAGCCCATACTGCGGCTCATCGCCGTCGGCCCCTGCGTGAACACCAGCCGCACATCGTCACCATGCCGCTCCACTGTATCCAACGACCAGTCCTGAATCCGTGCAAACCCATGCGACGGCCCCGGATGCCCATCCACCCGGTCCTTCTTGCTGTCATTGGCAAACCACGGAAACACCACCGGCACCCCACCCCGGATCGGCTTCCCCACCGCGAACTCCGACTTGCTGCTCAAAAAGATCGCGGGCTCCCGCCCGCTGGGCTGCCACGCCGTCAGGTGCGCGCCCTGCAGGTAGATCGTCGCCGTCGCCTCAGCCGAGTGCACATGCACCCTCGTCAGACCGTTCTGCTCATCGAAGCTCACCAGCTTCACCAGGTGGAACCGCTTCGCTAACGACGCTGCATCCAACACTCACCTCACTCAACGCAAATTGAAGTATCCGCCATCGATCGGATAGTCGCATCCGGTCAGGAACGCGGCTTCATCCGAGCACAGATACAAAGCCAGCGCTGCGATCTCCTCCGGCTTGCCCATGCGTCCAATCGGCTGCGAGGCACCCAGCTCTGCAAACTTCTCCGCCTCGCGCCCCGGATAATTCTTCGCGACGAACCCATCGACAAACGGCGTATGCACCCGCGCCGGCGACACGCAGTTACACCGCACACCCGACGCCAGGTAATCCTTCGCCACCGACAACGTCATCGAAAGCACCGCACCCTTCGTCATCGAGTACGCAAACCTGTCCGCCAGTCCCGAGGTCGCCGCAATCGAAGCCAGGTTCAAAATCACGCCCTTGCCCTGCTTCACCATCGGCTCAATCGCAGCCTTCATACAAAGATACGTGCCGCGCACGTTCACCGCATACAGCCGGTCCATGTCCGCCACCGTTGTCGACCGCAAAGTTCCAACATGCGCAACACCGGCAGAGTTCACCAGAATATCCACCGGCCCGCCGATCTTCTCGAAGCATCGCATCACACTCTGCTCGTCCGCTACATCACACCCATACCCCTCGGCATACACGCCCAGCCGCTTCGCCGTGGTTTCGGCCTTCTCCGCATCCAGGTCCACGGCCACCACCGTCGCGCCATTAGCCGCAAACAACTCCGCCATCGCCATCCCGATGCCGCTCGCGGCCCCGGTAATCACAGCCCTCTTCCCATCCAGTCGAAACATCCTCTGCTCCCTTCGCCTGCTCTCGGCCCCATCGGCACTGTGCCCGTGGTCGCCGCATCGAGTTCTAACGACCTGCATAGACCAGTGTCAACCGCTCTCGGCGCAGCGTTACAATAATTCTCCCATGCAATCTATATTTCATTGACGAAAATCGACCTAAACTTCTATACTCCATCCAGCCTGCATAGCCGTTCTACACTGCTTTGAAGCGTCTGTATCAACCTCTGCGCTCCACTCTACGTCAAGGATGCTCGTGGCCATCACCATCACCAACGTTCGTGTTATCGATCTCCGCTTTCCCACCTCGCGAGAGAGCATCGGTTCGGATGCCGTCAACAAGGACCCCGATTACTCCGCTGCCTATTGCATCCTTGAGACCGACGCCGGTCTCTCCGGCCACGGCCTCACCTTCACGCTCGGCCGCGGCACTGACCTCGTAGCCAGCGCGCTCACCTACCTCACCGCGAACGTCAAAGGCCGCACCCTCGGCTCCATCACTTCGGACCTCAACGCCTTCTACCTGCAGGTCACTGGCGACACCCAGTTCCGCTGGCTTGGCCCCGAAAAGGGCGTCATCCACCTCGCCTGCGCCGCTCTGCTCAACGCGATCTGGGACCTCTACGCCAAGGCTGAAGGCAAGCCCGTCTGGCGTCTGCTCGCCGACATGACACCCGAGCAGATCGTCGCCTGCATCGACTTCCGCTATATCTCCGATGCGCTCACGCCCGACAAAGCCCTCGCGATCCTGCGCAGCAAGCAGTCCGGTCGCGCCGAGCGACTCGTGCAGCTCGAAGCCGACGGTTACCCCGCTTACACCACCTCCGCCGGCTGGTTCGGCTACAGCGAAGACAAGATCCGCCGCCTCTGCCAGGAAGGCCTCGCCGACGGATGGACACACTTCAAGCTTAAGGTCGGCGGTGACGCCGAAGACGATCTCCGCCGCGCCCGCATCATGCGCCAAGCCATCGGCCCCCACAACCGCATGATGGTCGACGCCAACCAGAAGTGGGGCGTCGAAGAGGCCATCACCCGCACCCTGCAGCTCGCCGAAGTCGGCCCCTGGTGGATGGAAGAGCCCACCAGCCCCGACGACATCCTTGGACACGCCCGCATCCGCCGCGAAGCCGCTCCTACCCGCATCGCCACCGGTGAGCACTGCCACAACAGCATCATGTTCAAGCAGCTCCTCCAGGCCCGCGCCATCGACGTCTGCCAGATCGACAGCTGCCGCGTCGCGAGCATCAACGAAAACCTCGCCATCATGCTCATGGCCGCAAAGTTCGGTGTGCCCGTCTGCCCCCACGCTGGCGGCGTCGGTCTCTGCGAGTACGTGCAGCATCTCGCCATCTTCGACTATCTTGGAATCTCAGGCACACTCGAGAATCGTGTCATCGAGTATGTCGATCACCTGCACGAGCACTTCGTCACGCCCGTCGTCATTCGTCACGGGCATTACATGGTCCCGCACGCGCCCGGCTATAGCGCCGAGATCCACCCTGAATCCCTGGCCAGCTACAGCTTCCCTGAAGGCGCAGTCTGGAAGTAGCCTGGACCACCTGGAGATAGTACATGAAGTTCGTTACCTACCTGCAGCACGATGGCGTCACCCGTAGCGGCCTTCTTCAAGGCGATGACATCCGTCCCATCATTAGCTCAGCCCCCGACGCCGTCCTCGCCTACATCCAGAGCGGCGCCAGCCATCCCGCGCTCGAAACAGCCACGGTCCCGCTCGCTGATGTCCGCCTCCTCGCACCGCTCCAGCATCCGCCGCGCATCTTCGGCATCGGCCTCAACTACGTCGAGCACGCCGCAGAATCCAAGATGAAGGTGCAGGAAGTCCCCACCGTCTTTCTCAAGCTCACCTCCTCCATCGTTGGCCCGGACGAGGACGTCATCATCCCACCCAACGCCACGCAGCCTGATTACGAAGCCGAGCTCGCCGTCGTCATCGGCAAACCCGGTCACCGCATCGCCGCCAAGGATTGGGAAGACCACGTCTTCGGCTACACCATCGTCAACGATGTCAGCGCCCGCGGCGTGCAACTCGCCACATCGCAGTGGGTCCTCGGCAAAAGCTTCCCCACCTTCACGCCCATGGGCCCGGTCATCGTCACCAGGGACGAGGTCCCCGACCCCCACGCCCTCGACATCAAGCTCACCCTCGCCGGCGAGGTCATGCAGAACGCCAACACCCGCGACCTCATCTTCAAGATCCCACAACTCATCGAGTACCTCTCCAGCATCGTCTCGCTCGAAGCCGGCGACATCATCAGCACCGGCACGCCTCCCGGCGTCGGCCTTGGCCGCACCCCGCAGCGCTGGCTCAAGCACGACGAGAAGATGGTCATCGAGATCGAGCGCATCGGCACACTCACCAACCGCGCCTGCTTCGTCGACTAAACAGACGAAGTAACTGGCAACTACCAACTAAATTACTTGTTACTTGCTGAAATGCTAAGAAACGGCATCCTCAACCCGAACATTAACTCGCTGCTCAGCCACGTGCGCCACACCAACACGCATCATCCTGGAATCAGCCTGACGCCATAGGCATAGCCGCACCTACGCAGCCTCAGGCCGCTTGCCCCCAAGCTTCTCCGTAATCTCCGCCGCGGCCTTCCGCAGCTCCTCCACAACATCACTCATCTTCAACGACGAGCTGCTGTACTGAATATGCGGAATCGTCAGCGCACCGATCGCCCACCCATGCTGGTTGAGGATCGGGAAGCTGATGTTGATCACGCCCTTCACCTCATAGCTCGCGCGCTTCTCGTAACCCAGCTTACGGATGCGGTTCAGGTGAGTGTGCAGATCGCGCGGCGCCTTCTTGTCCGTCTCACGCCTCCACTCCTCAAGAATCCGTTCCAGCTGCACCTCGCTCTGATGCGCAAGAATCACATACCCACTGGCGGAGTCCATAATGTCCACCGTCGAGCCCAGCTTTACATAAAACCCAATCCGCGTCGGCGGATTCACCTGCGCCAGGATGCTCACGTTACCCAGTTCCAGCACGCCCATATGGCACGACTGCTTCGTCACATGCGCCAAGTGGTCCATCACCGGCAGCGCCTCCACCAGCAGTCGCTCTGTAGGCGGATGCTCCTGCACCAGTTGGAACAGCTTCAGCGTCAGCGAGTACCTGTCCTCCGCCAGCTGCGCAATATACCCGCGCTCCTCCAGGCACACCAGCATCCGGAATATCTCGGACACCGTGCGGTCCAGTTCCCGCGCCAACTGGCTCTTCGTCAACCCCGACGGTTGCCGCGCCAGCAACTCCAGCACGTCCAGCCCCTTTTCCAGCGCAGGGGCCGCATAACTCTTGGTTGTCTTCGTCTTGCCAGCGCGAGGCGCTTTCACCTTCGCGTCCGCTTCACTTGTCTTTGCCATACGCCAAAAGCTTACAGCATCCTTCGCTGCCTTTACTCCTTGGGATCGTACTTATCCAGCCACTTCATCTCTTCCCGTACCTTGATGTATCCATGCCAGGGGTTCTTGTCCAGCGGATGGTTCTCCCCCGGAAACACCAGCAACTCATGCGGAACCCCCAGCCGCTGCAGCCCGCGCTCCAGCAGCACATCCTCAAAGTAGCTCACGCGATCATCCGCATCGCCGCCCACAATATGCGTCGGCGTCTTCACCTTGTTCAGCTGAAACAGCGCTGCCTCACTCTCATACAGCTCTGGCTTCTCCCACGGAGTTCCGCTCAGATACCACGCGTCATCATAGGTCAAATCGTCATTGCCCCAGTTCGCGGCATGTTCCACCGCACCCGCACCCGTCACGGCAGCTTTGAACCGAGTCGTCTGCGTAATCAGCCAGTTCGTCATGTACCCGCCATAGCTGTACCCGCCGATCGCCAACCTGTCCGGATCGGCGATGCCATCCTTCACCAACGCATCCACTCCGCTCAAAATGTCCCGCCCTGGCGCCGAAACGATATGCGGCTCAATCCCCAGCATGAACGCATCTCCATACCCGCTCGACCCGCGATAGTTCGGCCGAAACACCAGCCATCCATGCGACGCTGCATACGTCGCCCAGTCATACCAGTCCGCGCCAAAGTGGTCGCCATCCGCATCCGCCGGCCCGCCATGGATCAGCGTCAGCATCCGCAGATGTTTCGCTCCCATCTTCCCCGGCGGATACAGCAGCACGCCCTCCACCTCGGTCCCATCAGTGCTCTTCCACTTGTACGGCTTCCACGGCACCTGCACCCGCTCCGCAAACACCGGATTGAACGCCGTCACAGCCTTCGCGCCACCCAAACCGGCGACATCGTCAGCCACAAACACCTGCGCCGGCACATTGATCCGCGAGTGCACAAACAGCACCGCCTTCGCATGCAGCGCAGCATCCGGCTTGCTGTAGTGCCCCGGCTCCGTCACCACCTTCGTCGCCGAGCTCCCCTCCACGCGATAGATCGCCTGCTCAATCCCCGTCGATCCTGTCGCCAGCACCGTGCCATCTTCCGTCACGGCCGGGTCACTCCACGACCCCGCAAACTCACCACCCAGCCGCGTCACCTTCTCCGTCGCCACATCCAGCGAGTACAACCGCCCCTGCACATCCCGATACGGCCCTTCCACCGCCCCGCCCGCCGCCTGCACCAGAAAGTCGATATGCGTCCCATCCGGAGTCCACTGCAGCTGGCTCTCCAGCGCTTCATTCTTGGTCAGTCGCTTCGGCTTCCCACCCTCGGCAGCCACCAGGTACATCTCCGTATCCGCCGGGTCTTCCAGCCGCTGCGACACCGGCCCTGTCTCAAACGCAATCCACTTCCCCGAAGGCGACGGCACGACCTCATTCACCGTGAACGCGCTGCGCGCCAGCACCGTACTCCCTGCCGGATACTCCGGCTTGTCATGCGCGGCCTTGTCCTCTGGATGCATCATCGCCGGCACCGTGCTCGGGCTCAACACCCGCGTCACCGGCAGCGCCAGCAGCACATCGCCACGCTCTTGCTCGCGCCAGCGGATCACATCCTTCCACTCCTCGTCATGGGCATCCTGCGCCTCTTTCGACAGCGGCTCCGTCACCGCAGCAATCAGCTTCGTGCCATCCGCGCACCACGCAAAGCTATGCGCATCCAGCGCCTCGCGATACGCTGGCATCGCCTCCCCGCCACTCGCCGACACCACCCACACCCGCGTCGTCGGGTTCTTGTCATCGTCCCCCGGCAGCGTTCTGTCGGATAGGAACGCCACCGCCCTCCCATCCGGAGACCACGCGGGCGCGGTGTCACGCCCTCCATGCGTCAACGGAACCAGCTTTCCGCTCTGCCGCGTCCACACCCAAAGATCGTCCGTAAACTGGTTCCCCTTCCAGTCCGGAGCATTCACCCCCACCACCACCGCCGCCCCGTCCGGCGAAATCCGCGCCGAGCTGACATCCGTCGCATTGAAAAACTCATCCAGCGTAATCGCCGGTTTCGTCTGCGCCTGGACGATCAAAGGAACAGCAACCACAACAGCACAAAGGAACGTTCTCATCGTCCACCCAGAGAAACATACAACCACAACTTACTCAAGCACTCACCTCAAAACGAAACGGAGAGACGTATCGCCTCTCCGCTCCATCGTTAGGAAGAAATAATCCAGCCCTAGAAGTCGTACCGCATCGAGAACTGCATACGCCGAGACTGCGTCAGCAGCGAGCCCGCCGTTCCTATGGTGTACGTCAGCGTTGTGGCAATGCTCTGCGGATCGAACCGGTTTGTGTTCGTCACGTTGTAGACCTCCCACGTGAACTTCAGCGCCCCCCAGTCCGATACCTTCCAGCTCTTCGCCAATCCGGAGTCGAGATCGATATAACCGTCGCCGCGTAGTGGATTGCGCATCCCCGCCTCACCCGGATACGGCACGCGCACCGGAGATCCGTTGTAGGCGCCGCCGCTGATCGCCGAAGCATTGTCGAAGAACACCGGATTGCCGGAACTATCCAGATGCTTATGCACCTTCACCTGGCTCTTATCGGTGATGACACCATAGCCGCCCCAGGTCCAGTTCGTCGTATATCCGGGCTCGTAAAGCGAGAACGGCAATCCAGACGAGTAACGGAAGATGCCCGAAAGCTGCCATCCTCCGACAACTTCATCCGCCAGCCGGCTCGCTCCGTTCCACACCGCTTTGCCACGGCCGATTGGCAGAGCATACACATAGTCGGCAGTAATCAGGCTCTTGCTGTCGAAGTCGGAAACTCCACGGTTCAGATACGGCTTCCAGGTATTTTGAATAATGGCTCCGCTGGTAGCAACACCGCTCGAAAACGACGTCGCACGCTCGGCGTCCGAGCTGAAGTCGATTGACTTGGAGAAGGTATAACTCACATCGCCCTGCAGCCCATGGCTCATCGGATGATGCAGCGAGACCTCAAGGGCGTTGTAGTAACTCATCCCGATCGTCGTCAGTGAGAAGAGGCTGTCGAACTGCGGCTGCCAGAACTTCGACTGATAACCGGCAGGGCAGTTGTAATATCCAAAATCGAAAGCGCAGCCATAATCGACATCCGAAAGCGCGGTCGTCGCTCCGAGATACTCCATATTCGGCGCCCATTCATCTGAATAGAAAGCCTGCGTCGCGCTCTCGCCGTTATAGTCCGTATTCGCGAGGAACGGGAACAGGTGCTCCCAGTAAGGAATGGGCGCCACATTCGCGCTCGCATCGTCACCGTTCGCATTGGCAATCTTCGAGAGCGCAGTGCCCGCCGTGTAGTAATCCCCACCGCCCTGCGGATCGACATAGTCGACCGGCTCAGCCAGATCTTGCTGGCTCAACAGATGCCGCCCCAGCCGTCCGACGTACGCCGCCTCCAGCGTGAGCCCACCCGGCAAAACCCTCTGCACCGAAAGGTCGAACGCCTCGGTATACGGCGTCTTGAGCTTATTGTCGATGCCCCAGGAGATCTGCTCACTTCCTTCAGGATAGGTATAGGGGAACGTCGTCTGCGCCGCGCCTGCGCCGTTCGTGAATGGGAAGTTGCGGCGCCCTGTAAACCTCGGTGACGACTCCGTATCGTAAACGCCTGCCGGATTCGTCACCGACGAGGACAATCCGAACTCTCCGTTCTGGTCGAAGATGTTGACCAGCGCCTCGCCAAAATGATCGAAGTAAATGCCAAACCCGGTACGCACCGATGTCTTGGAATTTGGTGCCCACGCAATCGCTATGCGCGGAGCAAAATTATTCTTGTTCTTCGGATAAAAGCCAGGACGCCCATAATACTTGCCGGCGGGCGCAAACGATAAGTCTGGCTCATTCACAACCCCTTGCAGGGCCGAAGCTTCACGCGCCTTGAACCATGTATCGGTATCGATCGTGGGCGTGACTTCTTGACCATGCGTCTCCCATGGCGTTTGAAGCACCGTGTACCGGATGCCGGCCGTAATCGTAAGGGTCGGCATCACCTGCCACTGGTCCTGCACGAACCCCTCAAACTCGTTGGCGCTGAAGTGGCGTGAGATCGGCGTTCCGTCCGCCAGCAGCGCGCCGCCTGCGGGGCTCGTCACCTGGTAATTGTATTGATTGGTAACAGAAGGCACTGTGCCCACCAAGTTGGCGTACGCAATATTATATGAAGAAGAAAAATTTCCATCCACAGGATTCAGTCCGATCGAATCAGGCTGAGGGGGCGCAGTGGTTGAGAGCCACTGCGGATTGGTCGATGCTGAATTGTAGGAATTCACATCCGATGTACGGTTCTGATGGATCAACCGCCAGTTCACGCCGAACTCGAGATTGTGCTTCCCTTTACTCCAGCTAAGGTTATCGACAATATTGTTCACCGGCACGCTCGCAATCGTGCTGCGCGTCTCCGCCGTTGGAGCCGAGATGTAACGGACGTCCACGTAATCACCCGACCCCACACCTGACTGCCCATACCCCTGCCGGATGTAGCCATAACGGATGTCGTTTACAAGGTGAGAATTGATCGTCCAGGTATCTCCAAACGTCATGCCCTTGGTGTTGTCGACCAGCGTGTCCGAAGGGCCCTCCCCCGGGAACTGTTCCACGTCACCGGTCGTGTCCTTCTGCAGGTTGCCGCGGCCAAAAATGTGGTGTTTCGAGGACGGTATGTAGTCGATCTTCACGATCGTCGTATTGAGCGTACTGGGATTCGGCGAAGCAAATGTGTAGTTCGCAATGTTGATCCCGTCACCGTACAGGCCAGGGTTATTCGTATTGGCAGCCGGAAGGCTCGCAAAATAGCTAAGGATATTGGGGTTCACACCCGGTCCCGGACTATATGCCGCCGTATTGCAGACCGCGCACGACGCATCGATCATCGCAAGCTGCGCGGGCGTGATGGTATCGGTTTCGGTGTCGCCCGTTGGGTTGCCGTTGCCATCCAGGGTATCGCCCGTATAGCTGATCGTTCCCTTTTGGTAAAGCGCCGTGGGCACGTCGCGGCTTACGATGGCGCTCTCCGCCTTCCGCTGTCCCTCGTAGTTGGCAAAGAAGAACAACTTGTCCTTGATGATCGGGCCACCCACATCCGCGCCGAACGTATTGCGGATCAGCTTCGGTGGCCGGTTTTCCTCTCCCGAGCCAAGTTGGCTGTTCTTGTTGAAGAAGTCGTTCGACACCGTGTTCGTCGGCCGGAAGTACTCATACGCCGCACCATGAAAGTGGTTCGTGCCTGACTTTGTTATCAGTGAGACCTGTGCGCCCGAAGAACGCCCCTGGTCCGCATTTGCATTCCCCGTCGTTACGCGGAACTCTTCAACCGAATCCTGCGTCTCTCGCAGCACTCCCAAAAAGGCGAGACCGCGTACCTGGTCGTTGTCATCAATGCCATCGAGGGTAATGTTTCCCTGGTCGGAACGGCCACCGTTCACCGCACCGCTCCGGCTGTCTGCCAACGCCGGATTGCTGGGAGGAGGAAACGACAGGACGCCCGGCTGCAGCGATAGAAGGTCCGGCACGTTTCGCGTCTCGCTCGGCAGCGCCTGGATCAATGCATTACTCTTCGCGTCACCTAGCGACGCGTCGCTCGTATTCAGCGTCTGCGCGGCGGCGCTCACGTCCACCACCTCATTGCTGCCGCCCACAGACAGGGCGAAGTTGATCGTCGCCGGCTGGTCCACCAGCAGTTCAGCGATCTTGGTCTGGCTGCCAAAACCTGGCGCCGTCACCGTGATTGTGTACGTCGCCGGCGGCAATTGTGGCAATTGATAATCACCGCTTGAGCCCGACGTCGCCTTCAGCGTCTGGCCCGCAGCCTTGTTTACTAGCGTGATCGTAGCTCTCGGAATGACCGCACCCGACGGGTCCTTCACCATCCCACGCAGTGAGGTGTTCGCGTTCTGGCCGAACGCCTGGCCTGCAAACACCATGGCAATAAGAAATACGAGTCCACAAATGCGTCGCATCAACGTCGCCTCCAAAGGTAGGTGCCAAAACTGTCTAGTCTCTTGTCGCCGAAATGCAGTCGGTACATCGCTCCAGCATCATGGCTGGAGGGTCGGTTCTGCCGGCATGGGAATCCGCATAATCACAAATCAAATACGGCGTATCGGATATTGACATAGTTTTAACCGTTTTAGGCCCAGCTTGCAACCAACAATCTCACCTAAAGCGAGTTATAGCTGCACCCCTCGGCGCAATTGTTGATCCCACCAAACATCACCCGCGACCCGAAGGCCGCAGCGGTCGCTACTTCGCCGCCGCAGACCTCTCCAGATGCCCAAAATTCAAAATCGCATTGAACACCAGCGGATAGCTCCCCACCGTCTCCCCGCGATACACCGGGTTGTTCCCAAACAGCAGCACATTGCCCTCGCCAACATGGGCATCCACCACAACAGCATGCTCCGCAATCGCCTCCCCATGCTCCAGCAGCCCCGACCCCAGCAGCGACTTCGCATCTGCAAACCGCAGCACCACCTCCGGTCGCATCGCCACCGGAATCACACTCGGGTTGTTGCGCATCTGGTCCTCATTCAACGGACGCGGTTCCCACGGCTTCTGTTTCACCAGCCGCTCCGGCTCCACAGCCTTGCGTCCCTGCACCGTATCGCTGTCATCCACACTGCCGCGCCCTGTCGGCCGCCGCGCATAGGGGTCCATCAGCACGCGCCCACCGCCACCTCCCACCGTATTGCTCACATTGAACGCCATTCCTTCCGCGCTCATCACCGGCACGCTCACCCCATAGCCCCACGCCACCGGACTCTGCGAGCTCACAAACACTGTATTCAACACCGACCCCACCACACGCGTCTGCCCCGCCGGAGCCACTGTTACACCCGGTGCCAGCCCCGCTTCAACAGCGAACCGCGCTGTGTCCTCGCATGTAATCAGCAGCCCGCCCTTCTCCACAAACGCCCTCAGATGCGCCAGCCCGTCATACCCCAGTCCATCACGCATGTCCGCAGTCGAGTCCAGCCTGCCCAGGTTCGGTGTCAGCGCCGTCTTCTCCCACGGCAGCGCATTGCCATACTTCGGCATCCCGTTCACAATGCTGTCGAACGACGACCGGCCCACCGGCGCAAACACAATCACGTCATACTTCGCCCGCAGGTCATCCATCTTCGCCACCGTCTGCGTGCTCATGTAGTCATAAGGCACACCGACATGATCGAACGCATAGCGCCACCAGCCCTCGGTCTGCGTCCCTTGCCACGTATGCATAAACGCAATCCGTGGAGTCACCGCAGGATGCGTCGCCACCGTCGGCATCGCCGCCAAGCGCACACCCGTCAGCTGCAACTGACGCATCGTCTTCTCAGCATCATCGCTAGCATCCATGAGCAGCGATCCCGCATTAAAATGCTTCCCATCCGCCTCAAACCCCTTCTCAGCAACAGCGATCTTCGTGCCCTTCAGCTTGTACACCAGCCCCAGCAAAGACACCTGCGTCGTGTTATCGATCGCCAGCACTGGCCCCGCGCCTGCGACATCCGCCACCTTCGGCTCGGCCACAAGGCTCATCTTCGCATCCAGCATCTTCGCATCCGTTACCCGCAGCACATGCAGGTTGAACAGCTCGCTGAAGCACCACCCCGTGTCGTCATAGGGATGCTTCTGCGGATCATCCGGCGCCCAGTACTGCCGGTCCAGCAGAGCGTCTGCTGCACGTGCATACGGCTGATCCATGCGCACCACGTAGCTACCCGCAGGCACTGTCTCGGTCGTCGGCTTTTCGCCACGCTTCGCCGCCGGCAGAGTCACCGTCGTCGCCTCGCTCAACTGCTGCACCTCTACATGCTGCCGTTTCATCACTTCCAGCAGTTGCAGTTGGCGGTTCGCCTCGGCGACGTTCGCAGGCAGCACGTATGCGGCCGGGCCATCCAGCGTCGGCTTCTCAACGCTCCGCTTGCTCTTGATGTAGTAGTCCTCCACAAAGTGCCGCGAGTGCTGCGCAAAATAGTTCAGTGTCGTCAGCAGCGCCGTCTCTTCATAGTTGTTATTGTCCCGCTGCGACCACATCACCACCGGATACGGCGGGTTCTGCCGGTACCACGTGCGCGAATACTCCTCCGGCGACAGGATGCGCTTCTCCGTGTCCGCCCCGCCATTGCCGAACGTCTCATACAGCCGGCTGATGCCGTTGTGCATCGCCGCCAGGAACATCAGATAGCCCGGGCTCCACGTATCGAAGTCGCCGTGCGTGTACACACCCGGCATTCCGAGGCTCTGCATCTGCGCCACGTTGTTCCAGCCAATCTCCGCCCACTCATCGGCAAGCATCGGGTCCACCCACGCGTTGTACGGTCCGTCGCCGATCGTGTTGTCGTAAAGAAACGGCTCCGACTCATGCAGGTCATGCAGCACCAGCGCATGCCAGTCCAGATACGTGTTCAGCACGTTCCGCGTCAGGTCCAGCGTCATCCCCATCGCATCGCGGTTGTTGTCATGCGCCACATAGTGGCCCCAGTACGCCAGCCGCGGCCACTGCTCCGTCGGGTGCGCGCGGTGCCACTTGTAGATGTCCACCATCCGGTCGCGCCCATCCACCTCCACCACCGGTGTAATCAGCACGATCATGTGCGACCGTATGTACTTGATGTACGGCGAGTCATCCACCGCCAGCCGGTACGCCAGCTCCATCAACGCCGTCGGCGCTCCCGTCTCCGTCGAGTGGATCGTCCCCGTAATGTAGTACACCGGATACGAAGCATCGATCAGCGGCCGCGCCTTCGCATCGTCCAGCCCAATCGTCCGCGGATCGCCCAGCTTCGCCATCCGCTCATTGTTTTCCTTCGCCCCCTTCAGCAGGCTCTCATCGGCAATCGCCACTGCAATCTGCTCGCGGCCTTCCTCCGTATGCCCAATCGTGAACACCTGCACCCGCGGCGTGCTCGCAGCCAGCAATCGGAAGTACTTGTACACATCCTCCGCATACGGCAGCGTGTTCGGCGCGCCGGACACATCCCCCAGCAGCTTCTCAGGCGTCGGTACCGTCTTCGACGCCGGCAGTTCGCTCACCAGCGGCGAAAGAAAATGCGGGTCCGTCGTGTACTCCGCAATCTTCGCGCTGTACGCCTTGTCGATCGGCTGGTTCGGGTCCCGCGCATAGTTGCCATCCAGGCTCTGCGCTGCAGCGGAGACAACGGCGCACACACACAACGCCGCAACAAAAGGGACAACCCGGTTCCACGAAGTCATACAGACTTTATACCCCCGCCTCCAGTCGTTTGCGAACTAGCTGTTCGCGAGCCAGTTGTTTGCGAACCCGCTCTCAGGTAGAACAGCTTCATGCGTTCCCAACTCATCGCGTCGCTCCTTGCTGCCTCTCTTTTTCTCAGCGCGCATGCACAGACACCTCCACAGCAGCCCAAACTCCTCGTCGAAGACGCCCTCCTCTTCACCATGGCGCCCGCACAGCGCAAGCCCTTCCTCGGCTACTTCACCGTCGCGACCGACGGCACCATCCTCACCATCGCCGCCGGCACGCCGCCACCGCAGCTCAACGCCCACCGCGTCATCGACGCTCACGGCCACTGGATCATCCCCGGCTTCATCTCCGCGCACTCCCACCTCTGGCAGGCCCCCTTCCGCGGTCTCGCCGCCGACAGCACACTCACCGGCTGGCTCACCGCCGTCTACAACGACAGCGGCAACAAAGCCCGCCCCGAAGACCTCTACTGGTTCACCCTCGACGGCGCCCTCGACCACCTCCAGCACGGCATCACCGCCGCCTACAGCTTCGACTACGGCGGCGCCAGCGTCTGCCATCCCTCGCCCGACGTCGCCCACACCTGCGACGGCTACACCTTCCAGGCCGAGATGGACTCCGGCATCCGCTTCGTCCACGGCTACGACGACGGCCAGGCCACCGCGCCCGGCATCACCCCCGCGTACACCGCCGCGCAGGCCCGCCTCCCCCTCAAAGCCTTCCTCGACTACGCGCAGCAGGCCTCCATCAAAGCAGGCACCCGGCAATACCTCTCCACCATGATCTCCGGCTACGCCGCCTTCTCCAACACCGAGAACCAGGCCTACCTCGACAAGGCCCTTATGCAGGAGTTCCACCTCGCCAACCAGTCCCACTACCTCGAACCGCCCGAATCCGCCGCCGAGGAGCAGGCCAAGTTCCATTGGTTCACCGACAGCGGTCTCCTCGGTCCCAATCTCATCTTCGGCCACTTCATCCACACCACGCCCGTCATCATCGCTGCAACCGGTAAAGCCGGTGCCGCCATGAGCTGGCAGCCTCTCTCCAACGGCCGCCTCGCCAGCGGTGTCCCCGACATCCCCGCTTACCTCAAGGCCGGCATCCGCGTCGGCATGGGCGTAGACGGCGAAGCCTCCGCCGACCTCGCCGACCCCTTCGAAAACATGCGCACCGGCCTCTACGCCATTCGCGACAAGTACGAGTCCGCCACCATCATGTCCCCGTATGACGTCCTCCGCCTGCACACCATGGGCAGCGCCGACGTCCTCAACGTCGCCAACAAGCTGGGCTCCCTCGAACCCGGCAAACTCGCCGACTTCCTCATCATTGACCCGACGAGCTTCGGCCCCGTCTCCGACCCCTACGCCTCACTCGTCTTCATCGCCTCCGAGCCCGACCTCGAAGGCGTCTTCGTTGGCGGCACGCAACTCGTCAGCAACGGAAAACTCCTCAACGCAGACATTCATCGGGTCGATGCTGAAGTCGCTCTCCGCGTAGCCCGCATCCGCGCTACGAATTAAGCTCCAGCACCACCAACCATCCGGCAAACCGGCCACAAATCGGTACCCCGAGTCTTCAGGCTCGGGTCTCATAGCCTTGATAAAGGAATGGGCTTCAGCCCGCCGTTTGCCTTGCCTTCTTCTCGCTTATCTGAACAACCCTCAACCCACCACAAAGCAAAACGCCGAGCCCCAAAGGCTCGGCGTCTCTTCACTCTCTACAACCCGACTAAGCCGTCGCGTCCTGCTCCGCGTGGTGCCGCACATCCGCGCCCTTCACCCAGAAGATCACGTCTTCCGCAATGTTGGTCGCATGGTCGCCCACCCGCTCCAGGTTCCGCGAGATGATCAGCGCATTCAGCGCCTGCGGCGTCAGCTCCGGCTTCTCCTTGATCAGGTTGCCCAGCGCCTTGAACGCATCGCGGTTCATATCGTCCACCTGGTCATCCAGCTTCAGCACATTCTCCGCCATCTCGGCGTCGCCTTCAATAAATGCCTGCAGCGCCTTGCGCACCATCGCACCTGACAGGTTCGCCAGCTTCGGAATGTCCACCGGCAGCTCCACATTCGGCTGCTTGCCCAGCTCCTGCACGCGGTTGGCGATGTTCACCGCCTGGTCGCCCACGCGCTCCAGGTCGGCATTGATGCGGATCACCGCGATAATGAACCGCAGGTCCACCGCCATCGGCTGCTCCATCGCCAGCAGGTCCAGCGCCAGGCTGTCGATCTCCCGCTCCATGCGGTTGATCGCCGGCTCCGACATCAGCACCAGCTCGCACAGGCTCTCATCGCGCGACGAGTACGACTCCGTCGCACGCTGGATCGCCTGCTCCACCAGGCCCGCCATCACCAGGAGCCGCTCCTTCAGTTCGTCCAAGCTCTGCTGAAACCGTATCCGCGTCATCCGAACCTCCCTGTGATGTAATCTTCCGTCCGCTTGTCCGAGGGGTTCGTGAAAATCTTCGTCGTCGGCGCGAACTCCACCAGCTTGCCCGTCAAAAAGAATCCGGTATTCTCGGCCACACGCGCTGCCTGCTGCATATTGTGCGTCACGATCACAATCGTGTATTGGCTCTTCAGCTTGAAGATAAGGTCTTCGATCTTCGCTGTCGATACCGGGTCCAGTGCACTTGCTGGTTCATCCATCAGCAGCACCTCGGGGTCGACTGCCAGCGCACGTGCAATACATAGCCGCTGCTGCTGGCCGCCGGAAAGGCTCGATCCCGACTTCTTCTTCAGGTCGTCCTTCACCTCGTCCCATAGCGCCGCGTTCTTCAGCGACTTCTCCACCACCTCATCCAGTACGCGCTTCTTGCGAAACCCGTTCAGCTTCAGCCCGCTCGCCACGTTGTCATAGATCGACATCGTCGGAAACGGGTTCGGCCGCTGAAACACCATCCCGATCCGCCGCCGGATCTCCACCGGGCTCGCGTCCTTGTAGATGTCGATGTCGCCCATCCGCACCACGCCCTCGGCGCGCGCAATCGGGTTCGTCTCATGCATCCGGTTCAGGCAGCGCACGAACGTGCTCTTGCCGCAGCCCGAAGGCCCAATCAGCGCCGTCGCATGGTTCGCTGGAATGTGCAGGTTGATGTCCCACAACGACTGCGTCGAACCATACCACGCGTTCAGGTTCTCAACTTGAATACCGACTCCCACTAGTGCTGCCCTCCCTTGAGCGTCCCACGTCCGGTAACCACTCGCACCAGCGTCACAGAGACCATAATCATCACAATCAACACCAAAGCTCCACCCCACGCCAGCCTGTGCCACTCATCATACGGGCTCACCGCATAGGTAAATATCTGCAGCGGCAGCGCCGCGATCGGCTGATTCAGGTTCGTGTTCCAGAACTGGTTGCCCAGCGCAGTAAACAGCAGCGGGGCCGTCTCACCGGCCACGCGCGCAAACGCCAGCATGCAGCCTGTAATAATGCCTGGCATCGCCGTCCGCAGGCTCACCGAAATCACCGTCCGCCACTTCGGAATCCCCAGCCCCAGCGCCGCTTCGCGCACCATCTGCGGCACCGTCGTCAGCATCTCTTCGGTCGTGCGAGTAATCGTCGGCACCATCATGATCGCCAGCGCCACGCCGCCCGCAAACCCTGAGAAGTGGTGCTGCTTCGCTACGATCAGCGAGTAAGCTGCAATGCCCATCACAATCGAAGGTACGCCGTTCAGCACGTCCGCCGTAAACTGCACCGCCGTCGAAAACCACGACCCGCGCCCATACTCAGCTAGGTACACACCCGCACCAATCCCCAGCGGAATCCCCATTGCACTCGCCAGCGCCAGAATCGCGCCCGAGCCCACGATGGCGTTCGCCATGCCGCCGCCCATCTCACCCACTGGCACCGGCATCTTCGTAAAGAACGCCCAGTTCAGCGAGCTGAACCCCTTGTAAAGCAGATAGCCCAGGATCGCCACCAGCGGCGCCAGCACCACAATCGTCGCGATCACCGCCAACCCCGTCACCACGTGGTTGGCTGCGTTGCGCCTCATCCTCAAAAAGTTCTCAGTACTCGCAGATCGTATCGGCAGACTGCTCATTAGTGTGCCCCCGCCGCATTGTTGCGAGTCACTGCCCACACCAGCAGCCGCGCAATCGCATTCACCACAATCGTCACCAGGAACAGCGCCAGCCCAATCTCGATCAGCGCGCTCAAATACAGGTCGCCCGTCGCCTCGGTGAACTCATTCGCAATCACGCTGGCCAGCGTATACCCCGGCGCCAGTAGGTTCTTCGCCATGTCCGGGTGGTTGCCGATCACCATCGTCACCGCCATCGTCTCGCCCAGCGCACGGCCCAGCCCCAGGATCACCGAACCTACAATCCCGATCCGCGAGTTCCGCAGAACGCTGATCCGGATCATCTCCCACCGCGTCGCGCCCAGCGCCAGCGCCGCCTCACGCTGGCTCGGCGGCACCACCCGCATTACATCGCGGCTGATCGACGAAATCACCGGAAAGATCATGATCGCCAGGATCACCGCGGCCGTAAACATGCCCACGCCGAAGTTCGGCTCAGCAAATAGCCCTGTCCACCCCAGCGTCTTCTCCAGCACCGGTCCCACCTGGTCGCGGATGAGCGGCACCAGCACGAACACCCCCCACAGGCCGTATACCACGCTTGGGATCGCCGCCAACAGCTCCGTCAAAAACGAGATCGGCCCACGCAGAAAGTTCGGGCAGATCTCCAGCACAAAGATCGCCACCAGCAGCGCCAGCGGCACGGCCATCGCAATCGCCAGCAGCGACGACACCACCGTGCCATAGATAAACGGCAGCGCCCCAAAATCGCCCGAGACCGGGTCCCACACCGTGCCCGTAAAAAACTTCCAGCCAAACGCATGGATCGAGAGCCGCGAGTCCCTGATCAGGACAAACACAATCAGCAGCACGATCACGAAGATGCTCAACGCGCACACCAGCATCAGCCAGCTGAACGCACCATCTGGCAGCTTGCCCGCACTCTTGTTTTGCAGAAACTGGCGGATCGCGGAGGGTTCGGCAGGGGCTGTCACCGCCTTCGGACCGTCGCCGTCAGGCGCGTTCCTCAGCTCGGACGAAATCACCGTCTGCCGCATCGGGATGGAATTGGATTCACTCATAGACTGCGTAAGACGCTGCCTCTACTTTATGAAAGGACTGTAAACAGACCGTGAATTCGGCTGCATTCGGCCGGTCTTTCGCATAGATAAATCAGCCTTTATAGGGCTCTACGCCGGCTCTTCGCCCTGCTGCGGAGTTTTACCTTCCAGCCGGGCATAAAACTGTTGGCCCCCGTGAGCAATACAGCCGCTCCGGGGGCCAGCACGCTTACTGGATCGTCGCGATCGTCTTCCGCTCCATCTTGACCACCGACGCTGGCAGCGGAGCATACGTCATGCTGCTCGCCTCAGCCTCACCCTTATCCAGCATCCAGGTCAGGAAGTCCTTCAGCACCTTTCCCTTCGCCGGATCATCCGACTTCACCGGGATCAGCAGCCATGTGAACGACGAGATCGGGTACGCATCCGCGCCCGGAGCATTCGTGATCGACACGCGATAGTCGGCCGGCATGTTCTTCGCCGCACCCGCAGCCGCGGCTGTCACGCCTTCGGTCGAAGCCAGCAGCCACTTGCCCGCGGCGTTGCGTACATAGCCATACTGCATGTTGTTCGCCTTCGCATAGATCAGTTCCACGTAGCCGAACGCGTACTCACTGCTGCGCACCATGCTGGCAACGCCTTCATTGCCCTTCTGGCCAATGCCCAGCGGCCAGCGCACCGACGTGTTCTTGCCGATCTTCGAAGCAAAGTCCGGGCTCACCTTCGACAGGAAGTCCGTGAAGATGTACGTCGTGCCCGACCCGTCCGAACGGTACACCGGCAGGATCGTGTGGTCCGGCAGGCTCACGCCGGGGTTGTCCTTCGTCAGGCGGGGATCGTTCCACTTCGTGATCTTGCCCAGGTAGATGTCCGCGATCACCTCAGGAGCGAACTTCAGCGGCGCCTTCACGCCAGGAACGTTGTACACCGGCACCACCGCGCCCAGCACGGTCGGGATGTGGTACAGCTTCACCTTCGACGCCGCCAGCTGCGCGTCCGTCATCGGGCCGTCGCTCGCACCGAAGTCCACCGTCTTCTCCGACACCTGGCGAATGCCCGCGCCCGAACCCACCGACTGGTAGTTGATCTGTACACCGGGATGCGACGCGCTGTACTCCGAGAACCACTTGGAGTAGATCGGGTTCGGGAACGACGCGCCCGCACCGGTCAGGTGCTGTGCGCTCGCCACGGACACACCCGCGGTCGCCACGCAGGCGGACAGCAGAAACGCTGAGAGGATATTTGTCTTCACTTGAAAGCTCCTGTTTACTGCTTCATCTTGATTGAAATTCCAACGGGAAAAACTCGACTTCATAGCACGAAACGATATTTCACCCGGGGTACTCGTCCATGCTCATCCAGCCACATTGCAGGGGTGTTACATTCTCATTCGTTTTCAGCAAAGCCCTGCAATTCCATCGCTTTGCCAGCCATATCACCCACCAGTAGCGAAGGGCCCCATCGCAACGACAGGGCCCCTTGCGTACCGTCAGGCTTCAGGTTTAGGGGATGTAGTAGCGCATCGAGACATGCACCATCGGCTCGGTCGCGCGTGCGCCCGTGGGACTGGTGATCGGACCGGTCGCCGGCACGTTGTTGCCCGACCACAGGTTGCGCTGCAGATAGCTGTAGGTCACCCAGTACTGCAGACGGCCATACTTCGGGCTCACGATCGGCTTCCAGATCACGCCTGCCATCGCCTCCTGAATGTACCGTGTCGGCGAGTTGCAGGAGCTGCCTGCACCCAGACCGCCACCATTGCCGGCGCCAACCGTCGTCGAAGGCGCAGCTGGCAGGTTGTAGCAGCCGCTGTCGACCAGGTTGCCTGGGCCATAACCGATCAGGTCACCCTGAGAGGTCGTGTACACCGTGCGCTGCGCATACTCACCGCCGTAGTAGCCGAATACATCGAACTTCTTCGTCGGATGCGTCTCCAGCGAGAACAGACCATGGTAGTTGCGGATCGGCTCAATCGTCTCGTCCGGGCGCAGCGTCGCGTCCGCCAGCTGCGACGAGCCATAACGCCCCACGCCCTGGCCAACCATCGCCTGCGCCGCAACTTCGATCTTCTTGTCAGCCAGGTACACACGTGCACTGCCGAACACACCGCCAGCAGCGGAGGTGTGGTTCGAGTACGTGCTGGCGTACGTGTAGGTCGGCGCCGCAGCCGTGCCGCCCGATGCCGTGATCGGCAAGTAGTAGTCGCGCAGGAAGCGGCCCAGGCCGCCCACTTCGCCGTGGAAGTTCGGCAGGTCCACCGCGGCCTTCACGATCACGTCAGGAGCGACGTTGTTCGCATAGGTCGTGATGTTGCTCGTACCGCCGTTCGCCGCGGCCGCGTTGTACAGACCGCCGTTCTGGCCGATGCCACCGAAGTAGTAATTGACCGGGATAGCCGCCGACACCGTCGACGCCACCGTGAAACCGGTGATCTGCGACTGCTCCACCGAAACCGCCAGCGTCAGCGCCTTCGTGCTCTCATCGCCAAAACGCTGCTGGATGCGGAAGCCCGGCTGACGTGTCCAGCTGTAACCTGCGAGGTACTGCGAATCGATCGAGTTCGGCTGAATCGAGGTCCGCGCGTCCGTTCCCTTGCGGTTCTCAGCAATCAGCGACCACATCTGGCCACCCGTCATCGTAAAGCCGTTCTGCAGGGCAACCTGACCCCAGATCTGGCGTTGACGCATCACATAGCTGTTCGACTGGTTGTTGTTCGAGCTCGTGCCCGTTCCCAGGAAGTCCATCTCGTAATAGCCGGTCAGCTTCGCCGTCGGCGTCGCCTGCGACTGGAACAGAACACCCAGGCGGCTCTGGCGGCCCGAGAAGTTCAGCTCGCTCGTATGCCCTTCCGACGCACTCGGCAGAGGAATGTTGTTGAACGGCGTGTTGATGTCCGAGTTCACCGTGTGCTGGCGCCATACACCTTCAGCCGCCGCGAAGGCGATCGGGGTGATCGTGATGCCCTTGTAGTGCAGCGCGCTCGGCGAGTAGACCTCGTCATGCAGGGCATCGACCTTCTTGTCGGCCGAGACAGCCTTCGCGTCCGCGTCCGTCGCCTTCGCATCGGCCGTGCTGGCAGCTGCCGACGCATTGTTCGCCGTCTGCTGTGCTGTGTCCGCCGTCTGCTGCGCCTTCTGTGCCAGCGGCGTCGCAATCGGGTCCGACTCCGGCTGTGCCTTCGGCATGTCTGCCAGCTGCTGCTTCAGCGCGTCGATCTGCGCCTGCTGGTCCGCCAACTGCTTGCGCAGGTCTTCGCAAGGCATCTCGTCCTTCTTTGCCTTGTGATGACGTACGGTCGTCTTACAGGGGTTCGACTGCGTCTGCGCATGCGCACTCGGCACACCGACGATTGCTGCAGCGGCCAAAGCAGCGATTCCAAACTTGAGAGCTCTCATTATTCCTCGCGAGATAGCGCTAAGACGTACCGATCCCTGTCCGGCTCATTCTTCTGGCCGCAGATTCGGTCATCTTGCTTCACCTATCCGTTGCATTAAGCTTCCGCCGCCTCTGTGAACAGAGGCCTTCAGCGATGTGAATAGAGAATGAAAATCCCCAAGATTACGAATTTGGCACCATTTTTTACCCGCAACCCACCCGCCGTCCTCTGTCCACAGCCCTGCCTCAGCCTCACAGGGGTAAAGCCGGTGTAACTACAGGGGTGAACACCGCAGCCCACCCCTTAACACCCTGTTACTCGGCCACAGGCAGCGTAAAGAAGAACCGGCTCCCCACACCCAGCTCACTCTCCACCCACATCCGTCCTCTGTGCGACTCCACAATATGCTTCGCAATCGCCAGCCCCAGCCCCGTCCCACCCGACTCCCGGCTCCGTGCCTTGTCCACCCGGTAGAACCGTTCGAACAGCCGCCCCAAATGCTCGGACGGAATCCCCTGCCCAAAGTCTTCTACGCAGAACTCCACCATCGCCCGCCCGTCCTCGATCGTCACCTCACGAGCGCTCAACACCACCGCCGCCTCATCCGGCCCGCGGTCGCCGCTCTGCAACGCCGTCGGCCGCCGCCCGTAGTTCAACGCATTCTCCACCAGGTTGCTCATCACCTGTACAAGCGCGTCCAGGTCCGCCACAACCGTCGTCTCCGGATGCTCCCCGATCCCCAGGTCTCCACCCTTTTCCTTCACCAGCCCGGCCACCGCCACCGCCGTCTCGTCGATCAGCGTCGTCACCTTCACCGGCTTCGGCCTCAGCTTCTGCTCGCCGGAGTCCACCCGCGCCATCGCCAGCAGGTCGTCCGTCAGCCGCCCCATCCGCCTCGCACTCTTCTGGATCGCCTCCAGAAACTCCCGAACCTGCGGCGTAAACGTGTCTGCCGTCCGCTCGTCCTCCAGCAGCATCTCCACATACCCCGAGATCGACGTCAGCGGCGTCCGCAGCTCATGGCTCACATTCGCCACAAACTCCCGCTGCGTCCGTTCCACCTGCTCAATCCGCGTGCGGTCCTGCATCACCACCACCGCGCCGCCCTCCGGCATCGGACTCGCGCTCACCGCAAACACCCGTCCAATCGGCAGCGACACCGACCGCTCCTCCGCATACTTGCCCTGCTCCAGCGCCAGCTGCACGCACTTCAGCACCTCCGGCGCCCGTATCGTCTGCACCAGCGAGTGCCCTGCCCGCACCGACCCCGACGACTCTGTCATCAGCCGCTGCATCTGCCGGTTCGCCCACACAATCCGCCCCGCCGCGTCCACGCTCGTCACCGCGTCCTGCATCGAGTCCAGCAGCGCCTCCAGCTTCCGCCGGCTCTCCGCGCTCGACGCCATCTGCCGCGCCGCTTCCGCGCTGCTCACATTCAGCGCATCGACGATCCCCTCCATCTGTCGATACGGCGGCTCCGGCAGCGTCCTTAATTCCTGCGACGCCAACACCATCGGCTCAAGCTCCTCCAGCGCCGTCGTAATCGAGTACGTCGTCTCCGTCGCCACCGCCACCGCGGCCACCAACCCGGCCACCACCACCATCCATGGCTTCGGCAGCAGCAGCACCGCAACGCCCACTGCGGCCACGGCCGCCGCCGAGCGCCACAGCAACGCCAGGAACAAGCTGCGTTTTAAAAAGGAGCCCATGCGCTAAAGACTAATCGTTCGCGCCTTCAGCCGCGCCCACCTCGGCAGGCTCACCGCCCTCGGCACGCCCCTTCGGGATGTCGAACCGGTATCCTGCCCCACGCATCGTCTTCAGGTAGCGAGGCGTCTCCGGGTCCGTCTCGATCTTCTCCCGGATTCTCCGCACATACACATCCACGCTGCGCGGCGTCACAAACCGCGCATCGCCCCACACCGCATCCAGCAGATGGTCCCGGCTGAACACGCGTCCCGGGTGCCGTGCCAGATAATCCAGCAGCCGAAACTCCGTCGCTGTCGTCGTCACCAGCTCGCCGTTCACCCGCAGTTGCATCGAGTTCCCATCGATCTCCAGAGCCTCGATCGACAGCACCGCGCTGGTCGAAGGCGTCTCCGGCCGCTCGAACCGCCGCAGCACGGCCTTCACCCTTGCCAGCAGCTCGCGCATCGCAAACGGCTTCGTAATATAGTCGTCCGCGCCCAGCTCCAGCCCAGTCACGCGGTCGTTCTCCGCCGCCCGCGCCGTCAAAAAAATGATCGGCACGCTGGCGAGGGTCGGGTTCTGCCGCAACCGGCGGCAAAGGTCCAGCCCGTCGCCCCCAGGAAACATAATGTCCAGCAGAAACAGCGCCGGCCGCTGCCGCTCCGCGTCCTGCACGATCGTGCTCAGCTGCGGATACGCCCGCACCGTATACCCCGCACCCTCCAGCTGATACTGCACCAGCCGCCGGATGTCCGCATCGTCTTCCAGGACATAGATCGCCTGAGTCACCTGTGTCGCTCCTGTCTCTTCCGAACCAGTCTCTTACGAAGCCTTCGTCCGTTCCCTACCGTGCCACTGCGCGGCCCTTCGGTCTCTTCACACGCCGGTTTTCCAGTTAAAAGCCTAGCGCGTCCGGCCCTCACCTTTGCTAAAGGACGATGAATCCTGTGACATACCCCTCTCTTACTCCATTCCCGATCAAGGTATGCTGTGGAGAACCACAACGCAACCCCCTACCCGGCTCAATGGAAGCCCCGACGCTCCTCAACCCCGGCGCAACAAGAATCTCCACCTCCCACAAGACGTCCGTCATCTCGACCGGAGGCGCAGCCGGAGCAGAGAGACCCCTGTATTTCGCACTTGCCGTTGCTTTTGCTTTTGCGTTTCTGGCTTGTCATTCCCCTAAGCGAAGTCGAGAGGGAAGGACAAATCCGCTTCTGCCGTTACCTTTCTCTACTCACTACTCATCTACTCCTCTTCAAACATGCCCACCGACACCCTCGAATCCGCCCCCCACCCCGACGGCGCCAAGCTCCTCGCCCTTGAGTCCTTTGAGCCCGAAACCTTCGGCCTGCGCCACGCCATCCTCTCGCCCGTCGAAACCCTCGCCCAGTCCATCTCCACCATCGCCCCCAGCACCTCGCCCGCGCTCACCATCCCGCTCGTCTTTGCGCTCGCCGGCCAGGGCACAGCCCTCGCCTACCTCATCGCGATGCTGCTCATGATTTTGATCGGCCTCACCATCGCCGCCTTCGCGCGCGAGTCCTCCTCGCCCGGCTCGCTCTACGTCTACACCCGCATCTCGCTCCCGCCCATCTGCTCCTCCATCACCGCCCTGGCGCTCTTCTTCGCCTACATCACCACCGCGTCCGCCGTCATCGGAGGCTTTGTTGCCTTCGCCGACGTCCTCCTCGGTGCCCACGCTGCCGCCGTCCCGCCGCTCCTGCTCGTCTTCATCGCCGCCGCCGGGGCCGGCTGGGTCGCCTGGCGCGACGTCCAGATCTCCGCTCGCCTCATGCTCTATATAGAGGCCTTTTCCGTCTGCCTGATCGCCACCGTCATCGCCGTCACCCTGTTCAAGCACGGCCTGCACCTCGACCACGCCCAGTTCGCCCTCAACCATCTCAGCTTCCGAGGCATCGGCCTCGGCGTCATGCTCGCCATCTTCAGCTTCGTCGGCTTCGAGTCCGCCACCACCCTCGGCGCCGAAGCCAAAAACCCTCTCCGCTCCATCCCCCGAGCCGTCGTCCAGTCCGCGCTCCTCTCCGGCCTCTTCTTCGTCCTCTGCAGCTACGGCGAAACCCTCGGCTTCCGCTCCTCCTCCATCACCCTCGACCAGTCCCCCGCACCCTTCCACTTCCTCGCCGCACAGGCCGGCGTCACTCCGCTAGGTCTCCTCATCGACATCGGCGTCTTCATCAGCATGTTCGCCGCCACGCTCGCCTGCGTCATCGCCGCCTCCCGCGTTCTGCTCCTCATGGCCCACCACGGCCTCGCTCACAAACGCCTCTCCACCACCAGCTCCACGCACGAAACCCCAGCCGCCGCCGGCATCCTCGCCGCCGTTCTAGCCTTCCTTCCCGCCGCCGGCCTCGCCCTCGGCCACACCTCCGGAGCCAACATCTACGGCTGGATGGGTACCCTCGCCGTCTACGCCTTCCTCACCGCCTACGGAATGGTCGCCGTCGCCCTCTTCTTCCACCGCATCAAGCCCGAGGGCTTCTGCCTCCCAGCCAAAAATCAGGTACCCCAAGGCTTCAGCCTCGAAACGGAGACCCAGGTACCCCAAGGCTTCAGCCTTGGGTCTCATAGTGCACCCAGAAAATGGGGGGCTTTAGCCCTCGGGGAGCGCTTTCGTGTGATCGCCACCATCCTCCTCACCGCCTCCGCCACCCTCGCGATGCTCCTCGCCATGGCCAGCAACTTCTACCCCGTCCCACCCGCCCCGCTCCGCTACTTCCCCTTCATCTATCTGTCGTACCTCTCCCTCGCGCTCGGTTGGCTGGCCTTCTCTCGCTCCCGCAAGCCCAGTTAACTTCCCCGCATTTGCCGTTGCTTGTTTTCCTCTGCGACCTCTGCGGGCTTTTACTTTGCGCCCTCTGCGTGAAAGCCTTTGCCGTAGCAAGCGCCGAAGGCGCGAGCGTACCCCCGCACAACCGCCAAACGTGCAAGCTCTGCCGCCCCATTCCCTGAGACAATACCTCCATGTCAGAACAGGACCGCGCTCTCTCCATCGAAGAGGCCCGCAGCAAAAACAGCGCCTGGAACACCCCGGACTTCCGCCCGGACCTCGCCTTCCCCAAGCTCACCGAGGAGATGGTCGAGCGCCTCCGCGCCTACGGCCGCGAAGAGACCTTCCCTGACGGCGCCGTCCTCTTCACCCAGGGACAGCGCCAGGTCGACATGTTCGTCGTCCTCGAAGGCGGCATCGACATCTCTCTGCCGGCCACGGACGGCCGTCCCCACATCTTCGCCCACCATCCCCCCTACAGCTTCTCCGGCGAGCTGAACATGCTCAACTCACAGGGCTCGCTCGCCGAAGCCCACACCACCGGCGTCAGTCGCCTCCTTCGCATCACACGCAACGAGCTCCAGCGCCTCATGCGCGCCGAAGGCGACATCGCCAACATCATCACCTCGGCCACCGTCTGGCGCCGCATCGGCATCATCGGCGAAGCCAACAGCGGCGTCATCCTCACCGGCAACACCGGCGACGCGGAGACCATCGAGCTACAGCGCTTCTTCGTCCGCAACAGCTACCCCCACCAGCTCGCCGAAGCCCCCGTCGAAGAAGCTCCGCAGCCCACCGACCTCCTCACCGAGCGCGAGTCCCTCTACCCCGCCGTCACCCTCACCGACGGCCGCACCCTGCACCGCCCCACCATCACCCAGCTCGCCGACGAGCTCGGCATCACCGAGCTCCCCGACCCGCACATGATCTACGACGTCACCGTCGTCGGTGCCGGTCCTTCCGGCCTCGCGGCAGCCGTCTATGCGGCCTCCGAAGGCCTCTGCACCATCGTCATCGAAGGCACCGCCCCCGGCGGCCAGGCCGGCACCAGCTCCAAGATCGAAAACTACCTCGGCTTCCCCACCGGCATCGCCGGCCAGCGCCTCGCCAGCCGCGCCCAGTTGCAGGCCCTCAAGTTCGGCGTCCGCTTCGCCATCTCCCGCGACGTCGTCACCGCCGAGCAGGTCGACGGCATCCACCAGCTCACCCTCGCCGGCGGCATCCCCGTCTGCTCCCGCGCAGTTGTCATCGCCTCCGGCGCGCAGTACCGCAAGCTCTCCGTCGAAAACTACAGCCAGTATGAAAACCGCGGCATCTACTACGCCGCTACCGCAATGGAATCCGTCCTCTGCCGCGAAAACGAGGTCATCGTGGTCGGCGGCGGCAACTCCGCCGGACAGGCCGCCGTCTTCCTCTCCGGCATCGCGAAGCACGTCCATCACATCGTCCGCGGCAAGTCACTCGCCGCCACCATGTCGCAGTACCTCATCTCCCGCATCGAAAGCTCCTCCCACATCACCCTCTACACCGAATCCGAGATCGTAAAACTCACCGGCGCCAACTCACTCGAATGCGTCACCTGGGTCAACCGCCGCACCGGCGAAGAGACCACGCGCCCTATCGGCAGCATCTTCGTCATGATCGGCGCCGAGCCCAACTCCGGCTGGCTCTTCGGCACCGTCAAGCTCGACAAGAAGGGCTTCATCCTCACCGGCGGCGAAGACGGCTTCGAGACCACCCCCTACGCCACCAGCGTCCCCGGCATGTACGCCGTCGGCGACGTCCGCTCCAACTCCGTCAAGCGCGTCGCCTCCGCAGTCGGCGAAGGCTCCGTCGTCATCTCCGACGTCCACCGCTACCTCGCCGACCACCGCAACCACTTCGCCGCCGAACCCAACTCAGCCCTCGCAGCCCTCCGCTCCGTCAGCGCCGCAACAGCCTCTCAATAGGTAGGGGGGCTTCAGCCCCGGGCCTTGCTTCGCTTACCCAACCACAAAGTCTGTTATCTCGACTACTACCACCACAAATCTGTCATCTCGCCCGAAGCATCGCGCTTTTGCGATGCGCAGCGGAGAGACCTGCATCTGTGGCAGCGATGCGCCGAAGACGCGAGCAGCGATAGAGAAGATTGTGCAAAGCCAGGGGCACCCTTCTTTGTACAGCTCCCATCTACCTCAGTAGCTCTTCTACAGACGAAAGCCTGAGATCGGCAAACACGGGACACCGCCGTATCCCAGGACATTGCTAGGAGCCGCAGCCACCGTCGGAAAGGTTCCAATGCGTGGACTGAAGGTTCTCCTCTGTGCAGCAATCGTAACGACATCCTTGGCCGTGTTGCCTGCGGCTAACGCACAGCTCGTCGTCAACATAGGCGCTCAACCCATCTGCCCATACGGCTATTACGACTACGCCCCCTACGCCTGCTCCCCTATGGGTTTTTACGGCCCGGGATACTTCTACAACGGCATCTTCCTCGGCATGGGCCCGTGGTCTGGCTGGGGCTATAGCCACGGTTGGGGCGGCCATCGCTTCAGCAATGGTGGTGGCGGAAGCTACAGAGGTGGTGGCGGCATCGCGGCCAACCGTGGAAGCCGCAGAGTTGGAGTATCGGCAGTACGCGGCAACGGCGGAGCCCGCTCTTCGAGGGCCTCCGGCGGCAGCCGCCATTCAGCGGCAACTCATGGTGCAGCACCCCGCGGCTCTGCACACGCCGCAGCATCACATGGCGGAGGATCGCATGCTGGCGGCGGCGGCTCCCACGGTGGCGGCCACGGCGGTGGTGGTCACGGCGGCGGCGGTCACGGCGGCGGTCACCACTAACCGTCAGCTTGACAACGCTGATATCCTTAAAGAGTAGAAGCATCTACAACGAAACCCGGCCCAGCGCCGGGTTTCGTCATCTCCAGATCGTTCTCAACCGACCCACTCTAGCCTCCCTCTGACTAAAGTTTCCACACTCTGGTTACGGATCTAACTCCAATCCGCTGCGGATCTTAGCCCAAAACGGGCCGGGGGGCCTCCCACCGCTTGCGTCAAAATCGCCTCCATGGACGTACAGTAGGAATCACCAGCAAGTTCTCCAACTGAGGTTCCTTGAATGACGATTCGCCCCGCCGCGCTGCTCGCCGCCGCACTCTTCTCGGCCGCAGCCTTTGCCCAGACCGCGCCGATCAAGATCACCGCCGATCTCTCCGAAGCGCCCCGCCGCCTCTACCACGCCGAGATCGACATCCCGGTCACCCCGGCCCGCTCACCCTCACCACCCCCAAGTGGATTCCCGGCAACCACCGCCCCACCGGCCCCGTCGATGAGATCACCGGCGTCGTCTTCACCGCTAACGGCGAAACCCTCAAGTGGCGTCGCGACGACGTCGACCTCTACAACTTCCACCTCGTCGTCCCCAAGGGTGTCACCAGCATCCACGTCCACCTCGACGACATCGCCCTCACCCGCGTCAGCGACCATCTCGCCTGCCTCGAGTGGGAGCGCCTGCTGATGTACCCCGCTGACAAGCCCGGCAAGGAGATCCCAGTCATCCCTAGCGTCACCGTCCCCGCCGGCTGGGGCATCGGCACCGCCCTCCAGCCCACCGGCACCGGCGCACCCCCGCCCACCACCGGCGTCAACGAGCAGGACCACACCCCCCCGGCAGGGGCCGTCACCACCCACTACGCCGAAACCAACGTCGAGCAGCTCGAAGACTCGCCCGTCATCGCCGGCCAGTATTTTCACGAGTTCGCCCTCGCGCCCGAGATGTCGCCCAAGCACTACATCGACGTCGTCGCCGACAAGCCCGGCGATCAGGACCTCAAGCCCGAGGTCATCGCCGAGTGCTCCAACCTCGTCCGCGAAGCCAACGCCGCCTACGGCTCGCACCACTACAACGTCTACCACTTCCTGCTCACGCTCTCCGACGTCGCAGGCGGTGAAGGCCTCGAGCACGGCCAGTCCTCCGACAACGGCGTCGGCGAGAAGGGCTTCAGCATGCCCGAAGGCGGCTCCGACCTCCTCGCCCACGAGTACACCCACTCCTGGAACGGCAAGTACCGCCGTCCCGCCCGCCTCTACCAGCCCACCTTCGCCACACCCGAGCAGGGCAATCTCCTCTGGGTCTACGAAGGCATGACGCAGTACATGGGCAACGTCCTCGGTGCCCGCGCCGACTTCAAGACCAAGCGCCAGTACCTCGACACCATCGCCAACACCGCCGCCTCGCTCGACTACAAGCCCGGCCGCGACTGGCGCTCCACAGAGGACACCGCCATCGCCGCCAGCGTCCTCCGTGGCGGTAATCCCGAGTGGTCCAACTGGAAGCGCGGTCAGGACTACTACCAGGAAGGCACCCTCGTCTGGATGGATGTCGACACCAAGATCCGCCAGCTCACCAACAACAAGAAGTCACTCACCGACTTCCAGCGCATCTTCCTCGGCAGGGGCGGCAACACTGGCCCCATGATCCTCGGCTATGAGTTCCCCGAGCTCGTCGAAGACCTCAACAAGGTTGTTCCCTACGATTGGGACAAGATGCTGCGTGAGAAGGTCAACGGCATCAACCCGCACGCCGACACGGACGGCATCACGCAAGGCGGCTACAAGCTCGTCTACCTCGATCACGAGCCGCCATCTGATCGCGCTGGCGCGGGCGGCCGCGGCTTCGGTGGGCCCAACGTCTGGTACTCCATCGGCCTCCGCATCAGCGGCGGTGGTCCTGGACGCGGTGGACGCGGCGGCGGGGCCGAAGGCACCATCTCCGACGTCCGCTACGGCGGCCCGGCCGATGCAGCCAAGCTCTACCCCGGCGAGCGCATCATTGGCATCAACGGCCAGTCCTTCACCCCCGAGCTTCTCACCGAGGCCATCAAGGACGCCGTCGGCAAGACTGAGCCCATCCACATCGTCGCAGAGCATGAAGGCACCCTCACCACCTACGACATCAACTACCACGACGGCAACAAATACCCCACCCTCGAGCGAGTGGCTGGCACCCCCGACTACCTCATGGACATCGCCGCACCGCTCACCACAACCGAACACGCCCCGGCTACAAATCCGAAGGGCGGCACTCAGAAAAGTAACCAACCCATCCAAAAGCAGAAGGGCGTGGAGTTCATCTCCACGCCCTTCTGCTTTCAACTCATCGCATCAAAGCATCGCCAGCAACCCAGCCTCATCCAAAACCGCAACCCCCAGCTGCTGCGCTTTCTCCAGCTTCGACCCGGCCTCTTCCCCGGCAACCACATAACTCGTCTTCTTACTCACCGATCCCGAAACCTTCCCACCCGCAGCCTCGATCTTCTCCTTCGCCTCATCGCGAGTCAGCGTGGGCAACGTCCCGGTCAGTACAAACGTCATGCCCTCCAACTTCGTTCCGCGCTCTCGCTTCTTTGAAGTAAACGTCAGCCCATAGCCTCGCAACCGCTCCACGAGCGCCAGGTTGCGTTCGTTCGTAAAGAACTCGCGCACCGTGGCTGCAACCTTCGGCCCAATGTCATTCACCTTCGTCAGCTCTTCTTCAGTCGCACCGATCAACGCATCGATCGATCCGAACTCGTCAGCCAACGCCTGCGCCGTACGTTCTCCAACATGGCGGATGCCCAGCCCCAGCAGCACTCTGTTGAGCGGCTGCTTCTTCGAAGCCTCGATCTGGGCCAGAAGTGCATCTGCCGTCTTTTCGCCGATGCGTTCCAGCGTCAGCAGCGTATCGCGGTTCACCTTCGTCGAATCGTAGACATCGGCGATCGAGTGCACCAGCGCGGTCTTCGTCGGGGCCTCAGCTTCAATCTCACTCTCATCCGTCGAAGCCTCCAGACTAGCGGTACCCACCTCGGCCAGCGTATGTCCCAGAAGCTGGGCCACCATCGACTCACCCATGCCTTCGATGTTCATCACCCCACGCGAAGCGAAGTGCCGCAACTCCTCTTCCAGCCGCGCCGGGCAACTCACATTCACGCACCGCAGATCCACTTCACCAGGCTCGCGAACCAGCGCCTCTCCGCAGCGCGGACACACCTCGGGAAACACAATCTCCCGTTCTCCACGCGGATGTGCCGCATCCTCCACCACCTCCGTGATCTTCGGAATCACATCCCCACCACGCTCTACCGAAACGAAATCGCCGATCTTCAGCCCCAGCCGCTCAATCTCATCCGCATTATGCAGCGTCGCCCGCGTCACCGTCGTCCCACCCACAAACACCGGAGCCAGCGCCGCCACCGGCGTCACCTTCCCTGTGCGTCCCACCTGAAAGAGCACTTCCTCCAGCATCGTCACCGCTGCCCGCGCCGGAAACTTGTAGGCAATCGCCCACCGCGGAGCCTTGCCCGTAAACCCCAGCCGCCGCTGCTGCGCGGTCGAATCCACCTTGATCACCACACCGTCAATCTCATACGGCAGCCCATCCCGCTTCGCCTCAGCCTCCGCGATAAACGAAAGTACTTCGTCGATCGACGACACAACCCGCGAGTTCGGATTCACCAGAAATCCAGCCCTGCGCAACGCCTCCAGCCCTGCGCTCTGCGTCTCCAGCAAAAACTCTCCCGTCGCTGGTTCCCCTTCGCCGCCGGCACTCAACAGAAAGTACGCAAACAACTCCAACCGCCGCTGCGCTACGATATTCGGCTCCAGCGTCCTCAGCGTCCCCGCCGCGGCATTCCTCGGATTCACCGCCGGCGCCAGCCCCTGCGCCTCGCGTTCTTCATTCATCTTCCTGAAAGCCGCCTGCGGCAGCACCACCTCGCCGCGCACCTCAAACTGCTGTGGCAGCCCCGCATCCTTCAGCCGCTTCGCGCTCACATGCAGCGGCACGCTCCGAATCGTCCGCACATTCGACGTCACATCCTCGCCCACCGTGCCATCGCCCCGCGTCACGCCGCTCTTCAGCACAGCAGTCCCCTTCACCCCAGCCTCATACGTCAGCGCCAGCGACAACCCATCCAGCTTCAGCTCGCACACAAACCCCGGCTTCTCACTCGCCGCCAGCCCACCCTGCACGCGCTCCGCCCACGCCCGTAGCTCTTCTTCGTTGTACGCGTTGTCCAGCGACAGCATAGGCTTCGAATGGGCCACCTTCACAAAGCCTTCCTTCGGCTTGCCGCCCACCCGCTGAGTCGGTGAGTCCGCAGCCACCAGCTCAGGATGCTCTGCCTCCAGCGCCTTCAGCTCATTCATCCGCGCATCGTACTGCGCATCTGTCCACTCCGGCTGGTCCAGCACGTAATACAGATACTCATGGTGCCGCAGCTCTTCCCGCAGCGCCTCCATCTTCGCCTCAACCGTCATCCCGCCCGCCTTCACCGTAGTCATCGCCACGATTATAGAGAGCCGCCTCCATTCGAATCTCGCCTCTCGTGTCTTACCTCTCTCCTCGGGTAAACTATAACCACTAGGGAGAAACACGATATGCCGCACATGGTTTTCTGCGCCAAATACAAAGCCGAGATGGAGGGCCTCGAAGAGCCCCCGTTTGACTCCGACTTCGGTCAGAAGATCTACAAGACCGTCTCTCTCAAAGCCTGGAACGAGTGGATCGAGCGCCAGAAGATGCTCCTTAACGAGTACCGCCTCCAGCCCTGGACCCGCGAGGCCCAGGAGTTCCTCGTCGAGCAGATGAACGAGTTCTTCTTCGGCTCCGGCGGCGAGTTGCCAAAAGAATACATCGCCCCTTCCGCATAGGGTTCTCGCCGCCTCTTTCGTGTAGACTAGAGACACCCCAGCAGCTGGCGCTTCCCGCGCGAGCAGCGAACAGCAACAAGTCGGGACGTGGCCCAGCTTAGAGCGTATGGATTCATCCATACAACGAGCGCACCAGCTCCAGACAACAATCGAATAGTCGGGACGTGGCTCAGCCTGGTAGAGCGCACCCTTGGGGTGGGTGAGGTCGCTAGTTCGAATCTAGTCGTCCCGACCATTTTCCCTCTGACAACTTAGCTTCTGGCAAGCCGCTTAGCCCTATTTGTGGTTAATCATCGCTATGCAACGTAACGAATGCTACGAATGTCGCAAAAGGGTGGCTGGCGCATTCGAAAGCTGCGCCAGCCACCCTTTTGCCGTTCCAGCACAATCAGCGGCGAATCTCTACGTGTGGCCGACACTGTTCAGAATGAAAGGCGCGCAGAGAATTGCAGCTGACGCGGAGTGTTGTAGGATGAGCAGCCAAGGCCACCTGGTGTTGTGCACACCGTACCGTCGGTCCCGCTGGGATTAGGAAGTCCTTGGTTGTTGAATACATTGAACGCATCTACGTTGACACGAAGGAGCAAGCCCTGCGTGATGGGAAAGACCTTGAACAACGAGGCGTCCACACTCCAGTTCCACGGCCCGTTCAGGACAGTATGACCGTACGGGTTGGTTACATCGATAGCGCCCTGTGAGGAGCCGTTATTGTTCTCGGAGGGGACAACGCCATACGCAAGAACCGTCCCTGCTGCTTGTTGCTGGCCGGTTGTGGAGTTGATGACGCCTGTCATCGCCACATCGTTTGTGCCGAAATATTTGTCCACCACGGTTTTGCCTGCGACAGGAGCACTGCATTCCGTATCGATGGGCGACTGATAAGGAGCCCAGTTAGAAGGCAGCCCCTTGACGACCGCGGCGAGTCCTGCAGCACAGGTACTATTGTTCACGACAGTCGGTGCAAGATACCCATTGAACCATTCGTAGCTCTTCAGGCAAGTGCCACTGCGGCAGTCCGTAATGGGTGCGCCGTGCTTGTACACTTTCAGCGGATTTGTTGCTCCCCAGTTCGTGGTTGTGATCTGGAAGTCTGTCACAGTAAAGCGTGCGGCTCCTGCTAACTGCCAGCCGCCGATGATCTCATTCAAAGCGCGGTTTGAGTTCCCCAGCCAGCGCTTGCCACGTCCAAACGGCAAATCAATGAGGCCGTTGACCTGAAGATGCTGGGGTGGATTATTGGTGTCCACCATATAGTTTTCCCAGCGATTCAAAGCCTTGTAGTAACCCCATTTCGGCGTTCCTGGCGGTGGTGGTGGCGGCAGGTTGGGCTGAGTCAATACAGTACCCCCTTGCGGAACATAGCTCACCGAACTCGCGCCTGAAAATGCGTAAGCGCTATAAGGATCGACCTCATCCGCATTTTCGCCGCCGTAATCACCGCCCGTCCGCATGGACTTCGACCACACATACATAATCTGCCAGGCCTTGCCGTTGTGGTACAGACGCTGCCAAGTGGCTTGCAACGCGTTGTAATTCGACCAACCGCTCTTCTGGATCTGATAGCTTCCCGTTCCATAAGTGACGTTGTCGTAAGGGCCCTCGCCAGTGCTCGTATTCGTCGGTCCAATCGCACTGGATGCAGGCGGGGTCTGGCCTGTCGAGACCTCCCAACTGAAGGCCGAAGGATGGTCGTTATAGAAGAAATAATTGAGCAGGTTCGTGCCGTGTGTGTAGAGGTAGCTCAAACGAACGACAGAGTTCCATTTAGTGGGTTGCTCAACGGTGAAGTTGGCCTCATCGACATAGGATGGAGGATCGACGGGATCAATACTTACGATACCCATGCCAGGGGCGATGGCATTCGTGCTGTCGCTATTGATGGCGTTCGCACTGTTCACACCCATGATCGGTGTTCCACCCCCAGCCAGGGTCGTGGCATAGTTATAGCCGGATGAACTGTTCGGAGTGCTGGTGAGCAGATAGCTGTTTCTGGGAGCATATTGAACGCTTGTGTAGCTCTCCGAATACGAAGCGGTAAATGGATTATTGCGGTTGATCTCGCGATATCCCTCGCGGATGGGGATGGGATAGATATACCGTCCAACGCCCCCTCGCACGACCGTTCCCCACTTGACCGGAAACGGCTGCCAGGCCACTCCAACGCGAGGTCCCCAGGTGGAGTTGTAGTTATTCACCAGCATGGGAGGCAGATCGGCCTCGTCCGGCGTTTCGAAGTGCGCACCGTTAAGCTCGTCATTATTGATAATGGCCTGCGTCGTGAGGCCCTCGGCAATCAACTTTGAGACAGAAGCGGAGGTTACGATCGCATCGTTTTTGAGGTCGAAGCCCATCATGGCACCCTGGCCTTCCCACGCGGCTGGATGAGCCTCATAACGAAGTCCGAGGTTGACCGTGACGTTAGAACGGACGTGGAAGTTGTCCTGGAAGTAGGCGTCTATCTCCTGATCGCGAAGATGCTGGTAGGGAGGTTGAAGATTGACGCCATAACTCGATGCACCGCCCAGAAACTCGTCGGCATTCAATTGGCCCGTATTCGTAAAGGCAGCCGGCGTCGAACTGGTGTAGGTTGAAGGATTGCCAAGACCTGTATCCTCGCCGTTGAAATTGACCGAGTCCTTGATCTGGTCTGGCCGTGAACCAAACTGCTCCAGGCGATACCGGCCTCCGAACTGCAGCTGATGCCTACCTAATGTCTTAGTCAAATTTTCGTCGATCTGAGAGATCTTGGCAGTCATACCGTACTGAAACTGCGTTCCATCAAAGGGCTGAAAGATGCTCTCGATGTATGGGAAGCCGGTTTCGCCGAAATTGTTCGGCAATCCCAGCGGGGCTTCGTAGTTGACAAAGGGTGAGCCGCCGGCATAATTTTGCTCGCCGTTCCACTGTTGACTCAGGATGGTTTCAGAGAAAAACGTCGGCGAAAAAACGTGGTCGAACCCAAGGGCAGCGGCAAATAAGGCGTCGGGGTTATAAGAAATGCCGCTGACACCTGCTGGAATATTGAATCCCGAGGGGGTTGTAGCAGCCAGGCTGTATGACTCTTTGACAGGGTCGTTCCGTGGAGAGGTGCTCGTAGAAATATTCTGCGTGTAGCGCAGATATGCGCGGTTGCTTTCATTGAAAACCTGATCGAGCCTGAAGGTGATTTGCGGTTCGATCTGGAGTTCAGGCACCAAAGCTGCGAGATTCGACTTCACTAGTGGATTGTTCGTATTCGATGGGGCCGGCGTCATGGCATTGAATACAGCAGCTGTCGGAGATTCGCGGCTCATGGGGATCTGATTATTAACAAAGGCTGTGCGGCAATACGTGTTGGTCCCGGTGGCACCTGCGTTAGCGCAAGTGGGACTGTTGGCTGTTGTTGCCGGATCGTAGAGTTGTTGCAGCACACCTGAACTATTGACCAGTCCGCTGAAGTCACCTTGACGCATAGCCATCGTCGGCACCGTCTCGTTCTGAGAGGCCTTTTGCGCCAGTGAGTAGCGTTCATACGCAAAGAAGAAGAAAGACTTATTGCGCCCGTTGTAGACGTGCGGGATAACGATTGGGCCACCAACCGAGCCGCCGAACTCATTGCGGACATATTCCGGAGCCGCATAATTCGACGCCTCCTGCCGGCTACGGGCGATTCCGAACGCATTGTTGCGCGCCGTCTCAAAGATCGAGCCATGGACTCGGTTTGTTCCCGATTTCGTGGTGATGATCGCCGTTGCAGGGGCCGCAAATTGAGCGCCCGAGATCTCCGTTTCAACACGGACCTCCTGGATCGCATCGGGGTCAACCATCTGGGTCGGACCCTCATGAACGCCGCCAAATTCTCGGTTGGCCAGCGTTACGCCATCCGTCTCATATTCCAATGCCGGCCCTGATAGGCCATTCGCACAAGAACCGGATTCGGGGCAGCTCTCAAGTCCTGGAGTCGTCTCGTTCACCAGCGAAATGATGTTGCGCCCATTCATAGGCAGTTCGTTGATGCGCTGATTTTCAAGCGTGGCTGAGATCGTGCCGCTATCTGGGGTCGCGAGTTGAACGGTATCTGCGGTTACATCTACCTTCTGATTGACCGAGCCCGTCGTCAGTCTCGCGTTGAGCACCAGGTTCTGTCCTACCAGCAGGTCGATCTTGCGCTCGTAGGTCTGCATTCCCGGCGCCGAGATGGTAACGGTATAGGAGCCGGTGAAGAGCCCCAGCACCTGGTAAAAGCCAACGGTATTTGAAGTTGCATCCTCTGCCTGTGAAGTTGCGTTATTGACGACGTGGATCTTCGCTTGAGGTACGAGAGCACCCGTAGGATCGGCAACTGTGCCCTGGATGGCGCCGGCACCGCTCTGTGCGGCCGCCGTAAAGCACCCGAATATCGCGGCCACTGCCAAAATCGCCGCCCACTTTGGGGTGCGCTCTCTCCAAAACAATGGAACTGCATGGACCATGGGGTTCATCACGCTAAATCCTCCGGAAGTTAGTCGGTTTCCTTCAAACTTTTATGCCTTCGATCAGTCAGCTCGACACGTTAGTTCAGGGTTCGTACGAGTGTCAATGAAAAAAACGATCTGCTAATAAAACTATTGAAATTGGAAAAGCAGCGCTCCCATCCTGGTGCAGCGAGACTTTCTCTCCATGGACCTGCGACACCATCACCTTGATTTCAGGCAATGGATCGTCGTAAAGCGCAACACCGACGTCTGGCCGTGCGCGTTCATCGTTGCCGATTCCGCCAACGCCCCACATCATTCCAATCATGTTTAAAGAGCGCATCCTCAAGGCACAGCGCTCAGCGGCCACACAGCCCGGCCCGGCGACGATCAAGCATCTTGAAACACGAACGCTGAATGCACAGCCGGCTTGCCTCTCTCCACGACAGCAGCCAAACGACCGCAAACAGGAGACACTCTTTCCTCTTCAAGCTGCCTGTTCGAGCAACACCCCTCAGCTCACAAAACTCCGTACCACTACCGCATCCCCGCCGAACGCATATTCTCCCACCGTCACCGGCACAATCACCGCCGCACCCGCCACCAGCTACCGCAACATCCACTCAGCCAACACTCATGCCACCATGATGGAGATGACTCCAGCAGGAGACCTCCTTACTTAAGCCAAGCTGCCCCACCTCTGTCTTTCAAGACCCTGCCACTATAAGCAAGTCACCTCGCCGATGCAGGGCAGATAAAGGCGCGGTCCCTGGAGATTCAGGAGATTCACGCGGCGAGCTTTGCACGGATTGCATAGGAAAGTCATCCAATAGCACCGGCCATTCCTCGTCATCGCAACACCAGCACCTCGGTCGCATAGGGCGCGAGTGTAATCCGCACACCTGCATAATCGCCTGTATCGATCGTCTGCACTGACCTGCTCTTCCCACTCTCCACGTCCCACACCTCCGCACGAGTCCCCTTCTTCCCCACCATCAACCGGTCGTCCAACGCTGTACTCGACTCATTGAACAGCAGCACCACCCTCGCATTCTTCAGCCGCCGCGTCATCACTCGCAGCGCCGTATTCGGCGTCTCCAGCTTCACCTCACGGGCGGGGAGTTCGCGCTCCACCGCCTCCACATACCCCTGCGGGACAACCATAGGCTCGGGCGCCGACGCCGGCGGCTGTGCCGGCGGAGTCGGCGTCACCGGCAGCTCGCCCGGAATCACCGTCGCCCATACAAAATCTTCCGCGCTCACCTTCCGCGAATGCAGATCGTTCCGCCCTCCCACAAACTCCGGCACCGCACCCAGAAACACCACCTTGCCGCCACTCTTCGCAAAGCTCAGCAGACGCGCCACCACAGCCTCCGGCAGCAGCTCTGCATCGGGCACAATCACTGTCTTGTAGCGGTTGCCGCTCTCACTCGCGAACGCTCCCGAAGCCATCGTCAGCTGTGACCCAATCGCATCCTCACCCACAATGTCGAAGTCCACCTGCTGCTCTCCCAGCAACCGCTCGGCGGACACAAACGTATCATCGGCTTTCTTGTCGCCCATCCACAACGATTCCGCCGGCAGCAGCAGCGCCACCCGCGCGGCCGGCCTTCCGCGGCTCATCAGATAGCTCATCCGGCTCGTGTACTGCATCAGCGCAGGCCACGCCGCATCGCGCATCAGCGCACTTGGCCCGCCGCGCCCCGGCGTGCTCGACGCCGGAAAGTACATCGTCTCCACCAGATTCACCCCGCGTACAAACTGCTCATTCAGGATGTACCGTGCCATCGTCACATCCGGCTCCGGCCTGTACGCCGCAAAGCTCTCCGTAAACGCCCGCGGATGCCCATACACATGTGCAGCCGACGACGCAAACCGCGGATAGTCCGAAACCGTGTCCGTCCATATCTGGTGCCAGATCGCATCGATCCCCGGCACCTCCACATACTGCATATCGCGGAAGAAGTCCCCTTCGCTGTGCGCCAGTTGAAGCTGCATCTCCTCATGGTTCAGATGCACCTGGTACTCCAGCCCGTTCTCAGCGCACCACTCCCCCTGCGGCTTGAAGAACCCATCGCGAAACATGTCCGAGAACACATCGTAGTAATCCGCGCGCACCCGCAACTGCTCCGGCGTCAGCACAGCATCGCGCCCCTGCAGAAACACCGCCACATACGGACGCACATCGTACCCCTTCATCGCCTCAAACTTCGCGAACAGCTTCGGAGTCCACGGCAGCCCGCTGATCGAAAAATCCGGCTCATCCCCACGGAACCCCAGGATCGTCTTCCCAAACTCATCCCCCACAGCCTTCTTGTAACCCTCATGCGTAAACGCCAGGTACTGCGCCGTCGCCGCCGGATCGAGATAATCCTCCAGCGACTGCTCGCCATCCTTCACCCTCTTCGGGTTCGTGTCCGAACGCGTCGGCGAAGTCTTGAACGCATGCTCCACCACATATACCGTCCACTCGCCCCCGGTCGCCGTCCACTGCGCCCGACCATCCTTCACCGGCACCTGCACCGTCTCCCCATCGCTCGCGCGCACCGCCGTCACCGCCACCGTATCCGGCCCCACGCTCTCATCGAAGCCCGCCCCCGCGCTCACCGCAACCTTCTTCGCCACCACCAGCGCCTGCATCCGCAGCTCCGGATGTTCACTCGTAAACAACCCGCCCGCAAACCCGCTCGGATACCCCGCGTCATCCACGATCCATACGCGCATATCGCGCTTCTTCGCCGCGGCCACAAACTGCTTGAAGAACGCAAACCACTCGGGCGAAAGATACTTCCTGTCGCTGCCATACCCGTACTGCACAGTCACGGCTCGAAACCCTAGCGACTTCATCGTATCCAGGTCGCGCTGCACGGTCTCAATCGTCGCCGCCCCATTCAGCCCGTAGTACGGCTCCGGCCCATACTCCGGCGGAGGATCAGCCCACACGCCGCGCACCTGCTCCACCGTCGGCATGTTCAGTCTCTGCCAGGGTCGCGCACTTGTCTGCGCCAGGGCCGCCGTCGCCACAACACCCACCACCCACATCGCCGAAACACACAACCGCATCGTCTCTCTCCTTGACCGCGACCACACTATAGCAGACGGAGAGAAACTATTTCCTATTTGAAGTTAGTTGGGTAGCGCCCTCAGCTCACAAACGCCCGCACCACCTCAGCATCACCCCTCAACGAGTACTGCCCCACCGTCGCCGGCACAATCACCGCCGCACCTGCCACCAGTTCCACATCGCCCGCAGCACTGCTCGCCGTGCCCGAACCCTTCAGCGCAATCAAACACTCAGCACCCTTCGACGCCACAGTGAGGGCCTCACTCGTCAGCGCATACTTCTCCACCGTAAAGTGCGGCACCTGTATCAGCCGCTCACCACCCGCAATCGACTGAGGAACAACCTTGCCCGCATCCGTCTCCAGCTTCAACACCTCGAGCCCGCGCTCCAGATGCAGCTCCCGCGGCCGCCCATAGTCGTACAGCCGGTACGTCGTATCCGAGTTCTGCTGGATCTCCAGGATCACCGCACCCGGCTCCAGTGCATGCATCGTTCCAGCCGACACATACACCATGTCGCCCGCCGCAACCGGCACGCGCACCATCAGCTGCTCCAGCGTCCCATCGCCGATCGCGCGCCGCACATCGTCCTTGCTCGTCCCCGGCTTCAGTCCCAGCAGAATCCCCGCATCCGGCTCGGCCTGCAGCACATACCAGCACTCCGTCTTTGCCTGCGTCGTCCCGCCAAACAGCGCCGCATACGCATCGTCCGGATGCACCTGCACCGACAGCTTCTCCTTCGGGAACAAATACTTGATCAGCAGCGGAAAGTACTCCCACGCCGTCCCATCGCGACGCGCACCCAGCAACGACGGCTCCGCAGCCGCAGCCGCGTCCAGCGTCTTGCCTGCCAGCGGACCGGTCTCCACCACGCACTTATCGCCCGAAAGCCACGCTTCGCCGATCGCTGTCTCGCTCGTATACGCGTACCACGGCTTCAGGTCATGAAAACCCCACACCCGCTCCACCATCAACGGCTTCAATCGAAACGGCGCAACACCCTGGATCAAAACATTCACCTCAATTGGTCTCCTCTTTAGGCTATCAGCGCTGCTACTCCAAAGACACCTGTGCAGCCGCCATATTCCGGCGTAAAATCGTCTCCATCCAACCATGTCCATCTCTGTGCGACGACGCCTCTTCGCCTCCCTCATGCCCGCGCCTCTGCTGGCTCTTGCCATCGCCTCGCACGCTCTCTCGCCCGCCAAGGTCAAAAAGCCCGTCGAGCCCACCATCCTCAAAACATCCGACGGCACCGTCGAAACCGGCTACCTCGACGACGCGCCCTACCGCATCGACATCCCCAACAACTGGAACCACTCTCTCGTCGTCTTCTACCACGGCTACGCGGAACAGCCCTACCTCTACCGCATCACTGACCACATCAACTCGCAGGCTCTCCCTCTCTTCGAGCGCGGCTACGCTGTCATCGAGAGTGGTTACTCACAGACAGGCTGGGCGCTCGAGCAGGCTTACCCCGAAACCGAAGACCTTCGCCGCTACTTTATCAAGCGCTACGGCCAGCCCCGCGAGACCTACGCCGCAGGCGGCTCCATGGGCGGACAGCTCGTCGCCATCACTCTCGAGCTCAACCCCAGGCCCTACGTTGGCGGGCTCGATCTCTGCGGCTCCGTCGGTGCCTCCTATCAGAACTTCAACCGCCGCTTCGCCGACCGTGCCGCCTTCGACGTCTACTTCCCCGGCGTGCTGCCCCCGCTCGACCCGGTCCCCACCGGCTTCGAGGATACCGCGGCCGATCGCAGCCGCGTCCTCGCTGCCCTCCGCACCAACCCTGCAGCCGCCACACTCCTGCGCAACCTTACCGGACTGCACTCAGACGTCGACCTGGCTCACAACATGTCCTACTGGACCTTCATCACCGAGGACCTTCAGCGCCGCGGCGGCGGCAACCCCTTCGACAACCGCAACCTCATCTACTCCGGCACCGATCCTGCCTCTTCCGCCTCGGATCTCGATCTCAACCAGCGCGTCCACCGCTACGCCGCCGACCCCAGGGCCCAGGCCTACCTCGTCCACCACTACACACCCACCGGGAACCTCGGTCGCCCGATGCTCGCAATCCACACCATCTACGACCCCATCGTCCAACTCTCGCAGCTTCCGCCCTATCAGAGACACGTCCAGGCTGCAGGCGCTGGTCGCAACTTTGTCCAGCAGTATGTTGACCGTGAAGGCCACTGCAACTTCACCGAAGACCAGATCGGCGACGCCTTCGACGAGCTCGTCCACTGGACCCACGGCGGCCCGCCACCCACACCCGGCCTTCTCAAAATCAAGAAGCCCGAAGAGCCCGCCGAAACCAACCGCAAATAGCAGCGAGCCCTCACGAATGGGTGCCCCATGTCTCGCCTCTGAGATATGGGTTCGCACAATATTGGGTGCCCCATCTTCGCGACAGTTCTATCGTCGCTACGGTGGGATGAACATCGGCATGAAGACGGGCTCCGCCGCCCAAAACAGTCCTCAGTTTTCAGCCTTCATTTCCGGGCTCTTATACGCCTGCCGCACTCTCCCCGTATAATGAACTATGGCAATCGCTCCGCCGGGTGCAGCCCAGTCTGCTGCGCCAGAGAATCCCGCGCCGCCTGCCGGCGAGGCCGACCTGTCGGCCAGCGAAGCTAATCCGGTCGGCGCGACCGCGCCGCCCGACGCTCCGGCGCTCTCTGCTGTGCCTGCCGTGCCCCCCTCCGCATCGCCTGACCCCGTCACCGGCAACCCCAAGCTCGACGCCGACTTCCACACACTTCTCGACACCGTCCGCGCCAACCGCCCCAACGACGACCTCGATCTCATCCGCAACGCCTGGGCCTTTTCCATCCATCAGCACGCCGACCAGAAGCGTGCCTCCGGCGATCCCTACATCGCCCACCCTCTTGAAGTCGCTCTCGTCCTCGCCGAGTTCAAGATGGACTCCACCGCCATCGCCGCCGGCCTCCTCCACGACGCCGTCGAAGACACCGACGTCACCACCGCCGAGATCGGCAAGCGCTTCGGCGAACAAGTCGCCCACATCGTCGAAGGCGTCACCAAGCTCGACAAGATCAAGTTCGCCAACCGCGAAGACCATCAGGCCGAAAACATCCGCAAGATGCTCCTCGCCATGGTCACCGACCTCCGCGTCGTCATGATCAAGCTCGCCGACCGCCTGCACAACATGCGCACGCTTGAGTTCCTCAAGCCGGAAAAGCAGCAGCGCATCGCCCGTGAGACCCTCGATGTCTACGCTCCGCTCGCGCACCGCCTCGGCATGGGCAAACTTCGCGGCGAGCTCGAAGACCTCGCCTTCCGCTACACCGACCCCATCGCCTACAACCAGCTCACCACCGAGGTCGACAGCCTCCGCGCCGAAGGCACCTCTTTCCTTGACAGGATCGTCAGCACCATCGAAGAGAAGCTCGCCGCCGCGCACGTCCAGGCCCGCGTCCAGGCCCGCATCAAGCGCCTCTACTCCATCCAGCAGAAGCTCGCCAAGCACAACATACCCGTCGACCAGGTCTTCGACCTCTTCGCCCTCCGCGTCATCACGCAAAGCGAGCAGGACTGCTACGCCGTCTTCGGCCTCCTGCAAAATCAAACCGCCTGGCGTCCCGTCCCCGGCCGCTACAAAGACTTCATCGCCATCGCCCGCCCCAACGGCTACCAGTCGTTGCATAACTCCTACATCACCGAGGACGGCCACCACTTCGAAGTCCAGATCCGCACTGAAGACATGCACCGGATCGCCGAAGAGGGCATCGCCGCCCACTGGAAGTACAAGGCCTCCGACGAGGTCTCCGCCAAGGACGAGCAGCGCCTCGCCTGGGTCCGCCAGATGATGGAGTGGCAGCGCGACATGGCCGACCCCAACGAGTTCATGTCGACCCTCAAAGTCGACCTGTACCCCGAAGAGGTCTACACCTTCACTCCCAAGGGCAAGGTCATCGTCCTGCCCAAGGACGCCTCGCCCGTCGACTTCGCCTACGCCATCCACACCGACGTCGGCCACGCCACCACCGGCGCCAAGGTCAACGGCCGCATCGTCCCTCTCCGCCACAAGCTCCGCAACGGCGACATCGTCGAGATCACCACCCAGACCGGTCATAATCCCTCGCGCGATTGGCTTAGCTTTACCAAATCCTCCCGAGCCCGCAACAAGATCAAGCACTGGATCAACGAAAACCAGCGCGCCCGCGCCATTGAAGTCGGCCAGAAGCTCCTCGATCGCGAGGCCCGCAAGTTCAAAGTCTCACTCGACAAGTTCAAGCCCGCCGACTTCGACCGCATCGCCTCCGAGTACGGCCTCGCCGCCCACGCCGACCTCCTCGCCGCCATCGGCTTCGGCAAATACTCCGCCCGCCAGACCCTCAACAAGCTCGAACCCGGCAGCACCATGCCCGTCGAAGAGCCCGCCTCCAACGATCCTTTGCATGAGCGGCACAACGCCCTCGCCCACATGTCGGAGAGCGTCAAGCGCGTCTTCTTCGGCAAGGGCTCCGAGTCCCTTCAGGTCGAAGGCCAGGACGACCTCCTCGTCTACCGCGCGCGATGTTGCAACCCCATCCGCGGCGAGGCCATCATCGGCTACGTCACCCGCGGCAAGGGCGTCGCCGTCCACGCCCGCAGCTGTCCCAACGTCCAGAACCTTCTCTACGAAGCCGACCGCCGCATCGACGTCGCCTGGGCCGAATCCGAACCCATCTCCACCGGCGGCCCCAAGGCGGCCACCTACCCCGTCCGCCTCATCATCGTCTGCGACGACCGCTCCGGCCTCCTCAAAGAGTTCACCGCCATCATCTCTGAGGACGGCACCAATATCCGCTCGGTCGACACCAAGCCCGCCGTCGACGGCGTCGTCAACGTCGACTTCGTCATTGAAACCCTCGACCTCCGCCACCTCGAACGCCTCACCCAGAACCTCCGCAAAGTCCCAGGCGTCCGCGACGTCCTCCGCGTCCAGAAAATCTAACGCCCCTCATTGATCGCCGCTACTCCCTATTCCCTGCACCTACAAAATCCCCATCCGCTTCGCCGTACTCGTCAATACCTCCAGCGCCGTATCGATCTGCGACTGCATATGCTCGCTCGTCATAATGCAGCGTACACGGGCCTTGCCCTCCGGCACAGTCGGAAACGCAATCCCCGTCGCCATCACACCCTGCTCAAACAGCGCCTTGCTGAACTCCATCGTCTGCCGTCCATCGCCCACAATAATCGGAGTAATCGGCGTCTCACTCTTCGGCGTGCTCTTCCCGCCGATATCAAATCCCGCACCCGCCAGCTGCGCCTGAAAATACTTTGTATTCACCCACAGCCGCCCAATCCGTTCCGGCTCATTCTCCAAAATGTCGAACGCCGCCATGCAGCTCGCCGCCACACTCGGCGGATGGCTCGTCGAAAACAGAAACGGCCGCGCCCGATGATGCAGATAGTCAATCAAATCGCGGCTCCCGCACACATACCCACCCAGCGCACCAATCGCCTTCGATAGCGTACCCACCTGCACATCCACCCTCTGCGTGCATCCAAAATGATCGACACTCCCGCGCCCATTGCGCCCCAGCACACCACTCGCATGAGCATCATCCACCATCATGATCGCGCCATACCGGTCGCACAGATCGCACAGTTCCTTCACCGGCCCAATGTCGCCATCCATGCTGAACACGCCGTCCGTAATCACCAGCTTCCGCCCCGGCTCGTTCTGCACTTCCTTCAGCAGCTCTTCAGCATGAGCAACATCCTTATGCCGAAACACCTTGATCTTCGCGCGGCTCAACCTCGCCCCATCGATGATCGAAGCATGGTTCAGCTCATCGCTCAGGATGAAGTCTTCCTTCCCCAAAATCGACGACACCGTCCCTGCATTCGCTGTGAAGCCTGACTGAAACACCACGCAGGCCTCCACGCCCTTGAACGCGGCAATCTTCTCCTCCAGCTCCATATGGATCTTCATCGTCCCGGCAATCGTCCTTACCGCACCCGACCCGACGCCATACTTCGTCGTCGCCGCAATCGCCGCCTCGCGCAGCTTCGGGTGGTCGCACAACCCCAGGTAGTTGTTGCTCGCCAGATTGATCACCTCGCGTCCGTCATAGCGGCAGATCGGTCCCTGTTCGTCGTCTAACACCCGCAGTTTGAAGTAGGTACCCTTGGCCCGCAGTTCATCCAGCTGGGTCGTCAGATGTGCCAGTTGTTGCCGTTTCGTCGTCTCGTGGTGGAGTGGTGCCGCAGCGCTCATATGCCCCACATCTTAGTCCTTTTGCACCTCATTCCCACAGATCGTCCTGTTCTTCCTCCGGCGACTCAGGCAGCACCGCACCCCCACCCCGCATCCAACTGGATACCTGCATCATGCAACCCGCAAAGACCGCCGGCAAACCTCAAGCGCCCTCGCGGAGGAGACATCCATGAACACCACGCACGACCGGCACTTCAGCGAACCACATCAGTTGACCCAGCGCCAGCGCACCATCTTGCATCTCGTCTGCACCACCGCTGTTCTCGGTGTTGTACTTCTCGCTCTTCTCACCGGCTGCAGCAGCCGCGACGCCAGCGCCGTCGAACAGGCCAAGTCTCAGGCCGTCACCACCAACACCCCACAACAGGTTCAGTACGTCGACAGCAAGGGCGACACCGTCACCGACGTCGTTCAGCCCCCCGCCACGCAAGGTGGCAAGGCCACCGTCACCCGCACAGTTACGCCGCCCGCAGCCGGAGCCCCCGTTCCTCCCAGCACCAACCCCGTCATCACGCCGCTCGGCCCCAACAACACGGCGGTCGTCAGCTCCTCCGGCAAACCTGTGCCGAACCCCCAGCCCGTGCCCGTCTCCATCACCGTCCCTGCGGGCACTGGTCTCTCCATCCGCATCAACGAGCGCATCAGCGTCAAGACCGCCCGCGCGGGTGACCGCTTCACCGGCGAGTTCGCCGAACCCGTCTCCCAGAACGGCTCCGTCATCATCCCTCGCGGCACTCCCGTCTCCGGCCGCATCGACGAGTCCCACCGTCGCGGCCACTTCAAAGGCCGTTCCATCCTCGAGCTTCGCCTCACCGCCATGACCCTCAACGGCAGCGAGTACCCCATCGACACCCACGACAACGTCGAGTCCAAGAGAGGCAAGGGCAGGCGCTCCGCCGGCTTCATCGGCGGCATGACCGGTGCCGGCATGTTGATCGGAGGCCTCGCCACCGGCGGTGTCGGCCTCGCCATCGGCGGCGCTGCCGGCGCAGGCGCGGGCACACTCCTCGCCGGTGCCACCGGCAACCGCGACATCACCATCCCCGCCGAGTCCGTCGTCCGCTTCCGCCTCGCCGACGATCTCGTCGTCCAAAATCCTTAACGCTTCACGCTCGCCCTCCTCCGAGGCAGCACAAAGGCCCATCGGCAACGATGGGCCTCACTGTTTGCACACCTCTTCATCCCCTCACACGATCGGCATGCACCCCGTCCACGCCAGAAACTCGTGTTCGCACTCCTCGCACACAGGCTGATGCCCTGTCTTCAGATCCAGTGCCTGGGTCCGTATCGGCCGCAGCACAGCCTCCATCACACCTGCCTCATTCTCCACGCAGGTCCTCTCGAACTTGCAGTGGCACCGCGCACAGGTAACGATCTCGGTCATCGCACCCTCCACGCCGCAAAATACTACTCCCGCCTCATTTCGTTTGTCATTTCCACTGGGAATCTACTTCCGTTCCCATCTCGCCTTTTCTATTCCCTATTCCCTACTTCCAGCAAAATCTTGCTCGCCTCACCCGACTCCAGCAGCCTCATCGCCTCATCAAACCGCTCCAGCGGCAGCCGATGCGTAATCACCGGCCCCAGGTCAATCTTCCCGCCCTTCAGCAGCGCCTCGGCCTCGTACCACGTCTCATACATCTTCCGTCCATTGATCCCCAGCACCGTCGCCCCTTTGAAGATCACCGCATCGGCTAAATCCAACTCCACCGCGCGCGCTGGGATTCCCAGCAGGCTCGCTCTTCCCCCCATCCGCAGCAGCTTGAACCCCTGTCGAATCGCCGCCGGATGTCCACTCATCTCCAGCAGCACATCCACCCCGTTGCCACCCGTCGCCGCCTTCACCTGCCTCTCGACATCGCTCGCACCTGTATCCAACGCAATATCCGCCCCCATCGTCACCGCCAACGCCCGCCGAATCGCATTCGGCTCCATAGCAAACACCGTCCCCGCCCCACACGCCTTCGCCACCGCAATCGCAAACAGCCCAATCGGTCCGCACCCCATCACCGCAACGGTCTGCCCCGCAATCGCTCCACTCAGCACCGTATGCACCGCATTCCCAAACGGATCGAACAGCGACCCCCACTCCCGCGGTATTGCCTTATCCAGCTTCCACACATTGCTCGCCGGAACCTTCACATAGTCCGCGAACGCCCCATCCGCATCCACCCCCAGGATCTTCACAAACTGGCACACATGCGCCTGCCCGCTCCTACACTGCAAGCAATGCCCGCAGGCCACATGCATCTCGGCTGAAACGAAATCCCCCACAGCAACACCCTGCACCATCGCACCCACCGCCGTCACCGTCCCGCAGAACTCGTGCCCCGGCGTATACGGCGTCCTGATCCGCCTCTGCGCCCACTCGTCCCAGTGATAGATGTGCAGGTCCGTCCCGCATACACTCGCCGTCTCCACTGCAATCAGCACATCGCTCGGCCCAATCTCCGGCACCGATACCTCACACATCTCCATCCCCGGCGCGGCCTGCGTCTTCACCAGCGCCTTCATCGTCTTCGGAATCATGCTCAGCCCTCACTCCTGCTCGCGCGGCAACTCAAATCAAGCCTGCGCGTCAAACACCCTATGGTAGCCCTCATCTTGGAGGCTCATCACCCTCGCCGCCAATCAGGTACCCCAGGGCTTCAACCTCGGGTCTCACAACGTTCTCTCTCTTTGCCCCGCCACCAATCAGGTACCCCGAGGCTTTAGCCTCGGGTCTCATAACCGTCCCTGAAAAGGGGCTTCAGCCCCGGGGTTTGCTTTCGCCTCTGGTCCGCACATCCCGCTAAACTTGAGACAACCGATGAAGCTCCGCGCCACCATCACGCTCCTCTCCGCCGCGACCCTCATGCAGGCTCAGCAGCCCGCGCAGACACCCGCACCCCCCAGCACCGCAGCGGAGCCCGCACAGCAACCCGACCTCACCCCCACCGACCAGGGCTACTCCATCACCGCGCGCAGCACTCTCGTGCTCGTCCCCGCGCTCGTCAAGGACAAGTCCGGCAAGCTCATCTACACCCTCAAAGCCTCCGACTTTCGCCTCACCGACGACGGCATCCCGCAGCCTCTCCGCCTCGAAGAGGACAACGGCGGCCAGCCGCTCGCCATGGTCATCTGCGTCGAGGTCGGCGGTGCAGGCCGCAATCATCTCCACGACTACGACGGCCTCGGCCCCATGCTCGACAACATGCTCGGCGGCATCCCCCACAAGGTCTCCATCGTCGCCTTCGACTCCACCCCCACGCTCGTCCATCGCTGGAGCTCACACCTCGACAGCATCTCCCAGACTCTCGCCTCGCAGGACCCCGGCGACTCCGGCGGAGCCGTCCTCGACGCCGTCAACTTCTCCGTCAATCTCCTGCGCCCCGTCCCTACCACCTACCGCCGGGCGATTCTTCTCCTCTCCGAAACCAAGGACAACGGCAGCCACACCACCCTCGGCCAGGCCCTCCGCGCCATCTCCGACACCAACACCGCCATCTACTCCGTCGCCTTCTCCTCCAACCGCGTCGAAGAAGCCGGCGCCGCCTCCAAGCTCTCCTCCGACGAGCCCGGCCCCGACCACGGCTGCTTCTCCCACGACCCCAAGACCGACAAGGTCGTCAAAACCGACGGCAGCGTCGGTCCTGCCGAAGAGTCCAAAGGCACCCAGTACTTCGACTGCGCCGCCGAGCTAGCCCCACCGCTCGTCCTCGCCCGCATGGCCGAGATCGCCGCCCGCAACCTGCTCCGCAAAAACATCTCCGAGTCCGTCGCCAAGCTCACCGGCGGCGAGAGCTTCAAATTCAAGGACGTCAAAACCCTCGACCGCGACCTCTTCACCATCGCCAACCACATCCCCAACCGCTACGTCCTCAGCTTCCACCCGCAGAACCCCCACCCTGGCCTCCACGCCGTCTCTCTCACTCTCCCCAACTACGACCACCTCACCATCGAAGCCCGCAGCAGCTACTGGGTCGACGACACCACCACCGCAACCCCTCCAGCCTCCAACGCGCCTGTAACTCCTAAACAATAGTCTCTCTGGTTTTGTCATTCCCAGAGGGAATCTGCGTCTGCCCTCATCTCTTCAGGTTTGTCATTCCCGAAGGGAATCTGCGTCTGTATTTGCCGTTGTTTGTTTTCCTTCGCGACCTTTGCGGGCTTCTCCTTTGCGCACTTCGCGTGAACGCTTTTGCCGCAGCAAGCGCCGAAGGCGCGAGCGTACCTACCGTCCCTTGAACCGATGAATCAACCGCCGGTCTTTCTTCGACGGCCGCCCCTCCGTCACCGGCACATCCCAAGCAAACATAGCCTTCTTCTCCGCCGCCTCTTTCTCCCGCGCAGCCTTGCTCTCCTCCGTCTCGCGATACAACCCCTGAGCCACCGCCGCCGGCCCACGCACCTCGCTCAACGCCAGCACCTCCACCCCAAACGTCGCCGCCTCGGTCTTCACCCGCAGCATGTCCCCCACGCGAACCTCCCGCGCTGCCTTCGCCACCACCTCTCCCGATATCACCCGCCCCAACTCACAGGCCTTCGCCGCCAACGCCCGGGTCTTAAAGAACCGCGCCGCCCAAAGCCACTTATCCAGCCTCACCCCATCCATACGAAACTCCTCTTCTCATTCTTACCCACCAAGCCCGTCATTCTGAGGCAAGCAGAGCGCATGAAAACTGCCGTCATTCTGAGCGAAGCGCAGCGGAGTCAAGGAACCCCGAGGCTCAAAGCCCCGCCCAACTTTCACCCATTTTCGGCCGCGCACTCTCTTGACCAGGCGACGATCAGGTACCCCGAGGCTTCAGCCTCGGGTCTCATAGCCCGGAATGAAAGCAGGGCTTTAGCCCTCAGGTATGCCTCTTCGCTGTCAAGCCCACGCCGCGGCTTTCCAGATCCAACCACAACAAACGAAACCACTTCCACGCCGAAAAAACCTAACAAATCATCCCCCTCAACCCACTAAAATAGAAGTAGAGATCAAGCACAAATCACATGGCCGGTCACCGGGGATCAGACCTCCACAAGTCCACCCCCAAGCCCCGCCAAATCAATATTTTCGATCAAAAAGTATCCGGGGGGAGGGGTGGGGGTATCAGAGCCCCCTCAACACTCTCTCGCACCGCAGCCTCATCCCCAAACCCATTCAGCCAGATCATCTCCGGCTCCCGCCGAAACCACGTCAACTGCCGCTTGGCATAGTTCCTGTGCCCCTGCTGCGCCGCCGCCACAGCCTCCGCAACCGGCATCTCTCCCCGCAGCACGCTCATCGCCTGCGCATACCCCAACGCCCCCAGTGCCCGGCACCCACCCCCAAACCGGTCCCGCAACCCACGAGTCTCCTCCACCAGCCCGCGATCGAACATCGCCGCCGCCCGGGCATTGATCCGCTCATAAAGCGCCTCCCGCGGAGGCCCCAGCACGAACTGCGTCACCTTGTATCCAGTCAACGGCTCACGCCCCGCCTCCCACTGCACGGTCTGCGGAGCCCGCCCCGCGAGCGTCACCTCAATACTCCGGATCACCTTCGGCACATCGTTCTCATGGATCGCCGCCGCTGCCCTCGCATCCAGCCGCTGCAGCATCCTGTGCAGCCACGCAGCCCCGCGCTGCTCCACCCGCAACCGCAGCCGCTCCCGCAGCGCCTCATCCCGCTGCGGAGCCGGTGCCAGCCCCTGCAGCAGCGCCCGCAGATACAACCCGGTTCCGCCAGCCACAATCGGCACCTTGCCCCGTTCGCGGATGCCCGCAATCGCCGCCCGTGCATGCCGAGCATAGTCCCCAGCCGTGCACTCCTCATTCGGCCAGTACAGGTCCAGGCAGTGGTGCTGCACCCGCGCCCGCTCCTCCGCCGTCGGCTTAGCCGACCCGATATCCATCCCCCGGTACACCGCCACCGAGTCGCAGCTCACAATCTCGCCGCCGCCTTTACCTCCGCGCCGTAAGGCTTCGGCCAGCCACATGGCCAGCGCTGTCTTCCCGCTCGCCGTCGGCCCAGCCACAACAATCAAAGGAGATTCACCCAATGCAGACTCGCTCACCAGTGCCTCCACCAACCCGGCAGAAACACATTGTGCACGCCAGCCCGCAGCATACTCACCACCAGCACCAGCAGCGCCAGCAATACCAGCCCGCGCACCATACTCCGCCGCTCCAGCCTGGCCCGCTCCGCACGATACGCCGCCTGCTCCACCCGCGCACGCTCCAGCGCCCGCGTAGCCGGTGGGGCCTGCGGTGCACCAGCGCGCGGCTCAGTCTGCGAATCCATGTCGTTCGTCTTACTGCGGCAGGTTCTTGTTCACCATGTAGTGGAACCGCAGCTCCAGGTTCGGTCCATGGAACTGCTTCGGCAGCGGCGGAAACTGCCCCTCGCTGATGATCGAGCCCCACGCTGCCTTGTCGATCGCCACATCATGCGACGACCCTTCCAGCACCATGTTCCCGATCTTGCCATCCGGCAGGATCGTAAACCGGATGTATGTCTCGCCCTGCTTCATCAGCGGCGGTTCGGTCTCCTCCGGCAGCAGCGGAATCCAGTTCCGGTACACATCCATCTGCAACCGCCGCAGGTAGTCCGAGAAGTCCACGCCCTGCGTATCCGAGAGAACCGTCACGCCGCCTCCGGCAAACGCGCCCTTACCTGTCCGCACCATGTCGCGCGTCCCTGTCGAGCCGCCGCGCGAGCTGTGCAGCAGGTCCTTCATCGCGTCGCTCGTGCTTGGGGTCCCAAACGTCGGCCGGCTCGTCGTCGGCTGCGGCGCAGGAGCCTCCGCCAGTGCAGGCGCAGGCTTCGGGGCCGAGGGCAACGGTGCAGCAGGTGTCGCTGTCGGCGCAGGAGCAGGTGGTGTTGCTGCGGCAGGCTGCGGTGGTGTGGGCTCAGCAGGCCGGGGCGTCGGAGCCGGTGGCGTAGGCCGTTCCTCACGCAGGTGCTCCAGCGTCTTCGTGTCCATCTTCGGCGCAATATGCGGCGCCGGATGCGGCAGCACCGGCGCATTCAGCGCGATCATCTCACGGTTCTTCAGCACGTCTGCCGGGTTCACCAGCTGCGGCGCATGCCACAGATACCGTGGCCCATACAGCACTACCAACGCCATCGCCACGCAGATAAAGAACGAGATATACAGCGACTCACGAAACCGCCGCCGCGCCAGTTCGTCCTCGATCGAGTCGAGCATGCGCATCAGCTCATGCTCGTCCAGCTCGCCGCGCCTTGTCCGTATCCGCACCTGCCCTGCCGGTTGCGGCGAAGGTGGCACCACATGCAGCTGTTCATCCGTCGCGCTTGCGACAAACGGCGTCTCGACCGCCTGGATCGGCAGCTCGGTCTCAGTTTCGATACGTTCTGGATCTCGTTGTTGGGTGCTCGTTGGCATTCGGTTACTTAGGTCTCTGACGGTTTTCCCCCACAGAATGTTGCGCGTCCGAAGTAGGAAACCGGCACGCGCCGTGGGAAAACTTGTACATTCGGACCCTTCACAACGAATCCGGCTAAAACCGGAGTACACCGTCAGGGTGCGGCCACGCGGGCTCCCTCTATTCTCTCATCCCGGAGCCGTTTTGCCTCCCCGCGCCTACTCGCCCGGAAGCGTCTCGCCCTTGCGCCGGTCGAACACCTTCCGCACGATGTAGAACGCCAGCCACGCCACCGCCGCCACCGAAACGCCCAGCACCACACTGTGGTGGTCCCTCATCATCTCTCGTATCTGATGAATCAGTGTCGGCCCGAACCAGATCGTCAGCAGCGAGAACACCAGGTATTGCATCATCTTGCCCGTAAACGTCGCCAGCAGAAACGGCCCCGGCCGCATCTCGAACACCCCAGCCGCAAACTGGAACACCTTCAACGGCGTCGGCGGCGGCCCCAGCGACGGGATCAGGATCGCGAAGAACTCCTGCCTCTCGAACCGGTCGCGCATCCGTTCATAGCGCTCACGGTCTACGCGCTTCAGCAGAAACAGCTCTCCGCCCGCGCGCCCGACATAAAACGGCACCAGCGACCCCACCGTCGAAGCCCCCGCCGCCATCAGGCAGTACAGAAAAAACTTGTGCGGCTCTGCATGAACATAGCCCACAATCACGCTGTCCATCGAGCCCGGTATCGGGATCAGCGCCGAATCCAGCAGCGCCAGCCCGCCCACGCCCCAAAGCCCCAGCGGCTTCAGCACGGCAAAGATGACAGTCGAAAACTTGTGCAGTAGAGCGATCGGTCCGAGTTTCACGTGTCCCTTTATCTTACCGCGCAGCCGCCCGCACGAACGTTACACCCAGATGGACATACACCACTTAGCCCGTGTGCTCGGTCTTGCCCGCCAGCAGATCCAGCGCATGTCCCAGCAGCGGCAGCACCGCCAGCAACGAGCTCTTCGCACCCGCCGGGCTCCCCGGCACATTCACCACCAGCGCACCGGCACATACGCCGCAAACGCCCCGGCTCAACGCCGCAAACGGAGTGTACTTCATCCCATCCTGACGCATCACCTCAGCCAGCCCCGGCACCATCCGCTCACAAACCGCCAGCGTCGCCTCAGGAGTCACATCCCGCGCCGCAATTCCCGTTCCACCGGTTGTCACAATCAGTTCCGCCCACCCGGCCAGCGATCGCAGCAGAGCCTCGATCTCGGCCTGCTCATCCGGCACCACCAGCAGGTCCACCGCATCCGCGCCAGCATCCTGCAACACCGCCACCAGCGCCGGCCCGGAGAGGTCCACCTGCTCACCCCGAAAGCAGCGATCGCTCACCGTCACCACCACCGCATGTCTACCTGTCAGCGAACTCAAACTCATCGCTCCAGCATATCCGACCGCAAACAAATAGAGGCCGCCACCTGGCAGCCTCTATTTCCTACTTCCTATCTCCTACTTCCTGATCCCTACACTCTGCCCGCAACGCTCTGCTCTTCGCGCATCTTCACCGCCAGCGCGGGCAGCCCAAACAGCACCGCCGACACCATCGCAGTCGAGATCAGATCATTCACATAGAACGGCACTGCCGACGCATAGCAGCTCGCCAGTCCAGCCATGCTGTGCGGATACATCCCGCTGCCAGCCCACACCACAAAATTGCTCAACACAAAGAAGCTCGTTGCCGAAGCCAGCACACCGGCCACCACACGCAGCGCCGTTACCTTCCGCAGCAGCGCACTGCCCGTCAAACACACCGCCGCATACCAGACCCACGTCACCAGGTACGCCCGCACATGGAACGGATAGGAGTACACCTGCGTCGTCAGGTACACATCCATCAGCGCCATCACCGCGACCGCCACCACCGTCTGCCATCGTGGACGCCGCGACCCGAAGAACAGCAACCCCGCGCCTACCGCCGTGAAGTTGAACGCAACCGCGTGGTTCACGTGCGGGATCAGGCGGCTCAGGGCTGCGAGAAAGAGAACGAGGAAGGCTAGCATGATCGTTGGGCCTTTGCTGTACAGGAAAAATCGGCGCAACATAACGCCTGCCTAGATTGTAACGGAACACGCCACGGATACACTCCGGAAGAACCGTCAATCTGCGCGCTCATCTCATCCGCGGAAGCAGCCACTATCTAATGAAAGCTTACTTCCGGCTCAAGCCGAAGTCGCTCCAACGAAAGCGGCTCACATCCGGCATCAGGATTGGCCGCCGCGTCTCCACGCGACCGTCCATCGTCTCCTCCACCACGCGCCCCGCGGCATTCACCTTCACCTCAGCGGTCAACGGCGTCCTGCCAGACCGCTCCAGCCAGGACACGCTGCCCATAAACCGCGGATCGCGAAACGTCACCTTCCTGGTCGAAGACGCCGCACCACCCACCGTCGGCTCATCTTCGGTAATCACCGGCATCGCCGACCAGTCCAGATACGCGCGCCCCAACGCACTAGCCTCTGCCGCCCGAATCGCCGCATCGCTCGGTGGCTTCGGATACGTCACCTCGCTCATCAGCACGGTCCCGGACCGCGCCTCGATCGTCGCCAGCTGATACAGCGGCCCAAAGTCCATCACGACCGCCCAGTGAAACGGGTTCACCGGCTCCGGGCTCGCCTCAACCCGCTGCACCGTCAACAGCACCGGCGGCGGCTGCACCAATTCGCTCTGTTGCTGTGCCGGCGGCACGGACACCACAGCCGCCGTTCTTTCGCCCATAGCCCCATCCGCCGCCGTCTGCGTCCCCGCCTCTCTACCCGAAGCATCCGGCGAACTCTCTGGCGCAGGAGCGCTCGGACTCGGCACCGGCATAGCGACCGGCGCCTGTTGCTGCTCATAGCTCTGCAACATCGCGATCTCCACCGCCCGCTGCCGTTCCATATACCGCAGCGTCCACCATCCCAGCACGCACAGCAGCGCCGCGATCGCCCATCCGCGCCCGCGGAACACCGGGCGTTTCGCCCCGACCTCCGCGCTCACCAGCCCAAACAGCGACGGCACAGCCAGCGCCACCAGCAGCAGACCAAACATCACCGGATCGAAGATGAACACAATCGACGCCGCATACCAGTGCGTATTGAACGGATAAAACGGCCGCAGCCCATAGTTGTTCGTATAGTCCAGCAGCAGATGGCTCAACAGCGCCACCAGTGCGCACCCATACAACGCCCACCACCGCACCGGGGCCTTCGTCAGCGGCTTCGCCGAAAACTTCTGCCCGATCCGCACTCGTTTCGCCCGCGCCACGCGCCACCGATGCAGCAGGTACACCGCACCCACCAGCGCCGCCGCCTCAAACGGCAGCCCCACAAACGTATGCGTAATCCCCCGATGGTGCGCAAACCCTTCCACCGGCCCACGCAGGCTCCACAGCGTATCGATGTCCGGCATCTCCGCCGCAATCGCCATCGTCAGCGTCGCATACGCCGCCCGCCGATTGAAACCGGCCCGCGCAAGACAGGCTCCTGTCAGCACATGCGTTACCGGCTCCATCGCAGCATCCTGTTCCTCACCCTCTCGAACACAACCCACCTCAAACTACAACGAGCAGGGCGATCATTCGCCCTGCTCGCTCTGAAGTACTAACTTAGTGTTTGACCTTACGAAACTGCGATCGAATCCATCTCAGCCTGTGCCTTGGACTCCGCTGCTACCGAAGCAGCCTCGCGCTCCCGCGCAGCTCTGCTCATGGCCGTCATCACCTTCACCTCAGTCGGCGAGATCATGCTCGGCTTGAAACCGATCGCCACATGGCCGGGAGCATCACCCAGCGCCTCCGAGATGCGGTTCCAGTGAAAGAACGGCGACGTCGTCGGCAGCAGAATCATCCTCCGCTCCGGCTCTGGAATCACCAGGTACACACCCCACGTACCCATCGCCACAATGTAGCCGATCGTGCCAAACAGGTAGATCGGCGAGTAGACCGAATGGGCTCCACTCGTCCAGAACCACGCCGCCTGCACCAGTTCTGTCGTCGAGATAATCCCCAGTCCGAGCGCAACACCGAACACATGGCTACGGAACGTCAATCCCAGCGGCTTGATCGCGAGACACACAAACAGCAGCAGGCAGAGGGTCAGCACATTGATCCCTTCCTGCGCACGTTCAATCACGGTGGTGACGGCAATCGTCAAAGCAAAGCCCGTCGAGAACACATGCGGCCCCAGGGCCAGCACACCTGCAAGAAGAGCCGATACCGCCGCAACCCACTTGAACACCAGGGTTCCCATGCGCTGCAAGCCCTTCAACGGCCTCATGGCATTCTGAAAGATGCTGTAGATGATCGCAACCATCAACACAGCCTGGATCACAGCAAGAACTTCGTTGCTATAGAAAAACACCTTGTACGCAACGTGCAGGTCAATTCCCATTGATCTGCGAAAGAAGAGGAGAGGAATCTGAATCGATTCGATGACGACGATGGAAACTAAGTAGAGTGCCAGCGCCTTGAACCTGGTGACCAGCGATTTACGCCACATCACGACCAAAGCGCAAACGGTCACGATTATCACGACAAAGTCTGCGTATTTCAGAAGCGCTATCGTGCTCATCACGAATCCCCCCAGGGAAGGTTCAGCCTCGATCATAAGAGGCTGAACCCGGAGAATCAACAGAGCACAAAGATATTTTTATGGTTCGGTCTCACCCCAGACCGCCATTTTTCTTACTGCATGCCGCAGGCTGAGGGATCGCTGGGGGCGCAGAGCGACTGCGAACCTACGATGCCCATCGGGGCAACCGAAGCCTTGTTCGTCGTGCGGGCATGGGCGGCAACCGAAGCGGCACCGAAGCCGGCAACAGTAAGGGACAGGACGAAAAGGCGGACGATATTGTTCTTCATGATGATTTCTCCTTGTCAGGTAACTTCAATTTGGGTAGTTCAGAATCTTTCGCCGTGTTGTTTAGCTGTCATCAAGCTATCGGCAGCACCGCGCTAAGTCCATATGCCAGAAGAGGATACGGATCGTCTATTCCGTAACCATTACCTATGTCATGACGGTAACTTTCCGCTTAGAACCACCACTAGAGCTTTTGGTAACTTCGTTTCAGGCGTACTTATTGATCGGTAAGCCATCCTTCCCGCACCTCCTGCACGCTTCGTCTCAGCTCCGCGTATCCTCAAGCAAAGGCGAATACATAGATGGCTCACACCCCCTATCCACGCTCCGACCGCGATTTACTCAGTAGAATCAGCCGTTCTGCCGGTCATCGCGCCGGCTATAAGCAGCTCATCCGCGAGCTTGGCCTGGGTGGCGGGCGCGAGCGGCGCTTACTCCTCGAGCAGCTCACACGCATGGTTGCCCGTGGTGAACTCGTCCGCGCAGGCGACGACGCCTGGTCCATTCCCGGGTCAGACCCCAAACCCAGGGATGTATCCCCTAGCGACCAACGTACCCCCCGTTTTCAACCCTTTAAGGGCATGGAGGCCTCTTTAAAGTCGTCTCGCGACCGTCTCATCAGTGGCAGGCTCGATCTTCATCGCGACGGATTCGGCTTTGTCCGTCCCGATTCCCCCTCCGCAGGCCGCGATGGCGATATCTTTATCCCTCCAAACGAGATCAACGGCGCCATGCAGGGCGACCTCGTCCTCGTCGACGAAGCGCCCCCCGCCCGAGATGGCCGCCGCAGTGGTCGCATCGCCCGCATTCTTACCCGTCGCAATCCCACCGTCGTCGGCATCTTCCACTACGCCCGCCCCCACGGTCGCCGCACTTCGGATCAGGCACCCACAGCCCCCACCGGCAACTACGTCACTCCGCTCGACGAGCGCATCTCCGGCGCCATCAGCATCCCACCCGGCGACGAGGCCGTCCCTCTCGCCGCCGACACCCCCCACCGCATGCTCGGCGACGAAGCCCGCCACACCCAGCGTGACTGGCAGCCCGCCAATCCCGACTTCCCCCTCGAAGGCCTCGCCGTCGACGTCGAGATCACCGCCTTCCCTACGCCCGGTCGCCCCGCCCGCGGCCGCATCCTCGAAGTCCTCGGCCCGCCCGACGCCTTCGGTGTCGACGTCGAGATCATCATCCGCAAGCACCACATCCCTCACACCTTCCCCGCGCCCGTCCTCGCCGAAGCCAGCGACCGCTCTCAGGAAACCGTAGCGACTCTATCTATAGAAGATCTCGCTGCACGCGAAGACTTCCGCGGTCTCCCCATCGTCACCATCGACGGCGAAACCGCCCGCGACTTCGACGACGCCGTCCTCGTCCGCCCGCTCCCCAACGGCAACACCGAGCTCCAGGTCCACATCGCCGACGTTAGCTGGTACGTCCGCCCCGGCTCCGCGCTAGACACCGAAGCCCGCGTCCGCGGTAACAGCGTCTACTTCCCCGACCGCGCCGTCCCCATGCTCCCGCACGCGCTCTCCAGCGGCATGTGCAGCCTCCTCCCCAAGGAAGACCGCCTCGTCCTCAGCTGCATCATGGAGGTCGACCCACGCGGCGAAATCATCACCTACCGAGTCACCGAAGGCATCATCCGCAGCGCCCGCCGCATGACCTACACCAGCGTCCAGCACTGCATCAACGCCAGCCCCAACGCGTCTCACTGGAACCAGCACACCAAAATCACCTCCGAACCCACCGCCGAAGACCTCGCCGAGCGCGAACGCATCGCCCTCGAACAACCCGAGCTGATCGGCGCCTTCGATGCCATGCTCGAGCTCGCGCTCCGCCTCAACGCCAAGCGCGTTCGTCGCGGCTCCATCGACTTCGACCTGCCCGAGCCCATCGTCCAATTCGATCCCGACGGCAACATGCAGGCCATCATCCGCTCTGAGCGAGGCTGGTCTCATCGCCTCATTGAAGAGTTCATGCTCTCCGCCAACGAGTGCGTCGCCCACTGGCTCGAAGCCCTCGCCATCCCCTCCCTCTACCGCATCCACGAGATGCCCGACCCCAAACGCATCGTCGACTTCGAAGAGACCGCCGCCACCTTCGGCCACTCCCTCGGCCTCGGCAACCTGCCCGTCCGCAAGCTCACCATGAAGTCCGACCGCCGCGACAGCCGTCAGCGCAGCACGCGCGGTCGCGACTCCCGCGCCCCTCAACAACACGAGATCCCCGAATCCATCCCCGTCACCCCGCAGCTCTATCAAAAGCTCGTCCGCCGCATCAGCGGCACAGCGGAAGAGCGCATCCTCGCCTACTTAATGTTGCGCTCCTTAAAGCAGGCCCGCTACGCCGAACAGAACGAAGGCCACTTCGCCCTCGCCAGCCCCAGCTACACGCACTTCACCTCACCCATCCGCCGCTACCCCGACCTCATCGTCCACCGCCTCACCCGCGAGATGCTCCGCCGCGGCGCAAACCCCCACGGCGTCCCCATCCTCTCCACCGACCCCCAGCCCTGGCAGACCGAGTTCGACCGCAAACGCGGCAAGCACGCCGCAAGCGGCAACAGCAGTACCACCCATGATGTGTTATCTCGACCGAAGCGCAGCGCCGTGGAGAGACCTGCTTCATCGAGCCAGGCAACGCTGCCCGAACCCATCTCCGCCGAAGAGCTCAACGACATCGCCGCCGAGACCTCCCAGACCGAGCGCCGCGCCGCCGACGCCGAGCGCGAGCTCATCGAGTGGAAGAAGATCAAGTTCATGCAGGACAAGGTCGGCGAAGACTTCCCCGCCGTCATCCTCTCCTGCACCAAGTACGGCTTCTTCGTCGAGCTGAACGAGCTCTTCATCGAAGGCCTCGTCCCGCTCACCTCGCTCACCGGCGACCACTACACCTTCCGCGACACCGACCGCACCATCGTCGGTTCCCGCACCGGCCATGTCTTCTCACTGGGCCAGCGCGTCGAAGTCATCCTCGACCGCATCGACCGCCAGCAGCGCCGCCTCCAGTTCGCCCTGCTCCCCGGCACCGAACCCGTCGCCAACACCGGCGCCCCCGGCAAGCCAAAGACCGCCTCAAAGAAGGACCGCGCCAAAGCGAAGGTCAAAGAAAAGAAGCTCACCGGCAAAGCCAAGACCCGCCAGCGCAAAAATCGCTAACGTCGCGCGTACCCCTGCTCGGCAAGCTGCTTGCCCATCGCCCGATACATGTCCTCGTCGCGCGGCTGCCATGTGCCCAGGCCATCCACATAGCGGTTGTACATACAGAAGGCGGCCGCGATCAGAACGGTATCGTGGATCTCGAGGTCCGTCGCGCCTTGCAGCCGCGCAGCCTCTATATGCGCTTCACTCACGCCCTTCGCATCGCCCTGCACCTGCCCCGCGATCGCTAACAGTGCCTTCAACTTCGGCGAAATCTCCGCGGTCTCTGGGTCTTGCCACACAGCGGCGACCAGCTCTGCGCTGCCTCCCGCATGGCTGGCGGCAGCCGCACCATGGCTGGTCTGACAGAAGTAGCAGTTGTTGCGCGACGACACATAACTCGCGATCAGTTCGCGGTCGCGCGAGCTCAGGCTCGCCTCGCCGCCAGGCTCAAACAGCAGGACATGCGCCAGCTCACGCATCGGCCTGGCCGTCTCCGGGCGAAACGCGAACGCTCCGCCAATTCCAGGAACATTGGGTGGAAGTGCAATATGCGGCATAGTTACCTCGTGACCAGCTCTGTGGTCGATGGCGCAACGTTGGTCAGGTTCGCCGCGACATACCCCTCACGCGCGACCATCTTCCCCCGTGAACGGTAGAGCTCCGGGTCCTGCGGCTGCACCGTCGCCAGTCCATCCACATAGCGGTTATACATGCAGAAGGCGGCCGCGATCAGAACGGTATCGTGGATCTCCATATCGGTCGCGCCCTGCAATCGCGCGCGCTCCACATCCTCCACTGTCACCTTCTTGCCGTCTTGCTGCACCTTCCCCGCGATCACCAACAGGGCTTTCAACTTCGGCGTGATCTCCGCCGATTCAAAGTCGTTCTTGACGCACTGCACCAGTTCTTCATTCCCGTTCAGGTGGGCCGCCGCAATCGCTCCATGGATCGACTGGCAGTAGTGGCAGTTGTTTTGCGTCGAAACATACGTCGCAATCAACTCACGCTCGCCCTGCGTCAGCGAGTTCGGATGGCGCAGCAGCACCTCCACCAGTTCATTCAGCGGCTTCGACGTCTCGGGCCGGAACGCCATCGGGCCGCGGATTCCAGGAAGGTTCGGAAGTTCAATGTGGGGCATGTTCTCTCCTCTAAATTTGAATCGTTTGCAACTCATCTTCGAGCGCAAGGTTGGTGTCGCGGCCTGCCACCGCCACCGGATACGACGGCAACAGCAGTTGCAGCGCCGCTGCCGCAAACAGAGGCACTGCAAGCAGCAGCACACTCGACGTCAGATACGTCCCGGCCTTGTCAAAGGCGTGTCCCATCAGCACAGGTCCAGTCGCGCCGCCCACGGCATAGGCCGTCCAGCTTAGCCCATACAGCGTCGAAAACCGAGCACGTCCAAAGTACTTTGCGATCAGGTAGGGAACCACGTCCGCCTCGCTCCCCGAACCGAACCCCATCATGAACGCACCAAAGATTCCCGCAGCGGCGGTCGTCGCATACGCCAGCGTCACAATGCCCATGGCCGCAATCAACAAAACACCCAGCGACACCAGCGGCGCAAACATGCGGTCCAGCAGGTGCCCCGTCATCAGCCGCCCCACAATCCCCGATACTCCGAGCATCGACAGCGCCAGCGCAGCGCTCGCAGGTGTCACCGAGCGCCCTATCAGCAGGGCCGCAAGGTGAGCAATCGCCCCATTCAAACTGAGCGCCGACAGCATCACCGGAATCGCAATCAGCCAGAAGACACGTGTTCTCAGCACCTCGCCAATCTTCACCGCGACAGTCGCGGTTGAAACCTCTTTCGGCGCGTCGGGCCGGTTGCGTACCAACAGCGCCGTCAGCGGAAGCCCCAGCAGCGCCACCGCTCCCAGCGCAACATACGCAGCACGCCATCCATGCTGAGAGATCATGTGTTGCGCCAGCATCGGCAGCACGATCGAGCCCGTCCCGCTGCCCGTCAGCACAATCGCAAGCGCCAATCCACGCCGCCGCTCGAACCAGGTCAGCACCGCCCGCGAGTAAGCCAACTGCGCTGTCCCATTGCCCACGATGCCGAGCACCATATAGGTCCCATAGAACTGCGCAATGTGCCCGCCCAGCAGCGAAAGCGAAGCCATCGCACAGGCAAACACTACGATACTCGGCAGAAGGATACGGCGCGGTGGCAAACGGTCCAGCAACGTGCCGATCATTGGCGAGCACGCTGCAACCGTCAACGCTGCAATCGCAAACGCCTGCGAGATCGCCTCCCGCTTCCAGCCGAACGCCCCCTGCAGAGGCACAAGAAACAGACTGAAGGTGAACGGCACCATGGCCGCAAAGCTCACCATCACACCCACGAACGCAGCAGCCACCATACGCCACCCCGCATAGGATGGCCGGTCTTCTGCAAGCGGCAGCTCAGGCAACTCGCACCCTCGCTCCACTTACCTCAACGCGCCACGCACCATGGACACGTCCACCAAATGTTGTCGACCGCAAAATCGCTTTTCTCATCGCATGCGGATAATACCCATCTCACCTGCACACGTCCTGCCTCTCGCGGTTGATCTATAACTCATCCCTTCGATGGAGGCGGCAGATGAGGCCCACTCCTCATCCGCCGCCATCGGGCTACTTCGCAAGCGAATAGTTCACCTCAATCTTTGTCTCCACTTCTACGGGGTTGCCGTTCAGCAGATATGGCTTGAACACCCACTGCTTCACCGCATCCAGCGCCGATGCCCGCAGCTCATCCGGCCCGGACACCGCCTCCAGATTCTGGACATGCCCATCCTTGCCAATCACCGCCTTCAGCACCACCGCACCCTGTATCTTCTGTGCCCTCGCCTCCTTCGGATACACCGGGTTCACATTACTCACAATCTGCCCCGCCATCACACCCGCTTTTACAGGCAACGTCTTCCCTTGGCCCTCATCCTGCGTCGCTGTCGGCGTAGCCACGCGCATATGCAGCATCATCGCCGAAGCGCCCGTCCCCATTCCCAACGCCAAGCACGACGCAGCAATCACCACACGACGCACCCTACCAACCTCCATCCGTTTCATCGTCAGCTTCATAACTCTCCTCTCAAAATCGTTGGCATCGAAGATTCCGATGGCGTGAATGTTCTGCCCGCGCCTGCCCTCCAGCAGGTTCTCCGCGAGCCGCAGCAGCGATCGTGCATACCTCTCCCGCCCTGCGACGGCATCCGACGCCATCGCATCGCAGGTCATCTCCCGCGTCTCCACCACCCGCGCCTGCAGCATCCACGTCGCCGGATGATACGCAATCGGCAGCGTCAGCACGCGATACAGCAGGTTCTTCGCAAAGTCCCGCCGCTGCATATGCGCGCACTCATGCGCAATCGCCGCCTCCATGTCCTCTTCAGCGACTGCACCCAGCCACGTCATCGGCAGCAGCAGCACCCGCCGAAACACCCCAACCGTCATCGGCCCCTCTGCATCCGGCACCGCAGCGATTACAGCGTCCTCCACGCCAAAGCTCCTGCGATGCCGCACCCACGCAGCCCGCACCACCGCTTCCTCCGGCACCGCAACTGCACTACGCCGCAGCAGCCGAGCCCTCCACATCCCCCACACCAGCCGCGCCACAAAGTAAGCCGTTACCGCCGCATAAACCATCACAACCGCGCTAACCCACACGGACGAGACCCTCAATGCGCCACCTGCATGACCGCTTCCAACCACCGCATTCACCCGGCCCGTCGCTCCATCGCCACGCGTAAACCACGACACCGCCTCGGCCCACAACGCAGCCGCATGCACATCCGTCACGATTGCAGGCAGCCCCACAGCCACCAGCAGTCCACCGCACCAGGCGCGATGCTCCTCTATCGGCCCCAGCCGCCGCACCAGCCGCGCCGCCACCCACGCCGTGGCAAACACCATCGGAACCTGCCACAACGAATTCACCAGGTACGTCAGCACAAACGCCTCAAACTCCCTCATGCTTCCTCCTCATCCGCCACCCGCTTCGTCAGCTCTGCCACTGTCTTCGCATCAATCTGTTTACTCTTGATCAGGCTCATCACGAGCTCCTCACTGGACCCCCCAAACATCCGGTCAATCAGGTCCCGCACCGCATGGCTCGACGCCTTCTCCTCGCTCACCGCCGCGCTGTACACATACGCCCGCCCCTCCAGCTGCCGCCTCAGCTTCCCTTTCCGCTCCAGGATGTTCAGCATCGTCTGTACGGTCGTATACGCCAGTTCCTGCTTCAGCCCCTCCTGCACCTCGCTCACCGTGCTCGCCCCACGCCGCCAGATCACCTGCATCAACTGCAGCTCCAGCTTCGTCAACCCGCTCTTCTCACGTTTTGCCATTGCCAGTCTCCTAATAAATTAGGACATTATGCCCACACCCGCCTCGCTGTCAACTAAAAACTTAGGAGAAAGAAGATGGCAACCTCCCTACGCCTCAAAAATGGCGTCCCGGAATCAGGCTGAAATTCGCATTTCTTTTAAACGGCAACTGGCGCTTGACCTTTCGCTTCACAACTACGACCTCGCTCAGGCCCGACGCAAGAAGCTCACGACCATCAAGCCGCTCTTCAGCAAAGCGGCCTGACACCTGGCCCCTTACGCCTTCCCTACCACCAGCAGTTGTTCGATCTTCCCATCCGGCTCCAGGTACACCGTCACCAGCACGCTCTCACCGCCGGAGAACGTCACCTTGTACAGCCCGAACGTCATCCCGCCGCGCAGCGCATTCCGCATCGGAGCCACCGTCGTCACGGTCCCCAGCGGCCCCAGCGTCGACGCGAAATCCGCCAGCGCATCCTTCCCGAAGTAGTCATTGCAGTCCGATGTAAACAGCCCGCGGTCGATCTGCTGCGTCTGCAGCCCGGTCATAATCCCCTTCAGCTTCGGCGCGAACGCCGCAACCACCTCTGTCGGCCCGCTCACCTCCGGGGCCTTCGCCGGCGGCAGAATCAGCGGAGCAATCGCGGCAGCAATCTCGCTCGCCGCGCCACTCGCAACCTCGTTCGTCAGCACCACCACCGCTGCCTTGTCGTCCGGGTAAACGACATTCTCGCTCACATACCCACCCACCTCGCCCGAGTGCTCAAACTCCAGCCGCCCATCCACCCGCCGGATAAAGATCCCCAGCCCATAGTGCGAGTCACGCCCACTCTTCAGCACATACGGCGTCTCAAACTCCTTATAGCTCTCGGCACTCAATAAGGAGTGATTGATGATCCCCAGGTCCCACTTCACCAGCGTAGCCGCCGGCATCGCCAAATCCCCATCGCCGAAGTACCATCCCGTGCCCTCCAGCGGCTGCAAGCGCACCGGCGCCATCGCATACGACACGTAGCCATCCACCTGCAGCCTCTGCCGCTCGGTATACGTGTTGAACACGCCCTCCAGCCCCAGCGGCGTCAGCACATGCTCGCGGATAAACTGGTACAGCGGCTCCCCACTCACCTTCTCCACAATCAGCCCCAGCAGCACATAGTTCGTATTCGAGTACTGCCAGTCCGTCCCCGGCTCAAAGTCCAGCGGCTTCTCCGCCCACTCATGAATATTGTCGATCGGCTTCACCGGCTTCCGCCACGCTGGGATGATGTAATCCTGCGGCGCAAAGTCCTCGTAGCCGCTGGTCATCGTCATCAGGTTCCGCAGCGTCACCTCATTCGACCGCGTCAGCTCCGGAAAATACTTCCCCACCTTGTCATCCAGCGACAGCTTCCCCTCCTGCTGCAACAGCAGCGCCGCCTGCGCCGTAAACTGCTTCGAGATCGACCCGATTGGATACGCCATCGAAGCCTCCGCCTTCACCGCCTCTCCGGAACCAGCAGGTGCAATCTTCGCCATCCCAAACGCCTTCGCGTAGACCACCCTCCCATCCACCGCAATCACCACCGAAGCCGAAGGCACGCCCGTCTCCTTCAGCACCTTCTCCGCCGCCGCGGCCACCTTCGCCTCCGTATCGGCAGGCAATTGAGCAACAACAAGTTGAGCAGACGCGAAAACACAAACACCCATCAGGGCAACAGCCATCAAAGAACGCATAGTGCAGGCAGAATAGCACTCCCGCCCCACACCTTTCAGCACCCGCAATCCCCCATCATCCACGCACACGCTGATAAACGATCACCGACTCTCCCTCGGCCTTCGAGCTCCGCCGGTCGCGCTTGAGCGTCTGCCCATCCTCGCTGACAGACCACCTTTCCGCAGAGTGGATCGTCCGGCCGTCTTCCTGCTCAACGAGCGTAAACACCAGCACCGGCCCGTCCCACACAATCCGGGTCTCAAAGCTATCGCCGTCCGCTCCTGTGCTGGTCGAAGGCTGTCCATCCGTCGTATACCTCTGCAGCGCATGCCGGTCAGCATATCCCGCGCGAACGATCGTCGTCTCCACGCTGAACTACGGATCATGCTGAACGATCTTCAACGTCGTATCGCCTGTCCGCGCAGGCACACTGTGCGCGTTGTCCTGCTGCCAGGTCCCCGAAAACTCCGGCCGCGTCTGCGCATTGGCAGCCACAGCACCGGCAAGCACAAACAGCACCATCACAATTCGTTTCCACTCGGTTCGCCAGCACATCATGGCGTCACCATACCTGATCGACATCTCTCTCCCGTTGCGACGGCCCCGGCCAGCGTCAATTAATCCGCCGCTAACGTGCATCCTCCCGCTTCCAGATACCCTCATTCACACCATGCGTCTTTATGAACTCCTTGTCATCTTGCCACTCGCTGCTCTCTTCACCGGCACCGCTCACGCGCAAGTCGACCTCGCCGGCCTCAACGGCACCGTCAGCGACCCCTCCGGCAGCCGCGTCCTAGCAGCCCACATCACGGCCACGCAAACCGCCACCGGCCTGCATCGCGACACAGTCAGTTCCGCCACCGGCACCTACGACATCCCCAATCTCCCCATCGGCTCCTACCGCCTCACCATCTCCGCCCCTGGGTTTCAAGACCACATCTACGACAATCTGCAACTGACCGTCGGCCACACCAGCACCATCGACGTCCGTCTCGGCATCGCAAGCGCCCCGCAGGTCGTCACCGTCGAAGACACCCAGGCCGACTTCGACAAAAGCTCCGACGCCCTCGACGCCCGCACCGAACCCGCGCAACTCAAGCAGCTTCCGCTCAACGGCCGCAACTGGTCCACCCTCACCGCTCTCGTCCCCGGCGCGGTCGACACCGGCGGCAGCAATCAGCGCACCATCCGCTTCGCCGGCAAAGGCCTCGACGACAACGCCGTCACCCTCGACGGCATCGACGCCACCAACGTCGTCAACCAGGCGCAGCAACCCTTCGTCCGCGTCGCCATCCCCATCGACTCCATCGCCGAATTCCAGATCGACACCATGCTCTTCACCGCCGAAAAGGGCGTCTCACCCGGCGGCCAGATCGCCGTCGTCACTAAGACCGGCTCCAACCAGCTCCACGGCAGCCTCTTCGAGTACCTCCGCAACGACATCTTCGACGCCCGCCAGCCCGACGACACATTCGACGCCAGCAAACCGCCCTTCCGCCTCAACCAATTCGGCGGCTCTCTCGGCGGACCCATCGTGCACGACCGCAGCTTCTACTTCTTCGCCTACGAAGGCCTCCGCCAGACACTCGGCCAAACGCTCCCCGGCTTCGTCCCCACCGACACCTTCAAGGCGCAGGTCGCCGCCGCCAGCCCCGCCCTCGTACCTGTCCTCAACGCCTACCCAAAGGGCACCCTGCCTGTCACAGGCAGCACCCAGATCGCCGAGTTCGTCGGCTCCGGCCGTCAGCTCGATCACGAAGACTCCGCCATCCTGCGCCTCGATCAGCACTTTTCCCAGCGCAACTCGGCCTTCCTCCGCTTCAGCTTCGACGCCGCCGTCAGCGACGCCCCGCTCTCTGAAGGCGGCAGCTACCTCAACGACCGCCAGCAGATCTCCTCGCGTCCCGTCAACGGCGAGCTCGAGTTCCTGCACATCTTCTCTCCTACTCTCATCAACGAAACCCGCTTCGGATTCAACCGCGGCAACGTCTACACCACCAATCAGAGTGCTCTCAACCTCGCCACCGCAGTCGCCGTCTCCGGCTTCACCACCCTCGCCAACAACGAGTACAAGGTTGGCGTCGGCAACACCTTCTCCTACATCGACAACCTCACCCTCGTCCACAACACCCAGACTTTCAAGGTCGGCGTCGAGGTCCGCCGCATTCAACTCAACCAGGGCAACACCGCCAACGGCACGGCCACCTTCTCCTCCACCGCCAGCTTCCTCGCCAACTCCGTCAGCAGCGCGTCCTACGCCAACGCGCTCCCCACCAACGGTCTCCGCAAAACCGAGGTCTACAGCTACGCACAGGACGAGTGGAAGCTCCGCCCCAACCTCACCTTCAACCTTGGCGTCCGCTACACCTTCTTCAACCTCTTCCACGAGGTCTTCGGCAAAGCCGTTCCCTTTGACTTCGCCACCTGCGGCCCGCAGGGCTTCTGCGGCGCTGGCGCCAGCTTCGGCAACCCCAACACGCTCGACATCGATCCCCGCGTCTCCTTCACCTGGTCCCCCTTGGCTCTGCGCAACAACACCGTCCTGCGCGGCGGCTTCGGCCTCTACCACGGCGACGGCCAGCTCGACGACCAGAACCTCCCCACCAACAACGAGGTCGGCCAGTACTCCCTCAGCCTCAAATCGACACCCGCACTCGCCTTCCCCATCACTCCGTTCCTCAACGGCCCCGGCACCGTCAGCGCGCGCGACGACGACCGCACCCGCAAGGACTCCTACTTCACCGAGTGGGGGCTCTCCGTGCAACAGGCCCTGCCCAGCCACTTCGTCAACACGCTCTCCTACGTCGGCAGCAAGGGCACGTATCTCCTCACCACCTCCTACGTCAATCTCATCGACCCCGCCACCGGCCTCCGCCCCTACCCCGCCTTCGGACAGATCCAATGGCGCGGCAACATTAACAACAGCTCCTACCAGGCGCTCGTCGACGGCCTGCAACGTAACTTCACCCACGGCCTCCTCGTCCGCGCCAACTACACTTGGTCGCACGAGATCGACCAGGACGCAGCCGGCGGCGGCGACTCCGACTATCCGCAAAACCCCGCCTGCCTGCCCTGCGAGCGCGCCTCCGGAGACTTCGACGTCCGCCAGGTCTTCTCCGCCAACGTCGTCTACGATCTCCCCTTCGGCCCCGGACGCACCTACCTCAGCCCCAGCGCCTCCGCACCCTTCGGCCAGCGCGCTGCGGCCGCGGTCCTCGGCAACTGGACAATCTCCCCCATCGTCACCGACCGCACCGGCCTCCCCGTCAACGTCACCGAAGACCGCTCCAGCTCCTCCGTCGCCACCGGCTACACCACCAGCCAGCGCCCCAACATCGTCCCCGGCGTCTCGCTAACGCCTCCGGGCGGTCATCGCATCTCCGGCTGGATCAACCCTGCCGCCTTCACCCTCGTCACAGGATCGGGCTACGGCGACGCCCCTCGCAACATCGCGCGCGGCCCGTCTCTCTGGCAGGCCGACCTCGCTCTCAGCAAGATCATCCCCCTCAAAGAGCTCGCGCAACTAGAGTTCCGCGGCGAATTCTTCAACCTCTTCAACCGCGCCCAGTACGGCCTGCCGCTCGCCGACGTCTCCACCAGCACCTTCGGCCAGATCATCGCCACCGTCAACACCGGCCCCGTCGGCACAGGCACCCCACGACAGGTCCAATTCGCCCTGCGCCTCCGCTTCTAACCTCGCGCCCAGCAAAACGCGTTACGATAACCAGCATCGGGAAAATCCCATGCTCACCGAGGTCGCTGCACAGACACCTTCACCGCGAATCCTCTCCCGGCCATTGGCCGCAAGCTTTCTCGCGACCGGCTGGGTGATGCTCTTCGTCTGCCGCCTCGAGCTCACGTCGCGGCTCACATGGCGCGAGCTCTTCGTCTTCGCCTTGATATGTCTCACAGTCGCAGCCTGCATCCACTCGCTCACCGTCTGGATTGCCGGCAACGTCGTCGATGTGCAGGGGTCAGCGCTGTGGCGGCTTCTATACGAGATCTGGATTCCGGCAACCTGGATTCCCGCACTGATGATCCTCGGTATGGCCAGGTCTCTATGGGTATCGGCACTGCTGCCCTGGATCGCATGGCTTGTGGTGGCGCTGGTGCGGCAATGGAAGCTGCGCGTGGACGGCGGCCCTGCTCCTGACATCCGGCTGGAAGGCGATCTGCAGAGCGTCTTCAACGTTCCAGGCGCGGCGACGCCAACAATCTTCCCGACCATCGTCGTATCTCTCGCGCTGCAACTCGGCCTGTTGGCGCTGCTGCGCGGTCAAACCTGGCTCGGAGGCGCGCTCTTCGCCGTAGGCTGCATGGTGCGTCTGCCCTGGGTCACCCGGTCGCGCGTCCGTTTCGACGGAAGAGCCGCGGGCGTCACCACCTCGCTGGCGTTCCTGCTCATGCTCCTGGCGCTGACGGCTTTTCTCAAGCCCGGCCCCGGCGCAATGGCGCTCGCACGACTGCTCGCAATCGCCCACAGCACCCAGGCGGCCATCCCCATCAAAGCGCGCCCGCACGAAGGCCACGGCTACTCAGGCATCATCCTGTTCGCACCGCCGAAGCCCCACAAACTAATAGCCCCCACACCGGAGAACTCAACCCTCTCCGGCAAACCCCGCCTCATTGAATTTGACGGAGTCTATTGGTACTTCAAAGCCCCGGACACAGCGCCCGAGGTCAACGCCCGCCGGGCGCACGGCGATCCCATCAAGAACCACATCTTCTCCACAAACGCCCGCCCGCTCATCATGGAGGCCCATCAACACCTCGCCAACCCCGTCCCACTCGACTGTTGCCACGCGCTCCGCATCAACGTAAAAAACGCCGACAACGTCCCCGGCTCCATCTCTATCGAACTCCTCCTCCGCGACACCAGCCAGAAAAAGCCAGCTAGCATCTCTCTTGGCACGCAGGTCCTCGCCTCCAGCGCCGTCTCGCCCATGCCGCTGCAGCGCCCACCCGTCGACGACTCCCTCAGCTTCCGCTTCCCCCGCCAAACCTCGCTCAAGTCCTTCGACGAGATCACCGTCCGCATCCTCCCCGAGCGCTCGCGCTCCCGCGCCGGCCCGCAGGTCGCCATCCAGAGCTTCACCCTCGAACCGTAGCCCACAAACACAAAGGCCGCCGAATCTCTTCGGCGGCCTTCGCTCTACTCACTACTATCTACTCACTACTGTCTTACTCGTTTTCGTGGTCTTCGCTCTCGCTCTGCTTCCACTTCAGCAAGTCGCCCAGCGTAGTCGAACCAGAGTTGGAGCTTGAGGAAGAGCTCGAGCCGCCCTTGCCGCTCTTGCCCCCACCCTTGCCAGCCGATTCTTTGTAGCTCTCGACCTCGGCGCGAGTCGCCTCTTCGCCGATCGCCTTGATGCTCAGGCCGACCTTCTTCTCTTCCTGGTTCATCTTCACGATCTTGAACTCGTGCTCATCGCCAACCTGAAGATCGATCTGCTTACCGTGATCATCCACAGCCTCGGACACATGGCACAGGCCCTCAACGCCCTCAGCGATCTCAACGAAGGCTCCGAACTGCGCCGTGCGCAGCACCTTGCCCTTGATGACGTCGCCCACGCGGTGCTGGGCAAAGAACGTGTCCCAGACATCCGGCTGCAGTTGCTTCACGCCCAGCGACAGGCGGCGGTTCTCCGGCTCAACGCCCAGAACGACAGCCTTCACCTTCTCGCCCTTCTTCAGGACCTCCGAAGGATGCTTGATGCGCTTGGTCCAGCTCAGGTTCGACACGTGTACCAGGCCATCGATGCCGTCTTCGATCTCGATGAACGCACCGAAGTCCGTCAGGTTCCGCACGCGGCCCTCGATCACAGCACCCACCGGGTACTTGTCCTCCAGCGCCTCCCACGGATTGTCCTGTAGCTGCTTCATGCCCAGCGAAATCCGGCGGTCGGTCGGGTTCACGCTCAGGATGATCGTGTCCACCTCATCGCCCGGCTTCACCATCTTGCTCGGGTGCTTCATCCGCTTGGACCACGTCATCTCGCTCACGTGGACCAGGCCTTCAATGCCCTGCTCCAGCTCTACGAACGAGCCGTAGTCAGTCACGCTCAACACGCGGCCGCGCACCTGCGCACCCACCGGGTAGCGCTCGATCGCGTCCAGCCACGGGTCAGGCGTCAACTGCTTGAAGCCCAGCGACACGCGCTGCTTTTCCTTGTCGAACTTCAGCACCTTCACCTGGATCTCGTCGCCGACGTTCACCAGATCGCGGGGGTGCGTCAGCCGGCCCCAGCTCATGTCCGTAATGTGCAGCAGGCCGTCCAGCCCGCCCATATCCACAAACGCGCCGTAGTCGGTCAGGTTCTTCACCACACCGGTGAACACCGAGCCTTCCTCAAGCGTCGAGAGCGTCACAGCCTTCTTCGCGTTCTGCTCTTCTTCGAGGATCTCCTTGCGCGAGATCACCACGTTGCCGCGCTTCTTGTTCAGCTTGATCACACGGACTTCCAGCTCCGTGCCGATATAGCCGTCAAGATTGCGAACCGGGCGGACCTCAACCTGCGAGCCCGGCAGGAACGCCTTGATGCCGATGTCGACCGTCAGGCCGCCCTTCACGCGGCTCACCACCATGCCCTTCACAGGGGTCTTGGTGTTGGCAGCCTCTTCCAGCTTGTCCCAAACTTTATGGCGCAGGGCCTTCTCGTGGCTTACGAGATAGCCGCCCTCGCTCTCCTCACGCTCGACCACAACTTCGATCGAATCGCCCACCGCAAACTTCGGCGCGCCCGTGTGGTCCACCACCTGGTCCAGAGGAATCAGTCCCTCGGACTTCAGGCCGATGTCCACCACCATGTGCTTGTCGGTGATCTTCACCACCGTACCCGTCACCACCACCTCTTCGGCGGTCAGCGACTGTGCAGCGTCCTTCTCGGCTGCCTGCTCGCGGTCAAAGCTCTCGAGCGCCTTTGCGAAATCTTCATCGCTGTACTCGGGCTCGTGCTCCTCAGCCGCCTCGAGCGAAACCGGCTCGGGCACTGCGGGGATGGGGTCTGTGACGTGTGCGGTCTCTGCGGGTGCAGTCTCGGCAACTACGGTCTCAGGCGTGGTGGATACTTCAGTCGGCGTCTCGGCCGCGGCTTCGGGGGCGGTTGGTTCCAATGTCGTGTTCAGGGCTGTGCTCTCGGTTGATAAGGAATTGTGGTCGTGGTCGGCCATGGGTTTCTTTGTCTGCTCCGGGACCCGGTTTTCTCGCCGTCCACCAACCCCGGTCTCTACAGACGGCAGCAAATCCTGCCTCCCGAAGAGGGTCCGTGCAAGCTCGTGATGTCAGCGGGAAGAGTATTGCTTTTGAAGAGGGAGGCTGCGACTGGGTCCCGCGCGCAGGCACTCTCGTTACAAGTGTAGCAGTCGTATAGTGCAGGGTCAACGAGAGGCCGATGTCGTCCGTCGCTTTCACTGGCTTGATACAGTCGCTTCCGCGTCCGCTCCCCGCCAGTCTTACCGCCTCGTCGTTATATGTCGTCCGGTCATCGCCGTTCGATCGTCTTCGGCTGCCAACAGCCACTTCGTAGCACCGTAGGGTCCTGTACTAAAGACGAATGTCGTGCTCCGCAGGTCGCAATTTTTCTTCGTGATGTTCCATTGCCTTTGCCGTTGTCTGTTTTCCTCCGCGCCCTCTGCGCGCTTCTACACTGCGCCCTCTGCGTTCTCGCTCTTGCCGTAGCAAGCGCCGAAGGCGCGAGCGTACCCCCAACCCGTCTCACAACCCCGTCCCAACCTCCCTCAGACCCGCGCCAATCGCTCACTTTAGCGTTACCGTACAAAATTTCTTCCGCCAGCAACGTACCATGACGGTACTTCAGTCCTATACTTCGCACATGAGCACCGGCGAAAACCCGGGAACGCAGCGGCTCTGGACCCCCTGGCGCCACGCCTACGTCACCGCCGACCGCAGCCGTCAGCGCCCCGGCGTGCCCCCGGCGCTCGACGCCTTCCCCGGCGACCTCGGCTGCGTCTTCTGCAACCAGATCGCCGCCGTCGACTACGCCATCGCCCACAACATGCCCTCCGACGAGGCGGAAGCCGCCGTCTGGCTCCTCGAACGCGGCCCCCACGGCTATCTCGTCCTCAACGCCTTTCCCTACAACAACGGCCACGTCATGGCCGTCCCTTACATTCACCAGGACTCCCTCGCCGCCCTCCCTCTGCACGTCGCCGAAGACCTCCTTCGCCTCGCACGTCGCGCCGAGCGTGCCCTCCGCACCGTCTACCACCCCCACGGCCTCAACATCGGCCTCAATCTCGGCGAAGCCGCCGGCGCCGGCATCGCCCAGCACCTGCATCTCCACGCCGTCCCCCGCTGGAACGGCGACAACAACTTCCTCGCCGTCCTCGCCGACACCCGTACCCTGCCCGAGATGCTCCACGACTCCTGGCAGCGCCTCCGCACCGCACTCGCGCAAGATCCCTTCGAAAAGGCCACATTCGAAGCCGCACCCCAGGCAGGCATTGAGTCCTTCGAGCCCCTCGCCTCTTCGCTCGCTTAGCACGATCTCAAACGTCGCTGGAACGAACCTGTACCGCTGCATGTACTACGTCACACGGGCCCTCTATTTTTCAGCTGTGATTCCGAACACAGCGAAATACCCGCTCTCCCGGCAGAATCTTCTTAGTTGGATCGCCACGAAGCCGTCCTGCCGCTATCAAAGCTCCAAGCCGCCTCCCAAACGGGTCGATAGAAGATCAAATCCACCCCCAACATTCAGCAGCCGCTGTCCGCTTATCGTGAAACATCCCTCGGCGCATGTAACCGTGCCGGTCTATCCCGCATCTCAACGACTAGTGCGAAAGACCCCACAGAGGACAATCCCATGAAGGACACATCGTTTGCTCGCACGTTTCCACCTGATCGCCTCCAGGCTGCTGAAGCAGCCGCTGCTCTCGCTGCACCCCGCCGCACCACGCACGGCAGTTGCGCCTGGTCGCTTCCTTCGCGTGGTCAGGCTCTCCGCCAGCCACAGGACGGCGCAGCCAATGCTTCCTCGCTCCGCTCCATCGACGGCCGCCCTCTCGCCAATCCGCTCGTCGAAGCCGACGACGCCCGCCTCAACGGCTCCCTCCGTTCCCTCGCGCGCCGCGTCAAGGGCCTCAATGTCATGCAGTCCCGCCCAGCCGACGCACTCCTCCAGACCGAGTTCTACTTCTCCGAGAAGCCCGTCGCCTCACTGACGCCCCTGCCCTCGGACCGCACTGAAGCCGCTCCTCCGCGCAAAACACCCGACACCGCGCGCCCCCGCAACGCCAAACCCGCACTCCAGCCCCAGGTAGCCTGACCCCCTAAGCCTCGCCGGCGCTCTTCCCTTCGCCTCTATTATTTTCTTTGTCATTCCCGCAGGGAATCTGCTTTTGCCTTTGCTTCTGCTTTTGCCTTTGCTTCTGCCGTTGCCTTTCTTTCTGTCATTCCGAGCGCAGCGAGGAACCTGCTTCTCGCGCGCGAAGCGCGCCCGCTTGACACACCCACTACAATAAAATCAGGGAAAGATCGCGTGGCAACGCCAGGCTCTCCCCCAACGGCTCAGGCCTTTAATAGGATCACCTTGACAACCAAAACCACCCAGACAGCCCACCCCCCAGTAGACAGTACCACCGCTAACCCCAATCCGCTGCGGATCATAGCCCCAAACCGGGGGAGGGACCGCTACTCTTGCCCGGTCTCGCTATCAGGGTGCTGTCCCAGCCGATACCCAGGCTGCACCCGCGTCGCCTCAAAGCTCGTAATCCGCCAGCTCCCGTTCGACAGCCGCTGATACACCCGCGTATACCGGAAGCTCCCATCCACCGCCTTGCCGTCCATCTGCCCGGAGATCTGCGCCAGCGACGTCACAATCGCAATATGCCCAATCAGCTTAATCCGCGACTCCGTCGTCTGCAGCTTGGTCATCATCAGCTGCCGGTCGCGCATCCGGTCCAGCTGCTGGTTCTTGGTCAGCAGATCGCCCGTGATGGTCACGCCCAGGTAGTCGTCCGAGAGCAGCCGGTCCATCGTCGCCACATCGCCGGCCAGCATCGCCTTCTCCCACTGGTGCTCCAGCGCCTCCACCTCTTCGCGCTCGGCCCGCTTCGGGTGCAGCGTCCGTTTGTGCTCATGCGCTGTCGAGCCGGCCTGACCTTCCGCCCGCACCGTGCCACGAACCCCTAACACGGCTATCACCGCCATCGCCATCAGGCAGGCCGTTCGTACTCGGACGGGTCGAATCATGGGTGTACCGGATAGTAAGCTGCAACGCCGCGGCGCGTCAAAGACCGCCGTCCGCCACACTCCGCCGCCCTGCTGCGCACCTGCCCCCATGCCAGCCTCCACGCTTCGTTAGACGGCTCTTACCCGCCCATGCAATCGCAGTCTACGATACTTCCGTAAATCTTTGGATGCCGTCAACGTTACGCAAGTGCGACCAGCACCTCAACCTGCCGCTCCAGCATCTTCTGGTACAACCCGCCGATGGCATACTTCGCAAAGTGCGCCGTCCCCCGATGGTGCTCTACCGCGGCCTCATCCATGTACTGCTCATAGATCAGCACCGTATCCGGGCTGCTCTCCACCGTATGCGGAACATAACTCACGCACCCCGGCTCCTTCCGCGACTCCACCGCCAGCACCCGCAGGGCCTCCGCAATCTCCGCGCGGTCCTCTGCCCGAAACGTCATCCGCACCGTAAAACTAACCATCGCCATCCTCCTAGCACCAGAAAAGGGAGCAGAGCCAATCACTCTACTCCCTATTCCCTATTCCCTATTTCCTGTACTAACCCAGCATCTCGGCAAACGCCAGCTGCGTCATCGTCTGCACCCGGTCCGGTCCGGTCGAGATCATACCGATCTTCGCCCCGCTCTCGCGCTCCACGAACTCCAGGTACTCCTGCGCCAGCTTCGGCAGCTTATCGTACTCTGTAATCCCTTCAGTCGGCGCCATCCAACCCTTCATCGTCGTATACACCGGCTCAATCTTCTTGAACCCGACGATGTCCGCCGGAATCACGTCCGTCACCTTGCCGTCTATCTTGTACCCCGTGCACACCGGAATCTCCGGGCACTCGTCCATCACATCCATCTTGGTCACAACCAGCCACTCGGTCGAATTGATCATGTTCGAATAGCGCAGCAGCGGCAGATCCAGCCAACCACAACGCCGCGGACGCCCAGTCACCGCGCCAAACTCGTTGCCGCGCCGGGCCAGCAATTCACCCATAACGCCATCGTCCTGCGTCGGGAAGGGCCCTTCGCCCACACGCGTCACATAGGCCTTTGTCACGCCAATCACGGTGCCAATCTTCGTCGGCCCCACGCCTGTACCCGTCACCGCGCCGCCCGCCGTCGACGACGAGCTCGTCACAAACGGATACGTCCCATGGTCGATGTCCAGCAGCGCCCCTTGCGCGCCCTCAAACATCACGTTTTTTCCATCCCGGATCGCATCGTTCAGTAGCACCGCCGTGTCCGCCACAAAAGGAGCGATCTGGTCGGCCAGCCGTGCGTACTCCTCATACATCTGCTTCGGGTCCAGCGGCTCCGTCCCAAACAGCGCATGAGCGATTGTGTTCTTCTCATGGCACGCATTGTTGATGTGCGTCCTCAGCAGTGAAGTGTTCAGCAGGTCCACCACCCGCAGCCCGTTGCGATGGATCTTGTCCTCATACGCTGGCCCAATGCCACGCCGCGTGGTCCCAATCGTCTGCCGCCCCGGAGCCGTCTCCGCCGCCAGCTCGATCATCCGGTGATACGGCAGAATCACCTGCGCCCGGTTCGACACAAAAAGCTGCTTCGCCGCCGGATCATACGCCGGCAACCCGGCCTCCTTCAGCTTCTTCACCTCGTTCAAAAACGCCTGCGGATCGAAAACAACACCATTGCCGATCACGCCCTTGCACTCCGGGCGCAGAACGCCGCACGGAATCAGCTGCAGCACGATCTTCTTGCCGTGGATGATCACCGTATGCCCGGCGTTATGCCCACCCGCATACCGCGCAACAATATCAAACTTCTCACTCAGGACATCGACGATCTTGCCCTTCCCTTCATCGCCCCACTGGGCTCCAAGGATGACGGCAGACGGACGCTTGGCTTTGGCAGAAACGCTGGAAGACTGGCTCACGAAGAATTGGCTCCGGGGGATGTAGCTCGGGGGGAAGTGCGCGCAGCCTCAAAAGCTCGCGCCCTTAATCAATTATACCGTCCCCTTAGCGTGCCTTACCGCTTCCTCGGCATGCTCAAATCCAGGTCCTTCGCCAGCATCTGCTTGGCCAGCACCACGATCTGTCCCATATGCTGCCGCACGTGCCCCTCCACCAGCAGGATCGCCTCCAGCACCGTCGGATGCCGCCACGTCCCACCCGGCTGCGGATCGATCACCTCCAGCAGCCGCTCCGGTGCCACCGCCTCAATCACCTTGCACGACTCCTCGACCGTCGTCGAAAACTTCGCTCGCGCCTCCGCAGCACTCACCGTCACGGCCAGAGCAAACTCGGCATCGCGCTCCCGCACATCCGGCTTCCCGCCAATCCCGTGCAGAATCCACTGCCTCATGTTCCCCTCAAGATGCAGCAGCAGATTCCCAACCGAGTTCTCCCACTCCCCACCACGCGCCCAAACCTGCTCCTCGCTCAGCTGATCGACGCACCGCAGAATGTCCCGCTCTGTCTTCCGCATCTGCTTCGCCGCAAACGTCACCACACCCTTTGAAACCGCCGCATCGCTCATGCCTCCATCCTAAGTTACTCCGAGGTCGTGCGGCCTACCGCAGAAGCGACGTATACCCGCTCCCTCCGCTCACCGGCGGTACCGCATCGCTCCCCGGCTTCGGAGACTCCCCGCTTACCGCATACCAGTCCACACGCCGCGTCGCAAGAATCACCAGCTTCAGCCCACCCAGTGTCACCAGCTTCAGAAACAACCCAACCGACCGATTCATCGCCCATCCTCCAGACACTCAAGCAAGCTTTACGTTGCAAAGCTGAATCGCGCAAGAGCTGATCGAAAAGATCCTCGGAAATATAAAAATTGGCTGTCTACTCCACCACCGTAGCCTCTCGCGGCCCACCCCGCAACCTCGGCACCTGAAACATGCTCCGCGCAAAGCCGCCAAACGTATCGCCCAGAAACTTCAGGCTCGTCCGCAGCACCGTCGACGCGATCACGATCTCCCCGCCGATCAGCGCCACCGCCGCACCGCGCAGTCCAAACGGATGCGCCAGCACCCACGCCAGTCCCAGCGCCCCAAACGTGGCGGAAAGGTACACCGGCGTAATCCGCTGGTGCTGGTTGGTCGCCACCAGCGCCGTCAGGCTCGTCATCCACAGCGACGAGAAGATCACCAGCAGCAGCATCAGGTCCAGCAGCACGGTATCTGTCGGGAACGCATGCAGCGTCCACCGCCGCCATATCCACGGCCCCACCGCTGCCATCGCCAGCACAATCGCCAATCCGATGCCGATAGAAATCTGGCACGCGCGCCGGTGGATCGCCCGCGCCAGCTGCCAGTCATCCGCCCCCACCGCCGTCGAAAGCTCCGGCCAGATCGTATTGCTGATGATGTTCATGAACTGCACCGCCACGCGGCTTACCGTCCGCGCCGTCGAAAAGATCGCCACCGCCGCCGGCCCCAGCACATGCCCCACCACCAGCAGCATCCCCTGCAGGTTCACGATGTTCCCCAGCGGCAGCGCCAGAAACGACACCGACGGCATCCACAGCCGCTTCAGCGACTCCATCCTCGCATGCTCAAACCCAAACCGTATCCACGGCACCTCGCGCCGCAGCGCCATCCACAGAAACAGCGTCCCCACCGCATTCACCCAGAAGTACGCCCACGCCGTCTGCAGCACATCGCCGCCAAACAGCACCACACCGCTCACTGCAATGAAGCTCGCCAGCAGTACCAGGCTCTTCAAAAACGTGCCCAGCACATACTTCGACACGCATCGGAACGCCCCTTGAAACAGCTGCTCCTGCATCGTCAGCAGCGTGCTCAGCACCAGCAGCAGAATCACCATCCGCGTGTCGTGCTTGGAGATGCTGTAGGTGTGCAGCCAACGGTCCCACGGCAGATACCACACCAGAGCCAGGAATGCCGCGCCAATCGTCGCGCTGATCGCCGTCGTCAGGGCTAGCACGCTCTGGAACACCTCCAGCGCCTCGGCCTGCTTGCCCACCGCCATCAGCATGGTCATCTCATTGCTGGCAGTCGACCCAAACCCGATATCACTCAGTGCCAAACTGCTCGGCACCGAGTTCAGCAGCAGCCACTCGCCATACAGGTCCGCTCCCCAGTGCTTCAGAAAGATCGGCACGCTTACCAGCTGCACTAGCGTGGACACACCACGACTGAAGACATTCACGCTGAACCCAGCCGCCAGCCGCCGTTTCACTGCCGACCGATCACGGCTCACCGGCGCGATCTTCGCCTCACTGCTCACATCCACGCTCCGCTCAGCCCCACCGCACTTGCACCCATCTTACCGTCAACAAACAATTTGCCGACTCGCCCACAACCTAACCCCCTACGCAACGACATACCCCACCACATTGTCATCTCGACGACACCACCACAGATGTGTCATCTCGACCGAAGCATCGCGCCTTTGCGATGCGCAGCGGAGAAGTGGGACCCCGGCGAGCGTTCTCTGCTCGCTGGGGTGCAGAGACTGCATCTACCGCAGCGATGCGCGCAGGCGCGAGCATACCTCGGAGGGAGCAGGGGCCTTCAGGCCCCTGAAACCGACGCCCCAAAGAAAAGGGGCTTCAGCCCCGGAACGTTCCGCACCAACGCAGAAGAGCAGAGACCTGCAGTACCCTTAATCTGTGCCCGAGCTCCCCGAAGTAGAAACCGTCGCCAACGGAGTCGACGCCCGCATCCGCGGCCAGCGTATCCTCCGCGTCTGGACCAGCGGCAAACCCCAGACCTTCAAATCCCCCGAGTCCGAGATCGTCGATGCCCTCACCAACGGCCGCATCGACCGCGTCCGCCGCGTCGGCAAAACCATCGTCGCCAACATCGTCCGCCCAAAGAAGGAGCAAGCCCCGCAACCCACGCAGCTCCTCATCCACCTCGGCATGACCGGCCGCCTGCTCGTCTCTCAACCCGAGGTCCCGCTCCCGCCCCACACCCACCTCGTGCTCTCACTCGCCGACACCCGCGAGCTCCGCTTCGTCGATCCCCGCCGCTTCGGCCGCCTCTCTATCATGCACGAGCCCTACCTCGGCCCCGGCGCCGAACCCACCACCATCTCACCCGGCGACTTCGCCGTCCTCTTCAAAGGCCGCAAGCTCGCCATCAAGGCCGCGCTCCTCAACCAATCCATCCTGCACGGCGTCGGCAATATCTACGCCGACGAGAGCCTCTTCCGCGCCGGCATCCGCCCGCGCCGACAGGCAGGCCGCCTCACCCACGCCGAACTCCACAAGCTTCACGCAGCGCTGCAGCAGGTCCTCGCCCATGCCATCAAACTCGGCGGCTCCTCCGTCTCCGATTACGTCGACGCCGACGGCATCCGCGGCTTCTTCCAGCTCGAACACAAGGTCTACAGCCGCGCCGGCCAACCCTGCCACGACTGCAAAACCCCACTCAAGAAAATCATCGTAGGCGGCCGCACCACCATCTACTGCCCCACCTGCCAGCGCTAAGCCGCATTCGCCCGCTTGGACTTCATGTTCAGAGGAGTCGCTCTGGCTATGCGTTCGGCTCGCTTCGGAGTATTCAGCGCCTCCCACAGATCCATTCGTCGCTGCGTGTTCAGCCAAAAATCGGCAGAATTCCCAAACACTCTCGCAAGGATCAGCGCCGTGTCGGCAGTAACCGCGCGCCGGTCGCGGCACAGCTCATTCACATGCTTGCGCGGCAGCCCCGTCCGAACCGCAAACTCGCTCTGCGTCAGCCCAAGCGGCTCCAGAAACTCTTCCGTCAGAATCTCCCCTACAGATACCGGTCGCCTCTTCGTCAGCAGCATATCGTCCTCCCCCTCTACCGATACGAGTGATCGTCGAGATAAATATCTCGAACATCACTCCCGTCCCACTTGAAGATCAGCCTCCAGCGTTCATTCACGCGGATCGAGCGGAAGCCCTCCAGCCGACCGCTCAAGCGTTCAAAGCGATTGCTCGGAGGGACGCGCAAATCGGCATCGCACGTCGCATCGTCGATCATCTGCAGCTTCCGAAAGACGCGATCCCGCAGCTCTGATGGCAGTTCCTTCGAGTAGGTATCGTTGACAAAGAACTCTCGCAACCACGCATCGCGCCAGCTCTCGATCATCGCGCTCCAGTGTACCACTATACGGTACTACCGCCCGACAGCCTGCTCCGCGGCCACCGCCGCCCCCAGCACACGCGTCGACTGGCTATCGTCCACCACCTCCAGCATGTAGCTCTGCAGCGGACTCATCTTCACCATCTGGTGCAGGTAGTCCTTCAGCATGTTCATATCCAGAAACCGCACGTTATAGCCGGTTAGGTAAAACCGCCCGGCACCACGCGAGTGGATCGAGCTCGCCGTCGCCGCAGCCAGCGCCTTGTGCCACAGCTTCTTGAAGTCCAGGCACCGCGCGTCTGGGTCAGGATGCCGGTTCGCCGCTGCAAACACCTCTTCCGGCTCCATATCCAGAAACCGCAGCCGCATCGACCGGTGCCCCATAATCCCTTCCAAATGACCGCGCCCACCGCAGCCGCAGTAGCGCTCTTTATCATCCAGCGTCACCACCGTATGCCCATTCTCCCAAACGCCCTCGGTAAACGGATACGTCCCAAACCCAATGCCCGTCCCCAGCGTCCACACCCGCAAAAAGTGATCGAGCTTGTCGTGCTTGCTCGCGAGTCCCGCAGCCACCGCATCGGCGTCGTTCACCACATGCACCTTCGCCGAAATGCCATGCGTCGCCAGCTTCTCCATCAACTTCATCTCGACGCGCGCGCCCTTCAGCTGCGGCAGGTTCGGGGCCTCTTCCACAACGCCATTCTTGATCAGGCCCGGCACCGCAACGCCCACCGCGAGCAGTTGGGCCTCACTGCCCTTCGCCACATCCACAACCAGCCGGCAGATCGCTTCGATCACCTCGTCCGTCGGCATCTCCACCATCGAGTTGTCTTCATCCGCGCCCAGCTTCACACTGGCCGGCGGCAGGCTCTTCATCTCGCCCACCAGCTGGTGGTCCACAATCAACCCTGCATACAACCGCTCGGCCATCACCACGCCGACCATCTTTGTCGTACCGTTCGTGACTGTCTCTTCCATGCCTGGCATCGCCTCGCTCACCGCTGCACTCATCTCGCTCACTCTCTCAAGTCCCCCACGAAAGCTGGCTTGTTCAGGCTCTTCGCCATCGCCAACCCCTATAGGACTTCAGACAGTAGCTTGCTCAAGACATCGTCGTCAACGCCCACATGACGAAAATCGCCCGCCCAGCGCGGCTCCCGTCCCAGTGGTCCGTGCTCAATCCAGCTTCGCCACGCGGTTCAACCCATTGAACGCAGCCACCTTGTAGCACTCAGCCAGCGTCGGATAGTTGAACACCGTCTCCACGAAGTACTCCAGCTTGCCGCCCAGCGCCATCACGGCCTGCCCAATATGCAGCAGTTCGCTCGCGCCCTCGCCGATAATATGCACGCCCAGCAGGTAATGCGTCTCGCGGTGGAAGATGATCTTCAGCCGCCCCGTCGTATCGCCGCGGATCTGCCCACGAGCAATCTCGCGATAATAGGCCACACCCACCTCGTACGGCACATCCTCTTCCGTCAGCTGCTCCTCGGTCTTGCCGATAAAGCTGATCTCCGGGATCGTATAAATCCCATACGGATAGAAGCTTGGGTTGCTCACAATGCTCGTATCGCCAAACGCCCGCGCCGCCGCAATCCGCCCCTGCTCCATGCTCACCGACGCCAGCGACGGGAACCCGATCACATCGCCCACCGCATACACATGCGGCGTCTTCGTCTGAAAGTCCTTGTCCACCGGGATGCGCCCGCGATTGTCAGCCTCGATGCCCGCATTCGACAGGTTCAGCTCATCCACATTGCCCTGGCGTCCCACGGCATACAGCAGCGCATCGCCCTGCAGCTTCTTCTTGCTCTCAAGGTTTGCCACAACCTTGCCGTCGATCTCCTCCACCGACTCCACCTCTTCGTTCAGCCGCATCGTCACGCGCGCATCCCGCAGGTGATAGCTCAGCGCCTCCACAATCTCCTGGTCCGCGAACTCCAGCAGCCGCGGTCGCCGCTCAATCAGCGTCACCCGCACACCCAGCGCCGCGAACATGCAACAGTACTCCACCCCGATCACGCCGCCGCCCACAATAATCATTGTCGAAGGCAGCGTCGGCAGGTTCAGCACCAGGTCGCTGTTCACAATCGACGTGCCATTGATCGGCACCTTCGGCGAGCTCGCGGGCTTCGTGCCCGTCGCGATCAAAATATTCGCCGCCTCATACACCGTCGAACCCTTGGTATTGGTCACCTTCACATGGGTCGCATCTTCAAAACTCGCCACACCCACCAGCATCTCGATGTTGTTCCGCGAGAGCTGCGCCTCGGTCACATCGACCTCGGTCTTGATCACGTGCTGCACCCGGAACGCCAGGTCCGCCATCGTGATCTTTTCCTTCACCCGGTAGTTCATCCCATAGATCGACTTGTAGTTGTACCCCGACAGGTGCAGCACGGCCTCGCGCATCGTCTTCGACGGGATCGTTCCAGTATTGATGCACGCGCCGCCCACCACCTCGCGCATCTCCACCAGTGCCACCTTCTTGCCCAGCTTCGCCCCATAAATAGCGGCACGCTGTCCTGCCGGGCCCGAACCAATCACGATCAAGTCGTAAACATTTGCCATAGAATCTCTAGCTGCATCTCCAGAATCTCTCCCCTTCGCCGCACTGCATCGGCCCGCTTCTCAGCGGACACGCTGCACATCGATTCAAACCATCAAAATCGTCCAACGACAAAAGGTACCGCTACCTATCATAGCCCTCTTTCGTCAATCGCCCCTACCCTCACATTGGCTCCAAACCCATCTCTTCACACTCCCGCAACCTCCAACCTCATCACCACATACACCGTGGCGAAACTTGGCTAACGTAGCGTCCTCCGCGGGAGGCCTTTGCCTTTGCTTTTCTCTACTGTCTACTGTCTACTCTCTACTGTCTGCCTCCAAATGCTTCGCTACGCCATCGTCGACGACACCTGCACTCCCGCCCAGACACAGCGCCTCGCCGCAACCGGCATCGACTACATCCAGCTCCGCGCCAAACACCTCCCTGCGGGCCAGCTCGCATCCCTCGCCCGCCGCATCCTCGCCGACATCGCCGCAGTCCCCAGCGCGCCCACAAAGCTCCTCATCAACACCCGCGCCGACGTCGCCCTCGCCACCGCCGCCCACGGAGTCCACCTCACCTCATCCCCCAACGAGCTCACCCCCGCTCAAATCCGCACCCTTTATCGCGCCCTTCCTACTCCCTACTCCCTACTCCCCACTCCCTGTACTTCCCTCTCCTGCCACACCCTCGCCGACGTCCACCGAGCCCATACCCTCGCCGCCGACCTCATCCTCTTCGGCCCCATCTTCGAAAAGCGCATCGCAGGCGAGCTCATCCAACCCGGCATCGGCCTCCAGGCTCTCGAAGCCGCCGTCCGCGCCGCGCAAGGCACCCCAGTCCTCGCCCTCGGTGGCATCACCGAGCGCAACACCCACGCCTGCCTCGAAGCTGGGGCCGCCGGCATCGCCGCCATACGCCTCTTCGCCTGAGTTCGGCAGCCTCCCAGCCCGTTCCCATTTCGGGAATCAGCGGTAGCCGTAAATCTATTTACGTCATATGTTTACGGGATTCCATGAAAAGTTACTTTCGCCGCGCGACCGCCCGTGCCAATCGTACTTTGACGTGTCACGGCACACCCCTTACCGTTCCCCCATCGCTCCTCTAGCGAAATCGTCGAGTTTCATGACTAAGGAGAATTAAAATGGCAGGTCTCACCGTCAGCATCGTCGCCGGTCTTACCAAGGACACCTCATCGGTCTCCGTCACCGGCAGCACCTCGCACATCATCACCGACAACGAGAGAAACTCCTTCAAGCTGAGCGACCAGCAGCTCAAGGACGCCGTCGGCAAGTACTTCGGCAAAAATCCCAACGACGCCTATCTGCACAGCCCCACCCCCTGGAACGACCTCTACAAGACCTACGGCTGGCCACAGGTCCTCACCAACCTTCGCCCAGCCAGTGCCACAATCACCGGCATCTCGTCGAACCCCACCATCGTGGCCACCCAGTCCTTCAAAAACACCAGCAAGATCCCCGGCACGTTCACCGCTGAGGTCACCCAGCAGGTCTCCAACACCACCGAGACCAACTGGTCCCAGACCAACACCATCGACGTCAACCAGACCATCAGCTACGGCATCAGCTTCCTCGGCAGCGGCGGCGGCGGTTCCACCTCCATGTCCTACAGCTACGCCTGGGGACAGGGCGGTTCGCAGTCGCAGAACGTCACCCTCGGCAGCTCGCAGGGCATCTCCGTCGAGCTCCAGCCCGGCGAATCCGTCAAGGCCGAGCTCACCGCCAGCCGCGGCACCATGCAGATCCGCATCGTCTACGAGGCGTACCTCACCGGCAGCACGGCCATCAACTACAACCCCACCTTCAAGGACCATCACTTTTGGGGCCTCGATCTCCCCTCCGTGATGAACGCCGCCGGCATCCCCAACTCCATCCGGTTCACTGAGGACATCGAGATCGGCTTCTACGCCAACTCGCAGGTCATCCTCCTCAACCCGGACGGCACCCTCGCCAAGAGCTTCGCCGGTGTCGCCGCCGACGCCGAAAAACTCATCGCAGCCTGACCTCCTCCCTGGCACCCGGCGCAAAGACGGGTGGCCCACCGTTGACATCTGGGTACCCTCACTCATGCGCGTTCTTAGCGCGCATGAGTGGGGCAGGTTTCGTCCGCCCGCTATTTTTTGGGGGGAGCAGGGGCCTTCAGGCCCTGAGTGCTATGCCTGATCTTCAGGGTTTTAGCCCCGGAGGTCGATGGGCGTCGCGCCCAAACCAGACGTCACCCGGAAGGACGTCCTGAGCGTAGTCGAATGGACTTCAGCCACGCCATCACCACCCTACGCCCAGCATGCTTCCGCTCTGCCGCAGGCCGGAGCGAAGGCGCAACCGCAGAGACTGAATTGTCTTTCTCAACACCGCCACCATACGAACCGCAGCCTACCTGAGCTCGTCATTCTGAGCGTACCCTGAGCCTGCCGAAGGGGGAGTCGAAGAACCCCGAAGGTGCTGACATCACCCATACTTCCAAAGCTCTTCCAGCCACGAAGGCCGCGCCCACTCCCTTCCCCCGCCTATCCACGAAATTCCACTAAATCATCTTCCTCCAATACCTGCCCACCACATCGCCGTCTGCCGAAGCTGCGACGCCAACCAGCCGAGGAATCTTGCAAAGAGCGTGACGGTAGAGTAGCAAGTGTCAAGTTGCATATTGACAAAGTCCTATCCTGTGATCAACTTCTATAACATGACCGACACGGAGATTCAGCGGTTGCTCAACCTGCCCAAGCAGATTTCTGATCCACCGTCCAAAAACTGGCGTACAGAGGATCTTCATCGACGGAAGGATTTCAGGTTGGTGTCAAAAGACGGCGATGTCCGATTTCGAGCATTTGCTCGGCAGCACGTTCGGTTTCCAGAAAATTTCTCTGTAGGCTTGGAATACGAACCGGACGATGGTACAGACAGCGTGATCCTGATTCGTTGCAATGGGCCTCACGGTGACTTCAACCGGGCGATAAATCCATTACACCCGCACTATCATCCTCATATCCATATCGCCACGGCTGAAGCCATAGATGCTGGACAAAGAGCAGAATGTCACGCTGAAATTACAACCGAATTTGCCAGCATTAAGGAAGCTATTCGGTATTTCCTAAACGCTGTCGCAGTTGACGCGAATGATCAATCCAGATACTTCTCGGACGATTTGCGGCTGACGCTATTCGACATGACGGAGTTCAACAGTTGAACGCACAAGATGCACTCAGACAAAGCCTTGGGCAACGGCTCTCTTTCCGAGATCGCCTCCCAGGTGTTTCGCAAATCATCGCTCCCATATTTTATGAAGATGGCGACATGATCGATTTGTTTCTAGACACGCGAGCCAACACTCCAAATCGAATACGAATCACCGATTCAGGTTTAACGCTTATGAAACTCTCTTATACGTTTGATATTGATACATCAAATAAGCAGAGACTTTTTGAGCGAATCCTCAGTGAAAACCAAGTCACCTTTGAAGGCGGCGAAATCTATGTCGATTCTTCCCCAGAAGATTTAGGAATAAGCCTGCTTCATCTCAGCCAAGTGATAGCGAAAGTAAGCTCTCTGCAATATCTGAAGCGGCAGGTAATCTCTAACCTTTTCTATGAGCAACTGGGAGAGTTCATTACGAAGGATTTGGCTAGGTTTGATCCCAAACCGCAGTACGCTCCGCTGACGGATCGCCCTGAACTTGAAGCTGATTGGGTTTTTCCACTTGGACAGAGACCACTGTACCTGTTTGGCGTGCGTGATTCTTCTAAAGCGCGCCTTTCAGCTATTTCATGTCTCGAATTTCAAAGGAGAGATATTGCATTTCGAAGCGTCATTGTTCACGAAGACTTCGAAGCGTTGCGGAAAAAGGATCAGAGCATCATCACGAACGCCTCTGACAAACAGTTCGCGAGCTTGAGAGCCTTCATCGAAGATGGACGCAAGTACTTTGATCGCGAAGCGGCATAGGGTTAGTTGCTTACCCACAACCCATTCATACGCGTTCTTTGCGGATGGGTGGGATAGAGGGGTGGTCAAGGTTTACGATGCCCCATGCCGAGCAGTCTGAAGCGATATCAATCCCGAGGAAGCCGTCACTTCATCACGTCTAGCTATTACCTCCCATTTCCTGTATCTCGACAACGACCACTCACACATCACCTTCGATCTTGAACTGGAAAAGCTGCGCCAGCAGCAAATACTACGACCCCGCGCAGGAAGGCACCAACGTCGTCCTCATCGCGCCCGACCTCATGGACACCTTCCCCGACTCCGACTCGGTCAACGACGCCCTCCGCAGCCTGAAGAAGATCGCCGGCCGGGCACGAAGCACGCCTGACATCCCGGTTTCGCCCCCAGCTTGCCCAGCCCGAACCCCTGTCAAGCCACACGCGCGCCCAAAATCCCATAACCCTGACAAAACAAACCACCTAGCCATCACCAAATAGCGAATGATTCTCCACCCCAACCTTCTATACTTAACATAGGAAGAGTCTCAGTCCGGCCAGAGCCGGAATTCTCTCCTACTCCCTATTCCCCACTCCCTACTCCCTGCCTCATCGCCCTATCCCCTTTATTTACCAGATCATACCCATAACCATATACAGAATCAGCCACTTACCCCCTGGATCACCCCGTAAGTCGCTGATTCTGCTGGATACCCCCGCTACATAGGGGAGGGGGAGGGGGTATCCCTCGGCTAATACTTCGTCGTCACAATCGGATGCCGTTTCACCCACCAGCAGGCTCCAGCTCCAGCCTGCGGATACAGACTCTCGCTACAGTCCACCATCGACGTCCCATTGAAGTAGTAGGTCTCCTTGCCGCCCTTCATCTCCGCCGCGGTCATCTCGCTCACCTGCACCTGCCCCATGCCGTCACCGGCCGCCACCCGCGCCCGCCACACCACCCAGTCCACCGGATACGCGGCAATCACCAGCAGCACCAGGTACATCACCCCCCGTACCAGCAGCCGGATTACATACTTTTCAATCACCAGCTCCTCGGCCATCGCTCATGCCTCCCGTCCCGGAAGCGTATCAGATCACCGCTCCCAACTCTGCATAATGACACCGGGTTCGCACCAGAGTATGCTTGTCACGTACCGCGACACATCCTTGGAGGCTCCCGTGAAACGACTCGCCGCGCTCTCAATCCTCGCCCTCAGCATCGCTCCGCTCTCGGCCCTCGCCGAGACTCACACCTTCAAGGGCACCATCGCCGACGCCATGTGCGCCAAGGACCCCGCCAAAGCCTCCATGCCCGACCACGCCGCCTGCGCCCGCAAGTGCATTAATGGTGGCGAAGCGCCGGTCCTCATCGTCGGCTCCAAGGTCTACAAGATCTCCAACCCCAAGACCGTCATCGCCTTTGCCGGTAAGGTCGTGGTGCTCGACGGCTCCCTCGCCGAGGACACCATCACCGTCAAGTCCGTCAAGGAGTAGTTTGGCTCCGGCCCCACGCGGTGGTCTGTGTCACCGCGTGGATTCCCGTTTCTCCACAGCCTTGATTGACGCGTACCTCTGCAAGTCCTAGGGTGAAATCATGCTCATCACACCTTCGCAACTCGTCGACGAGCCCCTCCCGCTAGACGAATCCATCCCCGAAGGCATCATCGACTACGCCCCGGACATCCGCCAGACCAGGCCCCTCAAGGTCGTCGGCAAGGCCGAACTCATCCTCGAACACCGCGGCCCGAAGGAGATCGTCGAGGACATCCGCCTCCGCGCCCACCTCCACAGCCGCTTCCAGCAGCTCTGCGCCCGCTGCCTGGACCCCGTCACCCAGCCCCTCGACACCGATATGGACCTGATCTTCCGCCCCTCCGGGGTCGATGATGAGGCTGGCGAACGAGCAATCTCGGAAGATGAGACCGAAATCGGGTATTATGGATCTAGCGGTTTGTTGCTGGAGGACGCCGTTCGCGAGCAGGTACTGTTGACCCTGCCCGGGCGCATGCTCTGCCAACCCGACTGCAAAGGTCTCTGTCCGCACTGCGGCATCAATCGCAACCTCGCTACCTGCGAGTGCGCGGAGAAGCCGATGGATCCCCGGTTAGCTGCACTCGCCGGTATCGACGTCGGCGGTAAGGCCTAAACAGACGCAATACCAAGATTCGGCCCTGCGATGACACCGCTTCTCGCGGCCACACTTTGTAAGATACGAGGGTTTTACCATGCCTAATCCGAAACGGCGCCACTCCAAGCAGCGCACCGCAAAGCGCCGCAGCCACGACTTCCTCACGCCAGCAGGCGTCTCTAACTGTGCCAACTGTGGCGAGAAGAAGCTGCCCCACCGCGCCTGCAAGGCCTGCGGTGAGTACAAAGGCCGCGCCACTGTAGCCGCCAAGAACGCCGCGTAGCTCTCCAGCACTGCCCAACCTGAGCCCTGCAGATTCCTAGCGAAGTCCAACCAGCTATGGCGAAGCGCTGATGCCGATCGACATCGTCCTTGACGCAATGGGGTCCGATAAGGCTCCCGATCCGGAGATCCGCGGCGCCATACTCGCTGCCCGACACCTTGACGTCCGTGTCCACCTCGTTGGACCGGAGGATTTGTTGCGCCCGAAGCTCCGCGAGGGTCTGCGTATGCACTCGGGCGGTCGCAAACTGCCTATCTTCCTCGTCCAGGCCAGCGAGTGGATCAGCATGGAAGACAAGGCTGCCCAGGCCGTCCGCTCCAAGCGCGACTCCTCCATGCGTGTCGGCCTCAGGATGGTGCGTGAAGGCCGTGCCGGTGGCTTTGTTACCGCCGGCAATACCGGTGCCGCCATGGCCACCGCCAAGATGGTTCTCGGCTCCCTCTCCGGTGTCGACCGGCCCGCATTGGCAGCCGTCCTGCCCACCACCACCGGCCGCCCCTGCGTACTCCTCGACGTCGGTGCCAACGTCGACTGCGACCCCGAAAATCTCGTTCAATTCGCGATTATGGGCGAACGTTATGCCCACAGCGTGTTGCACGTTCCCGCTCCACGCGTCGGTTTGCTCTCCATCGGCGAAGAAGAGACCAAAGGCAACTCACAGACCCGCGACACCCTGCCCCTGCTCCGCGACCTCAAACTCAACTTCATGGGCAACGTCGAAGGGCGCGACCTCTACAACGGCCGCGCCGACGTCGTCGTCTGTGACGGCTTCATCGGCAACGTTGCGCTCAAGACGAGCGAAGGCATCGCCAAGCTCGTCACCTCTTCCCTTCGCGAGAGCCTCAAGTCGACAGTAACTTCGCAGGTCGGCGCGCTCCTCAGCCGCAAGGCCTTCGATGCCTTCAAGAAGCGCATCGACTACTCCGAATACGGTGGTGCGCCGCTACTGGGTGTGCGCGGCGCCTGCATCGTCGGCCACGGCTCATCCAACGAGCGCGCCATCATGAACGGTATTCGCGTAGCAGCCGAGTTCGCCCGCGCCGACGTCAACTCAGATATCGAAGTTGCACTTGCCGACCGCTAAAGGCTTAACATAGTGGTAGCCGCCAGCTTCACCAGGAGAACCGAGCCATGTCAGCGCAGAAGTTCCTCGATCCCCCTCCAGCTGCAACACGCGACCACGCCTCCTTCGAGTTGCTCCGCGTCTGGATAGCTGAACAGGGGCAGCATGTCAGCCTCCGCTCCGGCACATGGGAAGACCCCTTTGCCTGGGGAATCGTTTTGGCAGATCTGGCCAGACACATCGTTCTCGCCGAGTCGATGCAGAAGAAAGACCTCGATCAGGACGCGTTCCTCGAGCGCCTGCTCGAAGGCTTTCAGGCTGAGATCGATTCACCGACAGACGAACCTGAAGGCGAACTCGCCCAGTAGTTGGCCGGACGGCGGAGCCTACATCACCCTCGCCACGCGCTCCAGTTCAGCCTGCATCCGTTCCACGGTGCAATGGGAAGTATCGATCCGCATGATTGCGAGTCGTACCTCATGAATTGGATACCCCATAGCCACGACCGCTCAGGAAGCTTGCAACAATCTCTGCTGCCTGAAAAGAATCAATGCTGGAATCCGCTAGCCGATCGCGTAACTCCGCCAAATCTTTCGGCGTGAACCTCTCTATATAGCTCACATCTCGGGGTCGGTCATGTGTTGGTCCTCACTTCACTTCGCATAGATTGTGCTGCACAAACGGAAGAATATAGAGATGTCTGAGGTGTAAATGGTTGTGATCTGGATACGAACGATGCGACCTATCAAAACCTTGTGATTATTTATCGACAGATCGGCTTTACTACGTCACCCGCACCAGCAGCTCACGGCACGATATGCTGGAAGCATGCATGTTGAGGGAAACCCGCGAGTATTGGACGGCGTAGCCATCGCCGCAGAGATCAAAGCTGAAGTAGCGCAAGAGGTGGCTGCAGCGCGCACAAAGGGCTATACACCAGGCTTGGCAGTCATTCTGGTCGGCGAGGTGCCGGCCTCGCAGATCTATGTACGCAGCAAGGTGAAGACCTGCGGTGAACTGGGCATCTACTCCGAAATGCTCACTCCACCGGCGAGTTCGACCACCGAAGAGCTGCTGGCGATGGTCGATGCTCTCAACAAGCGGGACGACATCGATGGCATCCTGATCCAGCTACCACTGCCAGACCATGTAGACACGAACCAGCTGCTCGATGCTGTGCTTCCGGAGAAGGACGTCGATGGTTTCCATCCCATCAACGCTGGCCGTTTGCTCAGTGGCGCTGCGCCGAACGAGGTGCTTGCGCCTTGCACGCCTGCAGGCATCATCGAGATCCTCAAGCGCAGCAATATTCCGATGTCAGGTCAGCGCGCGGTCGTCATTGGGAGATCGAACATCGTGGGCAAACCGGTTGCATCCATGCTCATCAACGAGAGCGCGACTGTGACGATCTGTCACTCCCGCACCCGCGATCTGGCAACAATCACACGCGAGGCTGACATTCTGGTGGCGGCAATCGGCAGACCTGGGTATGTCACGCCCGAGATGGTTCGTCCGGGCGCGACCATCATCGACGTCGGCATCAATCGGATTACTACAGAGGCCGAGGTCGAACGTTTCTTCCCGGGCAACGCCAAGCGGCGCGAGGGGTTCGAGAAGCGTGGGTCGACCATCGTCGGCGATGTCGATCCAGCGGCATTTGCCATCTCGGGGGCGTTCACACCTGTTCCAGGTGGCGTTGGTGCGCTGACGATTGCCATGCTGATGTCCAACACGGTGAAGGCTGCCAAGCTGCGGCGTAAGGGCTAGACAACGATGCTGCGCGTTGGGCTTACGGGTGATCTCGGCAGTGGCAAGTCGACGGTTGCAGCGATGCTCGCGGCACGTGGAGCTGTCGTGCTCTCGTCCGATGAGGCTGCGCGGGCGATGATGCAACCCGGCGAAGCGGTCTACCAGTCAATCGTGGCGCACTTCGGCCGCGAGGTCGTCGCTGCGGATGGAACGTTGGATCGGCGCAAGCTTGCGGCGATAGCGTTTGATCCTGCTTCGCCGCGTGTTGTGGAGCTGAACGCGATTGTGCATCCAAGGGTGCTTGCGGAGCAGGCGAAGCAGGTTGCGATGTTTACTGGGACTGACAAGATCGTTGTTGTGGAGTCTGCGCTGATCTTCTCGGCTTATGGGCAAACGGAAGCAGAACGTCGCGAACGGTTTGACCGGATTCTGCTGGTGATTGCGCCGGATGAGGCGAAGATTTCGCGGTTTGTGGAGAGGGTGGCGGGGGGGCGTGCACTCTCCGCGGAGGAGCGGGCGGCGGTGGAGGCCGATGCGCGGCGCAGGCTGGCCCTACAGGGGACTGAGAGCCATGCGGCTGAGTGTCTGGTCGTGCGCAATGATGGCTCGCTCAACGCGCTGGAGGCTCAGGTGGACAAAGTTTGGCTGGATTTGATCTCTACCCCCCACCCCTCCCCCCGGTGACTTTTTGATCGAAAGTCTTCAGGGGATAAGGGTTAGGGCCGGACTTGTGGAGATCCTATCCCTCTGCAAAACTGCACCATAAACGGGCATCGGTGAATTGCAATCATGCATAGGGGTGCGGCTAGTTGATGGAGATGCCGCCGTTGGTGGTTTCGAAGCTGAGGGTGGCACCCCCTGAGCCGAGGTTGGTGTCGATGGAGCGGCGGTGTACCCCGGACGGGTCGGCGCCGGGGACGTCGACGTGGGTGCCCCCGTTGGTGGTGCTGGCGACCAGGTGCGCGGAGTAGTGCGCGGGGACGGAGACGTTGATGGCGCCGTTGGTGGTGCCGGCGGTGAGGCCCGGTCCCTGCCAGCCGGAGCCGTCGAGCCTGGCCTGGATGCTGCCGTTGGTGGTGGAGAGGTGGACGTCGCCGGCGAGGTTGTCGAAGTGGACGCTGCCGTTGGTGGTCTCGCCGCGGATCTCACCGTTGAGCGCGGCCAGTGAGAGGCTGCCATTCATGGTGTGGAACTCGGCGGCGAGGCGATGCGGGACGCGGAGCCTGTAGCTGACAGACCAGTTGCGGTTGCCGTAGTTGCGCGGGCCGTGCGCCTCGACCGTTCCGCCAGTGTCGATGGTGATCTCGTGGAGGATGGAGGCGGCTTCAGAGGCGCTGCCGGCGCGGGCACCGACGCGGGCTTCGAGCGCTATGTCCTGGCGGTCTTCACCGATGACGTCGATGCTGCCGTTCTGGTCCTTGACGTTGAGGTGTCCGCCGACGAGGGGGAAGGTGGTGGTGCGGACTTCGCAGGCCTGCTCGCCGCCCATGAAGTGGCTGAAGAAGGTGTGATCGCCGTTATCGTCGCCGTTGCAGGGATGCGTAGCGAAGGACTGAGCGTGGATTGGGAGCGTGGCAGCTGCGCACAGGGCGGCGCTGGCGATGAGGGTGTTCAGGCGCATGAGGGTCTCCTTCGACTTGCGAATCGAGAGGAGATACGTGCGAGGTGAGTGTGTGGTTCCCTGCTTTGCGCAAACGGATGGGTGTGTGGCGGGGATACCCCTCCCCCCTCCCTATGTAGCGGAACTATCCAGCAGAATCAGCGACTTACGGGGTGATCCCGGGGGTAAGTGGCTGATTCTGGATATGGTTATGGGTATGATATGGGAAACAAAGGGGATAGGGTGGTGAGGCAGGGAGTAGGGAGTGGGGAATAGGGAGTAGGAGAGAATTCCGGCTCTGGCCGAACTGAGGCTCTCCCTATGTTAAGTATAGAAGGTGGTGACGGGGAAAGTGTTTTTGTTTCGGGGTGGTAAGAGGTTTGGTTTGTGGGGGTTGCGGGGGGTTGGGGAGGTTGTGGGGTTGACAGTGAGTACGTTGTCGAGAGGGTCTGCCGAGGGTTGTGAGGCTACTTGGTCCAGCCTTCATTTTCGAGCTTGATGTGCTGGATGACGATGGAGTTGTCGATGGAGTTGAGGTTGGGGAGGGCCTGGTACTCCGATACCCAGGAGCCGTGGATGGTATAGGTGGTGGCGACGTCGCTGGCTTCGTTGAAGAGTTCGAGGGTGAGGTCGCGGTGCAGGTTTGCGGCGTTGGGTGGGGTGGGGTTGCCAGGGGCAGGTGGGGTGAGCGCCCAGTTCTGGAAGCCGGTGTCGTAGGTGACGCCGCGCTCCAGCGTGATGGCTTCGTATTTGGTGCGGCCGGGTGATTTGAGGGTTTCGGGTGCAGGCGTGGAGGGTGCAGGGAGGCTGACCTGGTTGAAGCCCGCAACGCTGACGCCGTCCCATTTGAGACGGAACTTGAAGTTCTTGTATGGGTCGCGACGGGTTTGATTGACGACGAACTGTGTCATGCGGGGATTGTAGACTCGTTCGGGCGCGCCCAGCATCGTTCCCGCTCATGACGATGAAACTGTCAGGGGCGTGCATAATTTACGTGCGGGACATCCGCCCGGGAGGGAACTACGACAGAAACTCCCTGAAGAGTTCTCGTGGATCGAAGCTTTGCCGGGACGGTTCTGCCGGTGCTTCGTCATCGGCTCCGGACTCCTTAATTGCGTCTACGCGATAGCTGAGATGGCGGGCCAGAGATTCTGCTTCATCCGCCAGTGCACTTAGATCCCGATTAAACTTGGATTGTAGAAAGATCAAGCTTCTCGCAGCGCGCGAAATCATTTCAATGCGCTGGCCTTCAAATTCTAAAGTATCTAGATCATCTTCATCAATCTCACCCGAAACTTCAGCGGCGATAACACCGATCAATTTTTCAACAGTTGGAACTATCTCTGTCTCAAATCCGATTCTCTTAAGAAATCGCGGCTCATTCTCATATAAAACTTCGAGCATTTCCGCAAATTCTGCCGCGACATCGCCGTCTAATGACCTTCCCCAAGACTCGTATGCGGAAAGAGCATCTGCCAGCGGTCTCCAGCTCTTATTCCAAGTATCCCTCAGTTCTGGAGACGGCACATCTGTATCTGCAAGAACTGATAGCTCATAGAAATTCTTTAGTATCGAAGACTTCAAGCTTTTTTTCTGAACATCCCAACGTGCTTTTAATGCGATGCAAACTGTTCGACTGAAGTCCCTTACACCTGGATTCGATTGACCGCTCTCTTTGAGCGAACCTGCAATCGCAGTAAGCAGTCTGTCTACCTCGAATGCGGTCATAGAGCGAATTGCATGATCAACCGTCTCGGAGAGAACGAGCCAGCTTTCCTCATCCGGCAAGAGCGGGAAGCTACGGTTGCCTTCGCTGCCGCCAACTTGGGAAATTGCTAGGTTAACCGCGTTCAATCCTCCAACTTTCAAATAGCGAAGACGCATTGTTCGATTGTTCATGAGTTGATCGATGATAAGGTCCCTGTAGGACGGGTGAACCCAATCAATCTCTCGCGCTTTTCTCAGCGAAAAATCGTTCTCTGGTCTCTTGCTATACGCCAATCTGATAAAGCCTTCGTCAAGCTCAGAAAGCAGTTGACCTATCGGTCTTGTATTAGGAACTGGGGAAATCTCCCTAAAGGCGGTCTCGGCGCCTGCCTCACTATTGACACGACTTTCGTCGAGCAGGGTGACTAGAAGCCATTTTTGTTGTTCCTCGAGCTTTGCATAAGCTTTCTCCATCATTTCGGTAGGCTGCTCTAAAACTGATTTGATAGCTTCAGCGACCTGCTCTTGGGTCAAGCCTTGGCGAGATTCCGCGGCTAAGCGAGGAAGAGCCTCTGACGTGAGTCTTCTTATTCTCTCTGGTGTGAACTTAGTGTTGTAGATAATCTCTGCGAGGTTGTTCTTTAATATTTTTCTCGCATCGATATCTAAATCCGCGTGCATCGAATGCCTGAAGAGAATCTGACCCTTCTCCTCGGGACTCAGCCAATCAGCCTGCACAATCACTTCTCCGGGCTTTGGAAACGCTCTGGCAGCACCCTGAATATCCATCTGGCGCATCGCACCTTCGAGTATGTGTTTCCTACTAGTCCATATCAGCCAGTGCCTACGATCGATTTTCTGTCGAACTTTGGAAAAATGTGCTTCCCAAACGGCCCCCCGGGTCGCGTCGTACTCCGTACGTCCAAATGCATCGTCTGCAAGAAACACTTGATCCCGGTCTGGCTCGTGCTGCGAAAACAAATCGTCCGGTGTAAAGCAATCTATGACTTCCCAACTATTGGACAGTTGAGCCATTGCGATCATCCGTCCGATGGCCGTTTTCCCCATCTCGGGCGGCCCCGTGAGAACCACAAAGTCATACTTTCGGAGAATCGACCATGCCTTTTGATATGCCGACGTCGTGGCAAAAATAGGAATCAAATTGCGAGCTTCTTCAATGGCCGCTTCACTCCTCGCCACTAAACCTCGCATCTGTTGCGAGGCGAGCGACGCTAGCAAATGGCGGTAACTTAGAATTTCAGGATACAACTGAGCAATCTTTGAATGGTTATCAAGAAGATCGGATATGTCCTGTTGCCCGAGAGCATGTACCTCATCGCAGACCGGAGCGAATAGACGAGCTAAGACCTGTCGATGCGAGGGTTGAAGAAAGCAATTTGTCAATAAGAAATAATGCTTCGGTCGCGCCCATTGCGAATTCCTTTGGCGCTCATCTATAAGTTCCCTTTCTGCTTTGCAAGCTCTCAAGAGGAGTCGCCAATATCGAGAGCCCACAGCGTTTGCTGCATGAACAAATTTCGCTTGGAAAACTATTGGCCCTTGTAATTTCCCTGTACGAGTTTTGAGGTCGGATGGGCAGTACGCGTCCTTACCGCGATCTTGATAACCGGAGGTCGACTCTACAGTAGCTCCAAATTCAGCCTTCAGTAGTCCCTGCACAAGCCTTTCAAAGTTATACCAACCTAGCTTGTCTAGCTCGTACTCAGGCATCTCGGCTCCAGTTACTCCACGGTAACACTCTTCGCGAGGTTCCGAGGCTGATCTACGTCGCAGCCTCGGCGGACGGCGATGTGGTAGGCGAGGAGTTGGAGGGGGACAACTTCCAGGATGGGTAGTAAGAGCTCGTGCGACTGGGGGATGTAGATGGTGTGCTCGACGAGCTGCCCGATGTGGGTGTCGCCTTCGATGGCGATGGCGATGACTCGGCCGCTGCGGGCGGTGACTTCCTGGATGTTGGAGAGGGTTTTCTCGTACTTGAGGACGGAGCTGGGGTCGTTGGGGTCCTGGGTGGCGATGCAGACGACGGGGAGCGTCTCGTCGATGAGGGCGTTGGGGCCGTGCTTCATCTCGCCGGCGGGGTAGCCTTCGGCGTGGATGTAGGAGATCTCCTTGAGCTTGAGGGCGCCTTCAAGCGCGATGGGGTAGTGGATGCCGCGGCCGAGGAAGAGGAAGTCGCGCGCGGTGGAGAAGGACTTGGCCAGCTCGGCGCATTGGTCGTCGACGGTGCGGAGGATCTCTTCGATCTTGCCGGGGATTTTGGCGAGCTCGCCGACGAGGTAGAGTGAGTGCTCGAAGGTGACGGTGCCGCGGACCTGGGCGAGGTACAGCGCCAGCGTAAACAGCGCGGTGAGCTGCGCGGTGAAGGCTTTGGTGCTGGCGACGCCGATCTCGGGGCCGGCGTTGGTGGTAATCACACCCGCCGCGAGGCGCGTGACGGCGCTGCCGACGACGTTGCAGATGGCGAGCGTCTTGGAGCCTTTGGCGATGAGCTCGTGCTGCGCGGCGATGGTGTCGGCGGTTTCGCCGGATTGGGTGATGAGCAGGCCGAGCTCGGAGGGGTTGGGGATGGGGTCGCGGTAGCGGTACTCGGAGGCGTAGTCGACGTCGACGGGGAGGCGTGCGAGGCGCTCGATCATGAACTTGCCGGCGAGGCCCGCGTGCCAGCTGGTGCCGCAGGCGGCGATGGTGATGCCGGTGGCGGCCTTGAACTCTTCGGGCGTGATCTTCATGTCGGGCAGGAAGACGCGGCCGGAGTCGAGCGAGACGCGGCCGAGGGTAGTGTCGCGGACGGCGCGGGGCTGCTCGTTGATCTCCTTGAGCATGAAGTGCTTGTAGCCGGCCTTTTCGGCCTGGATGGGGTCCCAGGTGATGCGCTGCGGGTGCATGGTTTTGGGCGCGCCGTCGAAGTCGGTGAGCGCGACGCCAGCGGTGGTGAGCGTGGCGACCTCGTGGTCGTTGAGGAAGTAGATGGTGCGGGTGTGGTGGAGAATGCCGGGGACGTCGGAGGCGAGAAAAAATTCGCCTTCTCCGAGGCCGAGCACGATGGGCGGACCCATGCGCGCGGCGACCATCTTGTCGGGCTCGTTGGCGGAGAGGACGCCGATGGCGAAGGCCCCGGTGAGGCGCTTGACGGCGCGGCGGACAGCCTCTTCAAGCGGCAGCGCGGACTGCGGCGCGGTGACGACGGTGTCGGCGGAGGTGGTCTCGGTGGTCGAACCCACCTTAGCCGACGATGAGGCCGTCGGCGAAGATGGGGCACCCAATGCTGCGGCTAGCTCGAACTCGTCCTGAATGACGTGCGCGATGATCTCGGTGTCGGTTTCGGAGAGGAACTTGTGGCCCTTGGCGATGAGGGCGTTCTTTAGCTGCAGATAGTTTTCGACGATGCCGTTGTGCACGACGACGAGTGTGCCCGTGCCGTCGCGGTGGGGGTGCGCGTTCTCCTCGGTGGGGCGGCCGTGCGTGGCCCAGCGTGTATGGCCGATGCCGTAGGTGCCTTCGACAGGGTCCTGGGCGAGGATTTCGGCGAGGTTGCGGAGTTTGCCGGGGGCGCGGCGTAGCTGCAGCGGGTGTCCGCCGCCAGCGACGGCGATGCCGGCGGAGTCATAGCCGCGGTATTCGAGGCGGGCGAGGCCTTCCATGATGACGGGGACGCAGGCCTTCGGTCCGATGTATCCGACGATTCCACACATAGTGAACAGTGTAGATGCTCGGGTTGAGCGCGACTGTGGCGAATCTCACAGACGAGTGAACCAGGCGGTTGGAACGTTTTGCACCGCGGCGCATCTGATGGAGACCTCTGCTGATAGAAGGATTGAGGGTGCGAATATCGGTATGACAACCTATTAATTCTGTTTGACAAGTGTTGCCTCTGAAGCCGATAATCTCCAACCGTGCCGAACTATTGAAAATTTCGGCGACCGAAGGGGCCACAACGCATGAACCTGCGCGCCTAAGCCTTCCCCAACAAGTGTAGCGAGGAGACGCCGTGAAACCGGTGGATGACCCGCTGCACGCGAAGAACCCTTATCCCGGCCGAACGACATGCCGGTTTGAACGATAACAGGAGCAGCCAGAGATGCGAATCTCTCTACGATCAGCCTGGGCAACGTGTGCGTTGACCCTGGCATTCTTTCTCTCTATCGGCCTGATACCGACCACAATCCACGCGCAGGAGTTCCGCGGGACCATTAGTGGCGCTGTCGCGGATAACACTGGGGCGGTCATCCCCGGCGCCAGCATAACGGTGCGGGAGACCAGTACCGGCACGGTAAACAAGACGACCAGCGACAGCGCAGGCCAGTATGTGGTGCCGTTCCTATTGCCCGGAACCTACTCGATTACGGCAAACGCTAACGGCTTTCAGCAGACGGTGCGTACCGGCATCACACTGGAGAGCCAGGCGCACCCGATCGTGAATCTGACTATGCAGGTAGGGGGCGCGAACCAGACGGTGACCGTCAGCGCGGCTGCTCCACTGATTGACCAGGCAAACGCATCGGTCGGACAGGTGATCACAACTGAGTCCGTAGCCAACCTGCCGTTGAATGGCCGTACGCCGACGACCCTGACCGAGCTTTCCGAAGGGGTTATCACAACGGCCGCACCGCAGATCGTGCACCCATTCGATAACGGGGCCGGCAACTCGTGGTCCATGGGCGGCACGCCGAACCAGGTGAGCGAGGTTCTGCTGGATGGCTCGCCTGACCTGACGATGCTGGGCGCACTCGCATATGCCCCGACTGAGGACTCCGTGCAGGAGGTCTCTGTGCGTCCCTTTGACACCGATGCCAGCTTCGGCCACACCATCGGCGGCGTGATTAACCAGATCACCAAGAGCGGCACGAATGCCTTCCACGGCAGCCTGTATGAGTTCTCGCAGATCTCGGATCTCGATGGCGACCTTTACTTCAACGACCGCGCGACACCACGAGTTCGCACGCCGGTGACGCACTTCAACCAGTATGGCCTTACCGTCGGTGGCCCTGTGCTCATCCCGAAGCTCTACAACGGCAAGGACAAGCTCTTCTTCTTCTTCGCGTATGAAGGTCTGAAGGACTCCACGCCAGCGGCGACCGCATTGACGGTGCCAACGGCAGCTGAGCGCAGTGGCGATTTCTCGCAGACGCTCGCTGCGGGTTGCCCTGCGGGCTTTGCGAACAACCCAGCGACCGCGGCGGCCATCTGTAATCCCTCCGGCAGCAACACTGCGCCCTTCGTCGACCCGAACCAGCTCTACAACCCTTACACAGCAGTCGGCACGACCTCCAAGTTCACGCGTTCGCCGGTGCTGAACAACCAGCTCACGACGGTGGCCTCGACGTTCAACCCGATTGCGTTGGCATACCTCAACTTCTTCCCTACACCGAACAACGCGGCAGGAGCGGCGGCGGACGGGCAGGACAACTACATCAGCGATGCACCCAGCATCGACAACTACAACAACGAATTCGGGCGCATCGACTACAACGCGAGCGAGCGCGATCATCTGTTCTTCGACTTCCGGCACAACTACCGCACGCAGGTCAAGAACAACTACTTCGGCAATAACACGACGGGGTCCAACCTGGTGCGTGAGAACTTCGGTCTGACGATCGACAACGTCTTCACACTGAATCCCACCACGATCTTCGACACACGTGTGAACTGGACACTGTTCAACGAGGTGATGGGCACTCCTGCGCAGCAATATAGCCCGAGCTCGGTTGGCCTGCCCGCAATGATGACGACCTCCAGTCTGGAATCACAGCTGCCGTACATCAACTTTGCGACCGGCTCCAGCTGCGGCAGCGAGACCAGCTACCAGTGCTTCGGCGATACGGGTTCCGGTTTCGATCCGACCACCAGCTACCAGGTCTTCGCCGACATGGTGAAGGTGCTGGGGCGGCACACGCTGAAGGTCGGCTTCGATGGGCGGCAGTACCGCATCAGCATCCAACACTTCCTGAACTCGTCAGGCAACTTCACATTCAACTCGGCTTATACGAACGCCGGCACCAGCGGCAACAGCAATATCTTCGGCGGCGATCTTGCAGCCTTTATGCTGGGCCTGCCGAGCACTGGCGACTATGACCTGGAAGCACGTGGCGACTATCACCAGTACTACATCGGTTCGTTCGTACAGGATGACTGGCGCGTGACCGATCACCTGACGCTGAACCTCGGTGCGCGGTACGACATCGACACGCCGTTCCGCGAGAAGTATGGGCGCACGGTGGATGGCTTCAACCCGGCAGCAACGAACGCTGTCTCCGGTGCTACATTTACGCCGGTTACGGTGAGTTCGAACGGTGTCAGTGCAGCCATCGCGTCGATCAACACGCTGGGCGGTCTGACCTTCCCGAATGGCAACAATGGTGCAGTGTATGCGACGAACAACGGCTTCCTGAGCCCGCGTATCGGCTTCTCGTACAACCCGATCACGAAGCTGGTGATTCGCGGCGGCTTCGGCATCTTTGTGCAGCCGGAGACGTTGTCGACACTGGCAGCAACGGGCACGTATTCAACGTCGGCGATCAGCAACCAGGAGGGCTTCAGCTCATCGACCGCCTATGCTGGACAGACAACGAACAGCTACTTCACACCGCCGAGCTACACGCTGAGCAATCCGTTCCCGAACGGCTTCAACGCACCGGCGGGCTCCTCGCAGGGTGCAAGCACGTTCCTCGGCCAGGCAATCAGCTTCCTGGCGCCTGTGGAGCATGACCCCTACGCAGAGCGCTACGACCTTGGCGCGCAGTATGCGCTGACCAACAGCACGCTGCTCGAAGTTCTGTATGAGGGAAACCACAGCTTACATCTGCCGGTGGCCTCACAGAACCTGAACGCGGTGCAGTCGCAGTACATGACCCACAGCCCCTACCGCAATGAGGCGCTGGCGCTGGCCTACGCGACCAACGTACCGAACCCGTTCGCCGGCAAGCTGCCCAACAGCTCCGGTTGCAACGGCACCACAACGGCTGCGTCAAGCCTGATCGTTCCATTCCCGCAGTTCTGTACAGCTGCCATTACGGAGCAGAACGAGACGATTGGACAGTCCTACTTCAACAGCGCGATTGTGCACATAGAGCAGCGCGCAAAACATGGCCTGACCCTCACGGCGAACTACAGCTTCAGCAAGTTGATTGAAGCCGACACCCGCCTGAACGACGAGGACAGCTTCGTCAATCGCCGGGTCTCGCCATTTGACCACACGCACCACTTCACCGTGGGCGGCACCTACAACCTGCCGTTTGGCAAAGACAAGATGTTCAGCTTTGGCGGCAAGCGCTGGGCGGACGAGGTCTTTGGCGGCTTCGTGGTGAACGGTATCTACCAGTTCCAGACAGGCCCGCCGGTAGAGTTCCCAACCGACATCCCACTGCAGCCTGGCGTGACGCTGCGCGACATCGCCAACCAGACGCGCAACACTTCGCCGACCAGCTCGGGCAATCCGGCGCTGAGCGCCAGCAGGTTCGTCACAGGCAGCGCAACCACCTGCCCGACGGCTGGCGCGTGCGACGGATCGCAGTTCATCAACGGTCAGTACATCGACCACTACCGCACGCTGCCGACGACGATGTCGTGGGTGCGCGGCGACGGCTTCAACAATATGGATGCGTCGATCCTGAAGGACTTCCACTTCACGGACTCGGCGTACCTGCAACTGCGTTTCGAGACGTTCAACACGTTCAACCACCCCGTGTTTGCAACGCCGAACGTCTCCAGCGCAACGGCCAGCAACTTCGGCTACATCACGGCAGTGGCGGCGAACAGCCAGCCTCGGCAGGTGCAGCTGGGCGCGCGGATCGTCTTCTAAACAGCAGCATAACCACAAACAGCAAGGGCGCCGATCTCTCGGCGCCCTTGCTGTTTGCGTGCAACAATTAGCCGCGACTGCGGAAGATCGCCGCCGAGGTGTGCGGCAACACATGCGTCAGCGAGGCCTGTGTCGTCCTCATGAGCGAGGCCTGCCGCGCGTTTGCCGCAGGCGCGGTCAACGCGTACTCGGCGTGGAAGCCGGGCAGATTCAGCGGCAGGTTCTGCGAGAGGTCTTTGTTGATGACTGCGACGACCGTCGTGCCGTCAGGGTGCTTCGCAGCATAAGCCGTGGCGTTGACATTGCCGGGATTGAAGTCAACAGGCACCACCGTTGCGCCTGCGAAGAGGCCTGCAAAGCGCATTCCGAAGGCGACCGGCTCCAGCAGATACTTGTCGCCGATGTGTGCGACGGGCGTGTAGTAAGGGTGCGGATGCTCGGAGGGGTTGCCGTGCTCGGCCAGCACAATGGCATCGCCGGGCAGCGTGCCGCCAAGTGAGTTCGCGACCATCTGGGCATCGCCGCCGTGCAGGTTTACACCCGCGTAGCCCAGCGAAGCCAACAGCAGCATGTAATCCGCTGACCACAACGCCGCCGCAAATACATCCGACACGCCGGGCTTGCCGCCGCGATAGCAGGTGTTGCCCTCGCTCATGCGATAGCCAGTGTGCAGCTTGGCTGCAGAGGCGCGAACAAGCGCAGCATCGCGTGGAACGCGCGAGTCGGCCTTGAGGATGCGCTCGATCGTCATCTGCGGGTTCGATGGCGGGCCGCCGATGTAATAGTGGTGCGTGATGCATGCGACGTGCTCGCGGATGGGGTTGTTCTGAAGACGGTCGCCGACGGCGGTGATCCACTCGGCGTTGCTCGCAACGTCGGGCAGGCCGAACTTCGCATTCGGCACGCGTGCGAGGATGGCTTTGGTGAAGGTGAGCCACTCGTTGAGATAGGCGTCCGCGTTCCAGGGATGGCCGGTGAGTTTGGGATCGCGGATCGTCGAGCCGAAGCGGTCCGCCTCGTTGCCGATCTGGAAGTACTCCAGCCGCGGCCCGAGTGTCTTCGCGACGAACGCGGCTTCATCCGCCGCTAGCTGCGGGGTGTTGGTTCCGAGGTTGATGCCGTAGAGGCACGTCCAGCCCGTGGCTTCGAGAAAACCATGCAGGTTGCGCACAGCCTCCGGCGTGACGGCGTAAGACAAATCAGGCGGCGGATCGCCGACTTTGTACGGGCGCTTGGGCCGCGGCGGCGCGACCGAAGTCGGTGTCGGCTTCCAGAAGCCGTAGTCGGATGTATTGCCGCCAAGGCGCAGCACGCCGTGCGGCGCGAGTTCGCGGAGACGTGCTACGAGACCGGTGTTCGCGGGGGTGAAGAATGTTGGATCGGAGAGCTGCTGCGTCTCGTACGAGAGGCCGACGAAGTTCGCCGGCACCTTCGGTCCAGGGCGGTCAGGATGCAGACTGAGCGTGGCAGCAGGCGCCTGCGCCAGCGAACGCAGATGCGGCAGCGTTGTCGCAGCGGCGGCGGAAAGAAGGAAGTGACGACGGTTCATCATGCGCAAAAGACTACGCTGTTTGCAGGATAAGTAGCAACCCACAACAAATAGAGGAACTAGCGTCTTGCAGATTCAATGCAGGAACGCGGAGTTAGCTGCGCTGCATTACCTGCGCGGCGAAGCGAGCCATCTCCGTGTGCTGCGGAGACGACTGCAGCAGCACCAGCGAGCAGCCCGCGCCTTCGAAGTCTGCGAGCCGCTGCTTCACCTGCTCCGGCGTGCCGATCATGCCGCTATGTAGACCGCGGTTGGAGACGGAGTAGTCGCGCAGGCTCAACTTCTTCTCCAACTGCGAGCCGGTGATCCACTGCTGAAAGTTGGCATACCCCGCGGGCGATTGCGAAGGATCAGGCTGCGAGGTGATGCGCTCAACTTCCCTGTTCGCCTCGGCCTCGCTGTCGCGCACGATACAGTAGCCTGTGACGCCGAAGAGCAACGGCGCAAGATGCGGATGCTTTGCGCGGCGCTGCTTCATGTCCTCAATCTTGCTGGCGATAGTCTTCGGATCGTCGCCGTGCATCAGGTAAGCATCGCACTTGGCCGCGATGAGGTTCTTTGCGGTCTCGCTCTCACCACCGGCGTAGAGCGTAGGCAAGCCCGCACCCTGCGGTGCTCGCGAGTAGCCGCGCGTGGGCAGCGGCTTGGGCGAGAGGACGTTGTCGTCGATGTTGTAGAAGCGCCCGCTGTGCGAGGTGTGCTGGCCCTTCCAGCAGTTTTGCAGCACATCGAGCCACTCTTCCGTGCGCGCGTAACGCTCGTCGTGCTCGTCGAAGGGGATGCCGTACTTGGTCGCCTCGTCGCGCCACCAGCTGCTGACGACATTGAGCGTGAGCCTGCCTCCCCCACTCACCTGACCGATGCGGTCGAGACATGCAGCCTGCTTCGCGAGCAGCGCGGGGTTGTGGAACGTGGGACGCACGGCGATCATCAGCTCGAGCGTCTTTGTGACGGCGGCGAGTGCGGCGGTAGTCGTCCACGCGTCGAGCGAGTCGGCCTCGACGCCCTTGATGTCGTTGAGGTTCAGCTCGGCAATGAGTGTGAGATCGTAGCCGAGGGCTTCGGCCTGCTGGCAGAGGTCGCTCACGTACTCCCATGTGGCGGGCATCTGCTCATCGTCGATGTTGCGAAGCCAGCCGCCGAAGACGGGTAGCCAGAAACCGTAGCGCATCCTAACCACTCCTGACTAAACGTTCGCGGTAATACCCGCTTCTACTTCCAGCCAGTCCACGAGCTTCGCAAACGGGTCGAAGCCTATGACGTTCGGACCGTCGGCGACGAAGTTGGAGAGCGCGTTGATGTCGTAGTAGTAGCGGGTGCCGTCGCGGGAGTCGGTGATGTATTCGACGCCGCCGATGTCGATGCCGGAGTGCTGCATCAGCAGCTCGACGTCGCGGATAGCGTCCGCTGGAGGCTGGTAGCCTTCGACGGTGATGCCGGTCTTTGGTGCGTCGATGGCGCAGGCCCCGCGATTGAGGTCCGTGCCGGTGGTTGTGCGGCAGATGTCGGCGGGGCACAGGTCGAAGGTCTCGCCCGTGATGTGCACCTTGATGGCGTAGAGAAACTTGCCATTGAGCACTTCAACACGGACGATGTGCGCGTCCTGTGCGGGGATAAACTCCTGCACGAGCGCGGTGGAGTCGAGACCGAACTGCAACGCATCGGGTGAGCCTGGCTCCGCTTCAATGGCGTGGCGCAGTTGCGAGAGGCCGTCGAAGCGCTTGACGCCTGCACCGCTGCCACCGATGTTCGGCTTCACAACGATAGGCCAGCGCAGGCCCTCGGCTGCGGCAACAGCCTGTTCAGGCCGATGGATGACGCGCGCCTTCGGATACGCGATGCCGAGCTTGTCCGCGAGGACAAGCTGTCCGGCTTTCGACAACTCCGACGAGAACGCCTTGAAGCCGTTGAGGACTTTGACGCCGCGTGACTCGAGATGCTCAAGGAAGCCGAGCGTGTAGAAGATCTGGTCGCCGTGGCTGCGGTTCCACGCGCTGGGGCTCATGCGGTTAAAGACCAGCGAGTACTTCTGCTCGGGGTGGTCTTCGGGCGAGTAGAAGTGCTCGGGTGCAAAGAGCTTCACGTAGGGCGTGCCGCGGCGGTCAAGCTCCGCAAACAGCGGCTTGAACCAGTTCGGCTGCTCATAGTAGATCGCGATGGGAAGAGTTTGGCTCATCGCCTTTAAGCATAAGCGAAGCAAGCCCGCATCGAATCAGCAAAACTACGAGCTGATCTGCCGAACTACGAGCTGACCTGCAGGCGCTTCAGCAGCTCTACCGGATGGATCGGCTTAGGCAGCAGCTCAAAGTCATGACCCAGGGCGCGGGCACGCTCCAGAATCTCCATCGTTGCCGCCTGGCCGCTGAAGAGCACGATACGCGCGGTGGGGCAGTGCGCGCGGATCTCAATCGCCGTTTCCACGCCGTCGAGATGCGGCATCGCCACGTCGCTCAGCACCGTCTCCGGCTGCAGGTCGCGAGCGGCCTCCACGGCGGCGCGCCCGCTATAGACGGCGCTGGCCTGGAAGCCGTTCCGGTTCAGAATTTGTACGATCGTATCGGCGATCAGCGCCTCGTCATCGACCACGAGCACGCGCTTCCCTGCCCGTCCCAGGCCGTCGCCATGCCCTTCGCCATCTACAACTACGGTCGAAGAAACAGGGGCATCTGTGTTAAAAAGATGAGCGTGCATACCTCTCCTGTCGCGTTGCCTTTGGAGGCTCTGCAGTTCGGAAATCTGAGTGATACATCAAACCCAGTCCAGCGGGACAAGTTGCCGTCTGCTGGATCGCAAAAAAGCTCAAATTACCAGGGAGACTGAGTACCTCTCAAAAAGTCGCGCAGAATAAAACAGGGTTTACTGCATGGAACGCACAGCCCCAGGCAGGGCTTCTCATCATCTGCCTGTTAGACGTAGTTTAGCCAAATTTGGCTCCCGCGCAGAAGCTTTCTGCAGAAACCATGCCTTTGTTTTATGAGGATGCTGTCTCGGCGGACGGCGGTCTGACCGGAAGGAAGACCCGAAAGATAGTGCCCGTTGGAACTGTTGTGCTGGTGCGAAAACGCACACTGCCGCCCTGTTTCTCAACGATCCCGCGCGTCACCCAGAGCCCAAGCCCGGTGCCCGCCGTCTCCTTCGTCGTGACAAAAGGAGTGAACAGCTGACGCCGTACCGCTACCGGAATTCCCTCACCGTGGTCGGCGATCACGACGTCTATGCCCTCGACCGTGCACTGCCGCCGCCGCCGTCCGCGGATGTGAATCGTGCTCCGCGTCGAGGCGTCGATCGCATTCACCAGCAGGTTCGAGAAGACCTGGCGGATCTCGCCCTGCAGGCCGAAGAGCGCCAGCCCGGGCTCCAGGTCCATCGTGCAGGCGACGCCCTTGCTGCGCATCTTGCGCGTGAACAGGTCCACGGTGTCGAGCAGCAGCTTGTTCAGGTCGATCGTCGTGAGCCGCGTGGTGTCGCGGTAGAAGCCGAGTGTCTGTTGCGCAAGCTGCGAGACGCGGGCCAGTTCGGAGTCGGCCGTGTCCAGCAACTGTTGCACATGAACAGGCATCTCCGTGTCGGTACGCGCCAGGTAGATCAGGTTGGTCACGGCCTCCAGCGGGTTGTTGATCTCATGCGCGATGGTGGCGGCCAGCCGGCCGGTAGCGGCCAGCTTCTCGCTCTCGCGCAGCGTATGCTCCTGCCCCTTGCGCGCGGTCACATCCTGCACCGTGCCCACCATGCCGACCACGTCACCGCGGTCATTGCCCGCTCCCGTGACAAAGACCGGCACACCACTCGCGCTCACCCAGATGTGCGTCCCGCCAGCGCGCTCGATACGGTACTCGGCAACATAGCTACGGCCGGAATCCAGCGACTCCTGCAAAGAATCGCGGACTACGTTGCGATCTTCCGGAACCACCAGGTGCTCGCGCAGCGCCGTGCGCGTAAGTGGCACGCCAAACGCCACGCCAAATAGCCCGGCGGCGCGGTCGTCCAGCTCCAGCAGATCGGTCCTGCGGTCCCATGACCACGTGCCCAATTGCGCGGCCTCAAGCGCCTGGCGCAGGCGGTCCTCCGTCTCGCGCTGCAGAGCACGGGCACGGTCTGCAATCTCAATCTCGCGCAATACATTCCGATTGAGCCGGAAGTTTTCAATCGTCACGGCGGCCTGCGCCGCCACGGTCGCCACAAACTCTTCACACTCCTGCCCAAAGCTGTTGGGTTTGGCGTGGCCGCATACCAGCACCCCGATCAGCTCATCGTTGTGCATGCGCACCGGGACCACAAGGTAGCTGCGCAGCGGCGGCAAGCCGCTGAACGGCACCCGCACCTCGCGCCCGGCAGCGCTTTCCAGATCCATAATCCGCAACAGGCCCCGCGTATGCGAAGGCCGTTCGTCTTGGGCGGACTGCTCACCGAGAATCTGCGCCAGCTCCGTCAACGTGGCGATGTCGCGCGCTTTCGTCGTGTCCATACCGGCAAACCGGCAATGCTGATGGACCTCCCCGTCATCGGACAGGTCATAGTAGAGAAAGAGCCCGAACTCCGCGCCACACACCCTCACAGCACCCTCGAGAGTGCACTGCGCGATCGCATCCAGCGACCGCTCGGAGTAGAGCCGGAGACCAATCTCCAGCAAGAGCCGCAACGACTCCTCCTTCCCCGAAGGTTCGCCGAAGGGGCTTGCGTTCACACATCCGGGGATTGAGGGTACAGGCATCACTTCAATCAGTCAGATGCACAACAGCGCTAAGCGGTAGTGTGCATCGGATTCACATACGTGACACGACACATAAAGCATCGGCCGCATACATGCATCTGCACGCGGCCGGCACTACCGTTCAGCTTGTATACGAACAACTGAAGCGGTCGTTCGCGCTGGCTATTTGAACAAGTTTGCCGCGCGCATGGCCGTAAGGTACACGCCCCACGCCGCGGGAATGATGACGACCAGCCACGCCAGCGCGATGCTGGCAGCAGAACTCGGTTTCGGTGTGGATGTCATTCTTGGTCTCCTCCTTGCCTTTGTGGATGCGGCGTTAGTGGGTAGCAGTTTCGATCGGCATGGGCACCTCGTCCTTCAGCCAGAAGCGTTCGGAAACGGGACGGACCAGCAGGTTCGCGACGAACCCCACGGCCAGCAACCCGGCCATGATGTGCAGAATCCCCGGATAGGCCTGCGCGAGCGGAATGTGCTGCTCCCTGTAGTGGTCCAGGATGGCATTGTCGATCAGCGGCCCGACGATGCCCGCCGTCGACCAGGCTGTAAGTATGCGTCCATGGATGGCCGAAACATGGTAGCCACCGAAGAGGTCCTTCAGGTAGGCCGGTATGGTGGCGAAACCACCGCCGTACATGCTGATGAGCACCCCGAAGACCAGCACAAACACCGGCAGTGAGTGCATGTTCGGCACGAAGTAGTAGAGCACTGCTCCCAGCGCGAAGAAGATCATGTACGTCTGCTTGCGGCCGATCAAATCCGAAGTCGACGCCCAGAAGAACCGGCCCACCATGTTGAACAGCGAGAGCAGGCCGACAAATCCGCCCGCCGCCACCGCCAGCACTCGGCCGGAGAACACGTTCTGGATCATCGGCGAGGCCGACTCCAGGATACCGATGCCCGCCGTCACGTTCAGGCACAGCACAATCCACAGCAGCCAGAACTGCGGCGTCTTCATCGCGGAGTTCACATCCACGTTGTGGTGGGAGATCAGCGCTGATTGTGTCGTCGACGGCACATACCCCTCCGGCTTCCAACCCGGCGCCGGTACGCGGATCATGAACACGCCGAACATCATAAACAGGAAGTAGATGATGCCCATGCAGAACAGCGTCACCGCGATGGCGTTGTGGCCGGAGTTCCTGAAGTAGGCCATTAGGTTGTTTGCCAGCGGTGCGCCGATCATCGCGCCGCCGCCAAAGCCCATGATCGCGAGGCCGGTCGAGAGGCCCGGCCGGTCCGGGAACCACTTGATCAGCGTGGACACCGGCGAGATGTACCCCAGCCCCAGACCCACGCCGCCGATCAGGCCGTAGCCAATGTAGATCACCGCCAGCGAGTGCCAGTGCACCCCCAACGCCGAGACGATGAAGCCCAGCCCAAAGCACGTTGCCGCCACGAACATAGCCTTGCGCGGCCCGGCAGTCTCCAGCCATTTGCCGAACAGCGCCGCGGCCACTCCAAGGATGGCAATCGCGAAGGAGAAGATGTAGCCGATCTCCTTCAGGTTCCACGGTGTGCCCGCGCCCTGGCTGAAGTCCGAAAGCGGCTTCACAAAGACGCTGAACGAGTAGACCTGCCCGATCGCCAGATGAATCGCCAGCGCTGCGGGAGGAACAAGCCACCGGCTATAGCCCGGCTTGGCCACGGAGTATTCACGATCCAGAAATGAAAACAGACCCATATTCACGTTCTCCTCGGTGCAGATCGCTGCTCGCTACATCGCGTGCTGCGAGTCAGGTCGCACCATGTTGTAGCACTTTATTCATGCAGCAATCATTACAGCGCAATCTTTCTTTTCAACTCGCGAACAAAAACCTCTCGGTTCCTGCGGTATGCTGCTGGAAACCCTATCCCCTTCGATGGCCTTCCGACGTTGCCGGTTACAACGAATCGCACGGCAGCCGGCCCAGACCTTGTACTCTGCTGATACCAACCAATAACGGAGAGCCGTCATCATGAACAGCAAGCTGCTGAAGACGATCGCAACAGGAGTCGCCGCCATGGGTGTTCTGGGAACCACGCTGCCGCTCGCAGCACAGTCGCGCGTCAACGCAGCCGCCATGGACAGCTTTCAGATTCCGAGCCGCGGTGCGTTGCTGAACGCCTTCGTCTACATTGCCGCCGGCGCAGGCCCGCACCCTGCGGTCATCCTGCTGCACGGCTTTCCCGGCAACGAGCGCAACCTCGACCTCGCGCAGGACATGCGCCGCGCCGGCTGGGATGTTCTCTACTTCAACTACCGCGGCTCCTGGGGCTCGCCCGGCGACTTCTCCTTCTTGCACGGCATCGAGGACGTCGCCTCCGCCGTCGCCTACCTGCGCGATCCCGCCAACGCCAAACGCCTGCGCCTCGACCCCACGCGGATCGTCCTTATCGGCCACAGCATGGGCGGCTTTATGACCGTGCAGGCCACCGCCGCCGACCCCTCCATTGCCGCCTTCGGCCTCATCTCCGCCGCGGACATGGTCGGGCGCATCCCGCCCAACCTACCGACGCAGGCCGAGCCAACGGTGGTAGCCGAGGTCTCCAAATCCCTCGCAGCCGAAGGCATGGCCCCGCTCGCCGGCTGCACCCCTGAAAGCCTCGCGCGCGAGACCTTCGAGCACCGCGAAGACTGGCGCTTCCCCTCCAAAGCAGAAGCCCTGAAGACCCGTCCCGCGCTCATCATTACCTCTGACGACGGCCTCGCCCCGTTCAACGACGCGCTCGTCGCGGCGCTGCGCAAGGACGGCGACACCCACGTCACCACCCATCATTTCCCCACCGACCACGCCTACTCCGACCAGCGGCTGCAGCTCTCCGCCGCCGTGCTCGCCTGGCTCAAGACCCTGCCCATCGCTCCTCGTTAGCCTTCACCCGCGGCATACCGCGCAACCTCATGCGCGGGTGCTATCCTTCGGGCAAACCCTGCGCCGCGAGTCTCATACCCCGCCGCGCACGCCCCTCGGCACAGGAGAACCGACTTGGCACAGGACTGGTACACGCCGCAGCCCGCTCCCATCGCAGCGCCCTCGCTGCCTCCCATCCCGCGCGACCTCCGCCCGCTTTCACTCGGAGAGATCCTCGACCGCACCTTCTCCGTCTACCGCTCGCGCTTCTGGCTCTTCGCCGGGATCGCCGCCATCTACTCCATCACGGCGTTGTTGCTGCAGCTGCTCAACCTGCTGGTGCGCCACCACATCATCGCGCACTACGGCTTTGCAAACGGCAATGTCTCTACACTCCTCGGCAGCAGCATCATGATGCTGCTTTTGCTGGTACCCTACGCCGTCACCGAAGCCGGCACCGTCTTCGCGCTCAGCGAGGTCTACCTCGGCAACGGCACCTCCGCACAGGCTGCGGTCAAGGCCACCATCGGCCGCTGGTACCGCTACATCGGCATCGCCTTCTGGGTTGGCTTCGCCGCCTTCTGGCCGCTGGCGCTGCTCTGGATACCGGCCTTCATCATCATCCTCGGACTGCGTAGCGCGGGCCTCGCCTGGCTTGGCGGGCTGCTCGTATTTCTCGGCATCTGTTCACTGCCGTACTCCATATGGTCGTTGCTGCGAAACCTGCTCGCCATCCAGTCCTCCGTGATTGAGGGCGCCCCCGTGCGCGCCGCCATAGCCCGCAGCAAACTCCTTACGAAGGGCGCAAAGGGCCGCATCTTCGTCGTGTTGCTCATCGTGTGGGCGCTGACCATGACCGCCGGCATGCTGCAACTGCCACTCACGCTGGTGGTACTCAAGTCTCCGCTGCAGGAGCACAACCTCGTTCAGTCGGTCACCCTCATCGTCAACGCATTGGCACAGATGGTCGTCATCCCCATCGGCCTCATCGGGCTCTCGCTCGTCTACTTTGACCAGCGCGTGCGCCAGGAGGGCTTCGACCTGCTGCTGATGCTCGGCCCCGAGCCACCCGCTCAGCCAGTTGAGCCGCCAGCGCTTTCCGATCTCTTCGCCGAGCCCCCGCTCGACCCCGCCGACACCATTGGAAACGATGGCCGCCTCTAAACCCCTGCGCAACACGCTACGCCTGCTGCTGCTGACCACCCTGCTTTCAGCCGCCGCAAGCCCCCGCGCGCATGCGCTCGACACGCCACAGCCAACCCCGCTGACCACCAACTCAACCGACCCTGCCACACTTGCCAACGAGGCCGCCAACTTCAAGCACGCGCGCCAGGCCGCCGACGACGTCCTCCATAAAGCGCAGTTCCGTCACGACATGGCCAGCAGCTGGTGGGACCAGAAGAAGCTCGCGCTCACCCGCACCATCGGCCGCATCTTCTCGCGCGTCAACCGCATCGGCAAAGCCGCGCCGTGGCTCGCCCACCTGCTGGAGTGGCTGCTCTTCGGTGCCGCCGCGCTCACCCTGCTCCTCTTTCTGCTGCGCGAGTTCCGCCGCCAGCGCCTGCAGGTCTCCCTTACGAGCATCGCCATCAAAGCCGAAGCCTTCTCCCGCGAAGCCGACGACTGGTCGCAGCGCGCCGCCGCCTTCGCCCAGCAGGCACAATGGCGCGACGCCGTGCACTGCCTCTACTGGGCCGCCATCGTTCTGCTTGAGTCGCGCCGCGCCTGGCGCCACAACCCCACCCGCACCCCGCGCGAGTATGTCCGCCTGCTCCGTCCCGGCTCGCCGCAGCAGGTCGGCCTCCGCAGCCTCACCCAGGTCTTCGAGCGCACCTGGTACGGCCTGCGCGATACCACCACCGATGAGTACACCCAGGCGCGCGCGCTCTACGACGGCCTCGTAACAGCGAGCAGCATCGGCGCCTCGCTCAAAGCCGAGCGTCTCGATGCCACGCCCACACCTGCGGAGGGCCTGTGAGCGCAGCCGTCGCGAAGAGAAAGCTCGGCACCGACCAGCGGCTCATCCTCTGGCTCGTCGCCATTATGGTTGTGCTCATCGTCGGCGTCACCGTGCTCGCGCCGCAGCAGGAGGCCGAAGACCCCACGCCGCGCAGCACCAACGCCGGCCCGCTCGGCACCGAGGCCGCCTATCTCACGCTGCAGGCCCTCGGCCACAAGACCTCGCGCTGGAATAAGTCCCTCGCCGACCTCAACAGCTCTCTCACCGACGCCGACGCCGCCAACACCACGCTCGTGCTGCTCGAACCCATCTACGACGCCACCGAGGAAGCCGAGCTTCGCGCCCAGTTGAAGCGCTTCTTCGACCGCGGCGGTCATCTGCTCACCACCGGCCACTTCGGCGCGCGCCTGCTCAACGGCACAACCGACAGCCCCGAGCTCCTCCAGTCGCTCTGCCAGACGCAGCCCACCGGCAACTCCGCGCTCGCCCGCGCCAGCCATGTGCAGATCAGCAATCACGGCGGCTGGAAGTCCGACGACAAGAACGCTCTCACCAAAGATGGCAGCGTCGCCCAGCACTGCGGCAAGAACTCCGTCGTCGTCTCGTTCTATATCGGCAAGGGCGATGCCGTCTGGTGGTCCTCCGAGACACCCATCGTCAACGCCGAGCTCAAGCAGGACCCCTCGCTCAAGCTCGTCCTCGCCAGCATCGACGGCCCGCAGTACTCCACCAATACGCCGCCACGTGACGTCATCTTCGACGAGGCGATGCACACCGTCACCCGCACCAAATGGAGTGTCACGCACGGCCTGCCCATCCTATGGGTCAGCCTGCAGACCGCGCTGCTCTTCGTGCTGCTGCTCTTCAGCTTCAGCCGCCGCCGCGGCCCCATCCGCATGCCCGTCGCTCTGCCGCGCAGCTCGCCGGTAGAGTTCGCAACCTCCATGGGCGACCTCTACGAAAAAGGCGAGGCCACCGCCGTCGTCACCGAAGCCGCGCGCCGGCGCCTGCAGCGCGCGCTCACGCAGGAGGTCGGCCTCGCGACGGAGACCATCCAAGCCGGCCCCGACGCGATCGAAGCCGCTATCGTTCTCCGCCTCGGTGTCGTTGCCAAGCCGCTCGCCGCTTCCATCGCGGAGCACCTGCGCGAGGCCATGGAAGCCGCCCATGCGAAGCTATCGTTGAGCAGCACGCTCAAGCTCGCCCAGGCCCTGAGCGAAGACGCCGAGCACCTGCGCGAGGCCATCACGCCCGCCGCAGCACGCCACACCGAAGAGTTAGAGACCGCAGGATCGAAGGAGCAGCAATGAGCGAAGAGATGCAGGAACAGAGGCACAGCGAGCAGACCCCGCAGGACGCAACACAGCCGCAAGAAGCACAGCAGGAGCTCACACCGCCCTCCTCCGTCGCCGCAGCCAGCGAGATCTTCGCACGCGGCCACGAGCAGATCGGCCGCGTCATCGCCGGCCAGCACGAGGCCATCGCGCAGGCGCTGCTGACCATGCTCTGTGGCGGCCATGCGCTAATTGAGGGCGTCCCAGGTGTCGCCAAAACACTCGCCGTCAAGACCCTCGCGCGCTTCCTCGGCCTCGACTTCCGCCGCGTGCAGGGCACACCGGACATGATGCCCGCCGACATCCTCGGCACCAATGTTTTTTCTCCAAAGACCGGCGAGTTCGCCTTCCACAAAGGCCCCGTATTCACGCAGTTCCTGCTCACCGATGAGATCAACCGCATGCCGCCGCGCACGCAGGCCGCGCTGCTCGAGTCTATGGAAGAGCGCCAGGTCACCTCCGACGGCGAACGCCACCCACTCGACGAGCTCTTCACCGTCTTCGCGACGCAAAACCCCATTGAGTTCGAAGGCACCTACCCGCTGCCCGAGGCGCAGCTTGACCGTTTCCTGCTCAAGATCAAGGTCCCCTACCCCGATGTTGCAGACGAGCGCACCGTGCTGGAACGCCACCACCACGCGGGCCTGTCGACTCATGCGGGCGTCGGCCTCGCCGACATCCCCATCGAGCCGGTGCCTTTCAAGCTCCTCACCGCCGCGCGTCGCGAGATCCGCGCCGTCCGCGTCGAACCGGCCATCTTCGACTACCTGCTGGCCGTCGTGCGCCGTACCCGCGAGTGGCCGTCGATCGCGCTCGGCGCCAGCCCCCGCGCCAGCACCGGCCTGCTCGTCGTCGCCAAGGCACTGGCCGCGCGTGAAGGCCGAGACTTCGTCATCCCCGACGACATCAAGGAAGCCGCGCAACCCGTCCTCCGCCACCGCCTGGTCCTGCGACCCGAAGCCGAACTCGAAGGCATCGACGCCGACCGCGTGATTCGCGATGTGCTTGCGGCCACGCAGGTGCCCAAGTAAGCAGCACGCATGCAAATTCTCATTCCCCAACCCGCCACCGCGACCGCCGCCCCAAGAGGCAAGCTCGGCCGCGCGCTCGGCTTCGGTCTCACGCCGCTTACGCTGATCCTCTTCTGCATTGGCCTGCTCTTCACGATCCCGGCTTTCTTCCATCCTCACGACATTTACTTCATGTGCGCATGGGATGTATTACTGGGAATATCCATCGTCTTAGACCTGCTCCTACTCCCGCGCCCAGACACCCTCACGGTCACGCGCACCTTCCTCGACTCGCCACAGCTCGGCGCAGCCACGCGCATCGAGCTCGCCGCGCGCCTCGACGCCGACAAAGTCCTCGACCTGCGCCTCCTCGACGACCTGCATGACTCCCTCACCGGCACACCCGCCACGCAGCGCCTCATCGTCTTTCCGCGAGAAGACGCGCTCTCCACCACCACGGTCTATCCGCGGCAACGCGGTGACTTCGCGCTCGGCAGCGTCTACCTGCGCTATCGCGGAGTCCTCAAGCTCGCGGAGCGCTGGGCCGTCGCCACACCTGTCACTCCACACGAGAGCAAGCCTCAACCGCAGCGCGTCCGCGTCTACCCCGCGCACGAGGACTCCCGCGACAGCACCGCCTTCTATCTCCTCCGCGCGCGTCAGATTGAGATGCAGAAGCGCCGGCTGCAGCTCCGCGGCGTCGGCCGCGACTTCGACAGCCTGCGCGACTACCAGCCCGGCGACGAGCTTCGCAACATTAGTTGGACCGCCACCGCGCGGCGCGGCAAGCTCGTCACGCGCCAGTTCACCGTCGAGCGCTCCCAACAGGTCTGGATGGTCATCGACGCAGGCCGCCTCTCGCGCACCGCCTTCGAGCTCAAGCGCGACAGCCAGCAGTTCGTCGCCGAAACCTCCACCGAGCGCGAGTCGCGCCACCTGCTCACCGTCACGCAGCTCGACCAGGCCACCACCGCCGCCACCATGCTCGCGCAGGTCATCAACGGTTCCGGCGATAAGTTCGGCATGATGGCCTACGGCCGCGGCATCCAGCAACTGCTGCCGCCCGGCAACGGCCCCACGCACCTGCGCCTGCTCATCGACCTGCTCTCGCAGACCCGCAGCGAGGCCGCCGAGGCCGACGCGCTGCAGGCCGTCGCGCGGATGAAGAACCTGCAGCAGCGCCGCGGGATGATCGTCTGGATCACCGAGCTCGTCGACTCCGCAGGCCGGCCGGAGATCGCCGTCGCCGCCGCTGAACTCGTGCGCCGTCACCTTATCGTGCTGGTCGTGCTCAAACACCCCGAGCTCGAAGAGCTCGCCGCGCGCACCCCACGCAATCGCGACGAGATGTTCCACTCCGCCGCCGCACAGGAGATGCTCGAACGCCGCCGCGAGACCATCGCCCAGATGGAACGCAGCGGCGTCCTCGTTGTAGAAACCACCGCCGCAGAGATCGGCATCCGCGCCGTCAGCAAGTACCTCGAAGTCAAAGCCGAAGGCCTGCTCTAACTCGGCTCCCTTACTCGCTGGACCCACTGGCTCCGCCACGCCGGCGCCTCAAAGGGATCGGCAAAGTACTGCGTCTCATGCACAGCCTTGCCGTCGCGAAACTCCATGATGCTCACCGTGAACGACGACCGTCCCTGGTAGGTGATGGTGTACTCCGTGACACAAAGATCACCGACCCCCACAATCCGCCGCACGTGGAATCCCGATGGCTTGCCTGGATGATGACTCCGCAACGCCTGCAGATTCCGTCGCCCAGAATTCGCTCGCCCGACTGTGGATAGTCACAAATCGCATCGTCAGCATAGATGTCATGCTCCAACTCAGCATCGCCGCTTGCTGAAGCTTGCCAGTGCACATTCAGCGCTTCACGTATCTGTTCTTCATTCATGGATCGCTCCCAACGTTGCAATCTCTGAACACAACCGACCTACCGCCATCTTCTAAACACTGTCGCTGACCACAGTTCGCCCACCCTCAGTCAGCCAGAACATCAGCCCCACAAACAAAAACGCCCCTACCGAAAACTTCAGCGCCACCGGAGCATGCGTCGGCGACAGGAACGCCTCCAGCGTTCCCGCGATCACCAGCAGTGGAATCGTCCCGGCCACCAGCTGCACCGACTCCGCGCCCGCCACCGCAATCGACTCCCTACGCCGCAGCATCCCCGGAAACAGAATCCCCGCACCCAGCCTTAGCCCCGCCGCGCCCGCCAGCATGATGCTCGGTAGCTCCAGCGCACCGTGCGCCGCAATAAAGCTCCACAGGCTCAGCGACATGCCATGCTGCGCGCACAGCGTCGCAATCACCCCCAGCATCACGCCGTTGTTGTACAGCGAAAACAGTGTGAACAGCCCGCCCGTCACGCCGCCGGCAAACGTCATGAAGCACACCATGATGTTGTTCGTCATAATCCCCGAAGCCGCCGCCGGCTTCACCGACAGGATCGAGTCCGTCCACATCTTGTGCTGGTTGATGGTCGCCATCATGTCCGGCCCTACATAGATCTGCGCGAACTCCGGCCGAACCAGCGTAATCAGCATCCCGAAGATCGCGGTCACAATCGTAATCGCCGTCGCCAGGTACACATACCCGCTCAGCCGCCGCAGCAGCCGTGGGTACCCATGCACCATAAATTCCCACAAACTCAGCGGCGAGATCCGCTTGCCCGAGTACACAAAGTTGTGCGCCCGCCCGACTAAACGATTGAGATACTGCTCCAGCATCCGCGATGTTTTGTCCGTCCGCACTGCGGACAGATCCGCCGCCGCCTGCCGGTACAGCAGCCCCAGCTCCCGCAGCTCAGCCACCTCCAGCGACTTCACCCCACCCCTCTCCGCCTGCCTTAACAGCGCATCGAGCCGGTTCCAGTTATCCTTGCGAGTATCCATCCAAGAGTTCGTGATACGGGAGTTCGTGATCATGGCGTCCTTTGAATCGACCGGGTACAGCGACCAGAGTAGCAACGATTCTCCCCATCTGCCCACGCCCCCGGGGGCCCAGAGCTTCGACAGCGACCTGCTCACCATCGCCACGCCCGAGCAGATCGACCTGCACTACAACATCGCCGGGCTCGGCAGCCGCTTCGTCGCCGTGCTGATCGACACCCTCTGCATCGGCATCGCCTACTTCGCTCTCGGCATCGTGGCCGTTATCGTCGCCGCTGCGCTTGGCCGGTCGAACCGCCTCGATCCCCTCACCCTCTGGTTCTACGCCTTGCTGGGCATCCTCTTCTTCCTCATCTTCTGGGGTTACTTCGCTCTGTTTGAGGCCTTCTGGCACGGCCAGACCCCCGGCAAACGCACCATGCAGCTCCGCGTCATCAAGGACTCAGGCCGCCAGATCACCCTCTTCGAGTCCCTCGCCCGCAACCTGCTTCGCTTCGTCGACTACTTCCCCTCGTTCTACCTCACCGGCGTCATCACCATGCTCTGTAACAAGCGCAACAAGCGTCTCGGCGACTTCGTCGCTGGCACCCTCGTCGTCCACGAGCGCATCGAGGAGCAGCCCCTGCTCTTCCACTCCACCATGAACCTTGTCACCCCCGCGAACTCCGCAGCCGAACCCTGGCGCGAGCAGACGCCCACCATGTTCCCCGCCGACGCTGTCGCAAAGCTCAGCGCGCAGGACCTCCTCATCATCGAAACCTTCTTCAGCCGGATGCTCGACCTCACCCTCGAAACCCGCGCCAGCATCGCCTACCGTATCGCCGGCCAGCTCACCGCCAAAATGGGCGTCACCCTGCCCGAAGGCAACCCCGAACGCGCCCTCGAGTCCATCGCCTACCAGATGCGAAGCTCAGGAAGTAGGAAGTAGCGAATAGGAAATAGCGAATAGGAAATAGGAAGTAGTATGCCTCTCCCTACTTCCTATTTCCTACTTCCTCTCAACCCAGCTCTCTCCCTCGCCCAGCGCAACCACCTTCCCCCGCACGCCAGCCTTCTCCGCCGCAGCCATCAACCTTGGCAGCGGCTCATCCATCGGCTCTCTCCCCAGCCGAAACGTGTTGTAGTGCATCGGCACCATCACCTCCGCACGCAGATCGAGAAACGCCTGCAGCGCCTCTTCGGGCGAGGTATGCACCCCGCGATAGCTGTCCGGGTAATACGCGCCAATCGGCAGCAGCGCAACCTCCGGCTTCAATCGCTCGCCAATCTCGCGGAAGCCGCCGAAGTACGCACTGTCACCCGAGTGATACACCCGCAGCGAAGTTCCATTCAGGTTCTCGATCACATACCCGCCAAACCTGCGATGCGTATCATTGAACATCCGCGCGCCCCAGTGTTGGCCGGTGTCAGCGTTACACGTAGCGGGGCAACTGCTTCCGTAGCCTCCCACCGCTCCAGTGCGATCACGCTCGAGAACCCGCAGTCGATCACCAGGTCCTCCACGCCCTTCGGCACAATCGCCACCGGAGCAGCCCAGCCGCGTCGTCGCATCTGCCGCGTCACTGCCTTCAGCGACGGACGGTTCAGGTGGTCCATATGCGCGTGGGTCAGCAACACGGCGTCAATTCGCGGCAGGTCGCTTACCTGCACACCCGGCCTGCGCTGCCGCCGCAGCAGGATTAGCCGCGTCGCAAACACCGGGTCCACCAGCAACCCACGCCCACCCATCTGCAGCAAAAACGACGAGTGCCCGATGAACGTCACCGCTGTCTCGCCCATCTTCGCGACCACCGGCGCCTGCGGCTCGCCGCGCATCGGCTCCGCGTGGCTCTCCCGCACCAGCCGCCACAACTGCCCCAGCTTCGTCATCCAGAACGGCACAGCCACTCCACCCATACCTCCCACTAGATGCGTGCGCACACCCGAACGGCTCCTGAACCCGCCACCTCGCCCGATTCTCCTGAAATCTCCATGGTCACCATCGAGACCTTCTCCGCCAACGCCCTCATCGTCCGCAGCAGCTACCCCTTGACACCCCATTTACAATAGAGATGAAAGAGAAAGCCCGGCACTCGCCGGGCTTTTCTCATCTCAGGCTGGCTCCGCAGTTGGTCTTATAGGTTTAGCGACGGTAGACAGTACCACCGCTAACTCCTTTCCGCTGCGGATCTTGGGGCAAAAACCGGGGGAGGGTTGCCCCCCAGTCAAAGTGAACTACTGCGCCATCGGCTTCAGGATGTCGTCCAGCCGCGCCGGAACGCCGTCCACTCGCTCCAGTTGCGGATAGCGTTCGCCACCGTGGTAGTCGATCTTGAGGATCTTGTAGTACCCGGTGTTCGCGACGATCAGCTCCACGTCCGGGCCGCTGCCCACCGCATCCTTGATCGCCTGGTGCAGCAGACCGAGCTGGAAGGCGCGGCCGTTGACGGCGACGATCGTGAACCCCGGGGCGAGTCCAGCCTTGTAAGCCGGGCTGCCGACGATCACGTCGCCGACCTCGCCGGTGCTGCCCGCCGAAAAGCCGAGCGACCAGCGCGCGTTGATGGCGTTGTACTGGCTCTCTTCAAGCTGCGACCAGTAGTTCGGCTTGTCCGAGTAGGTGAGCTTGTACCCGGAGAGGGCGTCAATGCCCGCCATCTCCGGTGCATGAAGTTCGTTGGAGTCGAGCCGCTTGTGCAGGAACGCGGCCCAGTCCATCGGCACCACGGCGTTCAGCCCTTTGACGACATCGTCAAACGTATACGGAACCACCTTGGGGCCGGTGTTGCCACCCAGGCCGTGGAACGCGGCGACGAAGTCGTTCAGGCTCTTCTTGCCGTTGCTCTTGGCGCGGATGGTCGTATCGACCTCCAGCCACAGCAGCTCGCCTTCGTCGTAGTAGTCGGTAGCGCGCCGCCAGTTATCATACGGCCCGCCCGCGGAGTATAGGATCTGTGCATCGCTCGCCGTGTCCTGCAGGTCGCGCCAGGTGCGACCCGGCCGTGCGTCGTTCAGGTATCCGGCAATGGTCGCCAGCCGGTCGCGGTACACCGACGCGGGCCAGATGCCGCAGCGCGATGCCAGCACGTCGCCGAGGTACTCGGTGAGGCCCTCGTAGACCCACAGCAGGTCGCCCTTCATCGGCTCCTGGTAGTTCTGGGTCGCGAGCCCCGCAGGGCGGCGGTACTTGCCATTCCAGCTATGCGTAAACTCGTGCGGCAGCAACAGTCCTTCGCCGATAAACGCGTTGTCGTCGACGAATGTCTTCTCCGGCACGCGGTCGTCGGAGGACTGATGGTGCTCCAGCCCGAAGTGCGCGACCTGGTCCGAGAGCGTCACCAGGAAGTGGTACGAGTGGTAGTGGCGCGACTTGTACAGCGCCCCGGTCTCGCGGATCAGCCGGTTGAAGTCGTCGATGTGCTCCTGTGAGAGCAGGATGTCCTCCGGCCCATCGCCGGCGAGATCGAGGTAGTGCTTCGGCGTAATCTCCGGCGCCAGGTCGATCTCGCGGAACCAGCGGCCGGCCAGCACCGGCGAGTCGATCAGCTGCTCCAGCGAGACGGTCTTGAACGACGTCGGCGAGCTGCCCGCCTCAAGCGCGGTGCCGAACTTCCAGCCGCTTGGGATGGTGATCGACGGCGAGACCATGATGTCGGAGACGTTGGTGTGCGCGATGTCTCCGTTCAGCGGATACACCAGCAGCGTGTTCCAGCTGAGCAGCGCAAGGTTGGCACTGGTTGAGCCACCGGCAGTAAAGTTCGCGCCGGACATCGCCAGGAAGTCCATCTTCACGTGCAGTTCATGCACATCCGCCGGCACGGTGATGTGGTAGCTGTACATATCCACCAGGTCGCGCTCCCACTTCACCGGCTCGCCCGAAGGCGTGGTGATGATGAACCCTGCCTGGTTGATGATCGGCCCAGTCGGGCCATGCTCACCCGGAATCCACTCTGGATACACGAGGGTCATCGGGCCGGGCTGGACGGGAATCGTCTCGGTAGCGTGCAGGATCTTGCGGGGTGCGTCGGTCAGATCGACAGCCAGCGTAATCGGCGTCGACTGGGCCGCCAGCGGCAGCGCCGTGGCACAGAATGCCACGAACGCCAGAATGCGGGAAGACTGCATGGGGGTACTCCTGAAGAGGTGCTTCATGTGAAATTAGTGTACCCGTGTCGCCTCACGACGGCATGGATGGCCAACCGTTGTTGTGTTGGCACAGACGAAAAGGCATCATGGATTGCGGAGAGCATGAATGCCTGAGCTACAAACACTTGACCCGGTAGCCGAAACCATCATCACCTTTCTGCACAAGATCGGATTGACCGTCCGATACACAGCACTGGATGACACAACCTTCCTTCCTGGCCTTCACCTCGAACCGGGCGGACTGGTCGTCGATCCTGAGAAGCTGAAGTATCCCGGAGACCTGCTGCATGAAGCGGGACATCTGGCCGTGATGACCCCTGAGCGACGTTCTTCTACCGGACAGAAAGCCGGCGATGATTTGGGCGATGAGATCGGGGCGCAATGCTGGAGCTACGCGGCCGCGATGCACCTGCGTCTGCCACCGCAGGTCGTCTTCCACCTGGATGGCTACAAGGGCGCCGCGGACGCTTTGATTGGGAACTACAGCTCTGGCACCATTGGAGTCCCATTGCTGCAATGGATGGGTCTGACGTTGGACACCCAGCGGGCCGCTGCCGAGGGGAAGGCTCCCTATCCTGTGATGCAGCGATGGTTGCGGCAGGAGTGAGCAGTTGAGTACCTGGGCAAGGTAGAATTGCGGCACTCATGGTTCTGTATGTCGTAGTACTCGGTTCGATCGTTGTAGCGTTGTTGACGGCTTCCCTTGCGAAGCTGGGGCAGGTAAAAACCAAGGCCGACTACCTTGTCGCTGGTCGCAGCCTGCCGGCATTTGTGCTGGTGTTTACGCTGCTATCCAGTTGGATTGGCTCGGGCTCACTGCTGGGCGGCGCCGAAAATGCCTACAAGCACGGGTTTGCTGCATTGTGGCAGGCCGGCGGCGGATGGGCAGGCCTGGCGCTGATCTACTTCATCGCGCCCCGGGCAAGAAAGTTTGCCCAGTTCACGATCCCAGACCTTCTGGAGAGCCGGTACAACCAGACCGCGCGGGTGCTCGGCGTAATCGCTGTTCTGTTTACCTACACAGCGATCACCAGCTACCAGTTCATCGGAGGCGGCGACATCGTTCACTTGATTTTTCCGCAGGTGACCGCCGTCGAAGGACAGTACATTCTTGCCGGATTTGTCGTACTGTTTACCGCGATCGCAGGCATGAGCTCGGTTGCTTATATGGACGTCGTGATCGGGCTTCTTGCAACGGTGACGATGATTGCTTCTCTGCCCGTGCTCATCCATCTGGCCGGCGGCTGGAGCGGTGTCAGGGCGGCATTGCCGGCAACGCACTTCGAGTGGTTTGGCGACATGCATCCATTCTCCAGCTACTACACAGGCCCCGTTCTGCCCGACGGCTCCCGGGAGCAGGTCAAGTCTGCGCTGGAGATATTTCTGCCCACCTGCCTGCTCATGCTTGGTAACCAGTCGATGTATCAGAAGTTCTTCTCCGCCAAAAGCGAGAAAGATGCGACACGCGCAACAGTCGGCTGGATCATCGGTACCGTCATCCTGGAGACAGTGATTGTCTCAATCGCTGTCGTCGGCTCAGCGCTCTATCGCACGGGCGAGGTTGCCCATCGTCCGCGTGAGATTCTGGCCTACACAGCGGTCCATAGCTTCGGCGGCTCGAAAGCCTTGTCCATACTGGGAGCGCTGTTGGTTGGCGCCATCTTCGCCAAGGTGGTCTCCACCGCGAACAACTACCTTTTCAGCCCGGCAACCAACCTGGTGAACGACATCTTCGTCCGTTACATAAAGCCGGAAGCAGGCAATCGTCAGATATTGGTGGTGAGCCGCCTGATGGTCGTTGCATTGGGTGCATGGGCGCTTTACCAGTCGCTCGGCACGACGAGCGTTCTGCAGAAAAGCGTCTATGCATATACGATTTACTCCGCAGCATTGACACCGGTAATCCTGGCGGCGTTCTTTTGGCGGCGGGCCACCGCAGCAGGTGCCGTGGCAAGCATCGCCGCAGGCACGGTGGTCACGATAAGCTGGAGCTCCGTAACGCGCTTCCTTCCACCGGTCATCGGCGAGCACGATGCGATCCTCCCAGCGCTACTTGCCTCGCTGATAGGCCTCTTCGCCGTGAGCCTGATGACAAAGCGGCCAACTGAAGCGCACTTGCGACCGTTTGAAGGCTGACACGATTACACGACCAAGCATCCTACAAAGTGCGAAGTAGCTAAAAGGAGGACCAGACATTGAGCGAGCGCGCACACCGCAAGTATGAAATCGCGGAGAAAAGCCATCGAGCAAGGTCGTTATGGAAGGGCTTGTTTGCCGGGTTGATCGCGGGTGTAGCCGCCACGGCTGCCAAATCTGTGGCCGAGCGCGTCTATCCTCCTCGAATCCATGGCGAGCCTGAGCCAACTGAAGTTTTGGCAGAGAAACTCGTGGGCCACGAACTTGCTCCAGCCAGCCGCCGCTCTGCTGGCAAAGCGGTCACATGGGGTATCGGGGCTGCCGCGGGTGCCACCTATGGCGCAATCGCCGAATATTTTCCGGAAGCCACCCACAGAGAGGGGGCAAGCTTCGGACTGGCGCTAATGGCGCTAACGCATGAGAATGTGCTCTCGGTCAGAGGCGCAGCGTCAGAAACAGATCAGGAAACGACCCGTGAGCATACGAGTGAGGCTGCCAGCCATATCATCTTCGGTTGTGTGGCAGAGCGCGTACGACGTCTCGTACGCGCTCTCTTGTAACTGCGAGGTCAGCTAGAGAGCTTCGTAGTACTTCGCGTAGCTGGTGTCGGTCTCATAGACGGTGCAGTCTTTGACGCGGACGCGGCCGGCGGTCATCTGGTGGAGCTGGTCGGCGGTCTTCTGGAAGAAGTAGCGGGCGAGGTTTTCAGCCGAGGGGTTCAGGGTGGTGAACGGCTCAAGGTCGTTGATCATGTTGTGGTCGAGGTAGTCGACCGTGGGGCGGAGAACGTGCTTGAGCAGCTTGAAGTCGAGCAGGAGGCCGGTTTCGTCGAGCTCGGCGCCTACCAGGGTGACTAGGACCCGGTAGTTGTGGCCGTGAGGGTTCTCACACTTGCCCTGGTAGTTGCGAAGGTAATGGCCCGAGGAGAACCCGGCCTGGACGGTGACTTCAAACATTGTTTTCTTGCTCCAATCCAGACCGCAGCTCGATGACGTATTCAGTCTACCGGCTGGGCACCCCTCCCCACCTTTTTGGGGGCTAAGATCCGCAGCGGATTGAAGTTAGCGTCTAAAGACTTTGGTAATATAGGCTGACTACACTTTTGTGTATAGAGCGATGTTTCCCAGGTCTGCCGCGAGGACCTTTTATGCGACCCAGAGCAGCTCACGCACAGTCATCTGCACCTTCAGTATACGAGGCTTGTCAAGAGGCCGGGCTCCAACAACCTGAGTCATGGACGGCGCGAGGCGCGAAGTTTGCGGCGCTGCTCCTCATGACGGCGTTCAGCCTGCTCAAAGAGCGAGGAGAGGACGCCGGCGAGGGCTATGACCAGTGCAAGGCAGCAGAGGACGATGGCCGTGGTGCGCCAGAGCATGGCGTCGCCGGGGGAGCCGGGTTGCTGGGCTACGTTGGTGAAAGACAGCACCAGCGAGATGAGCGCCAGGACTCCGAAGGTTGCAGCGAGGATGTAAAGATTGCGGCCCATATGTCCAATCACCATTTTATGGTGCGCGGACACATATGGGCCGGATTGGTTTTAATAGGTTGGCTGCCGAGGATGGCAGGAGCGAGCAGCGGTGAGATGTGGATGACGGTGAAGAGCACGGCGTGCTCGCCTACACCGGCCATGCCGTGGGGACAGATGCAGATTGCGCAGGCGCCAGAGAGTGGAAAAGACCGGTGGACAGCGTGGTGGAGGCGCAGCGGTAGGTGGAGATTAGGTTTCGAAGAAGCGTTCGACTTCGGCGATGTCGTCGGTGCGGCGATAGGGCGGGAGGGATTCGAGGAAGGTTTTGCCGTAGCGGGTGGTGCGGATGCGAGGGTCGAGGAGCATGAGGACTCCGCGGTCGGAGAGCGAGCGGATGAGGCGGCCGAAGCCCTGCTTCAACGCGATGACCGCCTGAGGGACCTGAAGGTCGTTGAAGGCGTTGCCGCCGGCGGCGGCGATGGCTTCGGTGCGGGCGCGCATGATGGGGTCGGAGGGGACGGCGAAGGGGAGCTTGTCGATGATGACGCAACTGAGCTGCTCGCCCTGAACATCGATTCCCTGCCAGAAGGACGAGGTGCCGAAGAGGACGGCATTGGGGGTTTCGCGGAACTGTTGCAGCAGGACGTGGCGTGGGGCGCTGCCCTGCATGAGCAGCGGATACGGGAGCTGCGACAGGAGGCGGTCGTGGAGCTCGCGCATCTGGGCGTGCGAGGTGAAGAGGCAGAAGGCGCGGCCTCGGGTGATTTCGAGGACGCGGCGGATCTTTTCGGTGGCTTGCGGGAGGAAGTCTGGATGCCTTGGCTCAGGCATCGTTGCGGGTAAGTAGAGCAGCGCTTGTCTGGGGTAATCGAAAAGGCTGGGAACGACGAGGGTTTTGGGGAATGGAACGCCGAGGCGCTTGGTGAGGTGGTCGAAGCTGGGCTCGGCGTTGGGGCCGGCTACGGTGAGCGTGGCGGAGGTGAGGATGACGCTGGGGTAGGTGGCGAAGAGGGTGTCGGCGAGGAGTTGGGAGACGTCGATAGGGGTGGCTTGCAGGTGGGTGGAGAAGGACTGTGGTGGGTCAAACGCAGGTCTCTCCACTCCGCTGCGCTCCGGTCGAGATGACACATCTGTGGGGGTGCCGATCTGAGTGAGAGGAGAGAGTGTCGATGGGCCGCGATTGTTGCGGGCGGTGGTGCGGAGGCCACTGGTGGCGCGGCGTTCGATCCAGAAGACGGTGTTGGGGTCGGTGGATTCGAGGAGGAACTTGAGGTGGTTGCGGATGTCGGCGGCGCGCTTGCGGAGGCCGGGGGCTTCGTCGACGTCGCGGAGATGGTCTAGCTCGGATTCGAGGCGCTGGAGCGCGTTGGAGGCGGCGATGTAGGCGTCGCCGCGGGCTTCGAGGAAGTCCTGGCGGTCGATGAACTCGAGGCGGCCGAGGTGCGAGGGGCCGACGGGGAGTGAACCGAAGAACATGCGTGAGCGTTCGCGGAGGCTGTTGGTGGCGGACTCGATGGCGGCGGTGCTCACTTTCTTCGCGCGGAGGAGCATCTCCGTGTCGCGGGCAAGCTCGTCGAAGCGGGCGTTGGAGAGCGCGATGCCGAAGTACTGGCTGGCGACGTCTTCGAGCTCGTGGGCCTCGTCGAAGATGACCGCAGCGGCTTCGGGGAGGATGCCTGCGTCGGGGGCTCCGGCGGCCTGCTGCTTGATGTTGAGGTCGGCGAAGAAGAGGTGGTGGTTGACGATGACGATCTCGGACTCCATCGCCTTGCGGCGCATGGAGGTGATGTAGCACTGCTCCCAGTCGGGGCAGGACTGGCCGAGGCAGACTTCGGAGCGGGCGTCGAGCTTGTGCCAGAGCGCGGAGGACTCGGGCAGGTCGGCGATCTCGGCGCGGTCACCGGTGGCGGTCTTCTTTTCCCAGTTGAGGATGCTGTGGAAGTGGGAGATCTCATCGAGGCCGTGGAGGAGCGGGTTGTCGCGCAGGGCGAAAAGTTTGTGCTTGCAAACGTAGTTGGCCCGGCCCTTCATGTAGCAGACGCGCAAGGGGCCGAGGAGGGATTCGAGGAAGGGGATGTCCTTGAAGTAGAGCTGTTCCTGTAGATTCTTCGTTCCTGTGGAGATGATGATGCGCTGGTTATTTTCGCGGGCGCGGCGGAGGGCGGGCAGGAGGTAGGCGAGGGTTTTGCCGGTGCCGGTGCCGGCTTCGACGATGAGGTGGCGGCGGTCGGCGAAGGCCTGCTCGATGGTGCGGGCCATGAGGTACTGGCCGGGGCGCTGCTCAAAGGCGAGGGAGGATTTGGCGAGGATGCCGCCGGGAGAGAAGAAGTCGTGGAGCGTGGGCAGGCGCTGGATGGCTTCTTCGGATTGGACGGCTGGCGGCATCGGCTAAGTAGATGATAGTCGCCGTTTCTTCGCCGTGTAGGGAACTCCTGGAAAGACAACGCCAAGGCGCGAAGGATGCCAAGATGCCGCCAAGAAATCATGGAGGACAAAGGTTCTTATAATGAAGGTTGCGCCGCGGCGCGGGAGATAGCGACCATGGCACCAAAGAAAGAGAAGAAGCGGTTAGGCAAGAAGCATCGGCAGGCGAGTACGCGGCCGAAGCTAGGACGGAGTGCGCCGAAGGGGGGCGCGGTGACGGGGGCTGTGTCTCCGAAGAAGCGCAAGGAGCTGGCGGCGAAGAAGGCTGCCGCGCTGGTCGAGGCGAAGAAGCCGACGAAGAGTCCGGACCGCGAACGGAAGATTGTCATTCGGGACCGAGGTGAGGCGGGAAGCCGCGGCCACGGAAGCGAGACTGCAGGTCTCTCCGCTGCGGGGCAGAAACGCGCCTCCGGTCGAGATGACAAAGCTGAGGAGATCCATGAAGAGCGGGCGTGGCGCGAGGCGGAGCTGCTGGCGGTCCGGCAGGCTCTGTTTGCAGAGCGCATGGAAGAGGCCCGCGACCGGCGTGAGACGACCCGGCTGCCGCTGGTGGCGATCTGTGGGCGGCCGAATGTGGGCAAGTCGACGCTGTTCAACCGGTTGACGGAGACGCGACGGTCGATTGTGGGCGATGAGCCGGGGATTACACGCGACCGCATCTATGGCGAGGTGGAGTGGGCCGGGCGCGACGTTCGGCTGGTGGATACGGGTGGTGTGATTCCCGATGATGAGGCGCTGATTCCGGCGGAGATCTTCCGGCAGGCGAAGGTGGGGCTGGAAGAGGCGGACGCGATCATCATGGTGGTGGATGGGCGGACGGAGTTGGCAGCGCCGGATGTGGAGCTGGCGCGGTTGTTGCTGCGTGGCGGCAAGCCGGTGTTTCTGGCTGTGAACAAGATGGACTCGCCCGAGATGTTTGCGGCGGCGGAGAACTTCCGGCGGCTGGGTTTCAAGAATGTTTGTCCGATTTCAGCGGAGCATGGGGTCGGGATTGGCGATCTGCTGGATGACGTTTGGGCGGCGCTGCCGCCGGAGTTTGTGGCCGAAGAGCCTGACGAGGTGATGGAAGGCTTCGACGAAGAGTTTGAAGAGGACATGGACGGCGGCGGCGATCCGCTGCCGGGGGCGCAGGATGGCGACGAGGCGGCTGCGCCGGGGCGCAGACTGCGGTCCCATGGCGAGCACATCTCGCGCGAGACGAAGATCGCGATCATCGGGCGGCCAAATGTGGGCAAGAGCACTCTGCTGAATGCTCTGACCGGCACCGACCGCGCAATTGTGTCGCCGATTGCAGGGACGACGCGCGATGCTGTCGACGAGGTCGTCGAGCGCGATGGGCATAAGTTCCGGTTCATCGATACGGCTGGCATCCGGCGCAAGGGCAAGACGAAGCTGATGGCTGAGAAGCTGTCGGTGATTATGTCGAGGAAGCATCTGGAGGCGGCAGACGTTTCGTTGCTGGTGATCGATGCGACCGAAGGCGTTGCGGCTGCGGATGCGAATATCGGCGGCTATGCGCATGAGAGCGGACGCAGCGTGATCATCGTGGTGAACAAGTGGGACCTGATGACTGAGGTGGACGCCGAAGGACGGCGCGTATTCGATGGCGGGCCGCCTGCGGACAAGAAGCTGTACGAACAGCAGGTAAGGGACTCGCTGAAGTACCTGGATTATGCACCGCTGCTGTTTGTGAGCGCGGCTGAGTCGAAGGGCATTGGCGAGGTGTTCAAGAAGGTGGAGCTGGTGAGCCGTGAGCGACGCAAGCGCGTTTCCACGGGCGCGATGAACCGGTTCCTGGACAAGATCGACTTCCAGCGCGCGAGCGTGCCGATGAACAGGCGCGTGAAGATCTATTACATGACGCAGGCTGCGGTGGCTCCGCCGACGTTTGTGCTGTTCACGGACCGCGATGTGAAGCTGCACTTCAGCTATGAGCGGTTCCTGGCGAATGAGATCCGGGACACGTTCAAGTTCATCGGGTCGCCGATCTGGTTCAAGGTGAAGGCGCGGAACAAGAAGAAAGCCGAGTAGCGGGATACCCCTCCCCCTCCCTATGTAGCGGAGCTATCCAGCGGAATCAGTCACTTACGGGGTGATCCCCGGGGTAAGTGGCTGATTCTGTATATAGTTGCGGGTATGATATGGGAAACAAAAGGGTTATCTGGCCTGGCGCAAACATCAGGATTTGAGCTATCAGCTCTGAGCTGCGAGATTCTTCCCTACTTTCAGTGTAGCCGACTGGAACGGGAAATTTGTTTTTCTTTTTGGGAGCCTTAGTGGTTTGGTTTGTTGGGGTTGCGGGCGTGTGGGGGTGATGAGGGCTTGACGCGGGTACGCTCCCGCCTTTGGCGCTTGCTGCTGGGAAGAGCCTCCCGCCAAGTGCGCGAAGTGAGCCAAGTTTCGCCACGGGTGCGTCGACTGTACTTAGCTGGGGTTGGGTGGGGCGTAGGGTGGGTAGGGCTGCGGGTAGGACGGTGCGGGGATAGGCAGCGTGGCCTGGTATTGGTCGAGATACTCGCCGAGGCGGGGGTAACGGCCGCCGAGGAAGTAGAGCGAGTAGGTCTTGAGGAAGCTGCGGACGTAGCCCAGCGTCATGATCGCGGCACAGACGAAGACGGTGAGGAAGGCGATGGCGAGGACGACCCAGCCGGTGATCATGACAGCTTTGCCAATGACGCCGCCGCTGTGCAAGGCCATCCAGAGGATGCCGCCGCCGACGCCGATGGGGATGAGAGCGATGACGGCGCCGATGGCCAGGCCAATCTCTGCGACCAGGGTGAAGGCGAAGGAGAGGACCATGCGCAGGAGCAGGTAGAGGATGAACTGGCCGGGTTCGGCGCGGACGAGCGAGAGGACGCGTTGCACTGTCTCTGTGATGGAGGTGTCTTCGAGCGCGATGGAGGGCAGGCCGAAGTCCGAGAGCCAGACCCAGATGGCCGCGATGACGAGCGCACCGAGGGCAATGGCGAAGATGGACAAGGCCATGGCCGGGACGAAGATGCTGAGGTTGGGGTGGACGCCGTTGGACGCATCGAAGACGTTTCTGAAGAGGTAGATGCCGGCGGGCACAAGGATGGGCGCCATGCAGAGGAGAGCCGCCAGCATGAAGAGCAGCTTGAGGCCGATCCAGCGCCAGGTGACGGAGCCGTAACGCGCCCAGATGGGGCCGATGGTGGTGCGGCGGGTGAGAAGGACCTCAAAGAGGACGAACTGGAGGCGCGAGCCGAGGTAGAGCAGCGCGATGCCGATGACCAGGGCAAGGAGGCTGATGCCAATGATGACGGAGAGCATGGCGGCGGCGAAGAGAGGACTTACAGAGGGCAGATGGGAGACGCCGTGGTTGGGCGGCAGGCCGGTGCTGAAGCCTCCGCCGAGGCCGGCGAAGATGGCGACGGCGCCGATTTTGAGGAGCAGGCTCCAGCTGCGTGGGGCAAGCAGAAGGGTGCTGGTGTGGTTCCATGCCGGGGAGATGGCGTCGGTGGCTGAAAGTGGCCGCATGTGGGCCTCCTGAGACTTCGGACACGATCTGTCTAACAGATCGTTATGTCGAAGAGTACGCCAAAACCCAGGAAAAAGTTCAATCTGGCGAGCGAGCTATACCGCTGGCGGCGGTGGAGTGTACGGCGGATACGGGTTGGGATAGAGCGGCGAAAAGCGTTCACGCAGAGGGCGCAGTGTAGAAGCGCGCAGAGGACACAGAGGAAAACAGACAACAGCAACTACAAATACAGGGGTTTCTCCGCTCCGCACCGCGATAAGGCGCGATGCTCCGGTCGAAATGACAAACTCTTTGGGTAGCAAGAGTTTTTGCGAAAGCCGGAGCACCCGGAGTGGTGGTTAGTTAGTGGGGGTGGTGGGTGGGGTGCCGCGGCCGGTGAGGCGGCGGATGAGGTCGGCTTCTGCCTGGCGGTAGGGTGTGCCGTTGGGGTGGAAGACGTCGTGGAACCAAATGGGCGGCTGCTCGAGGACGTAGGGGCGCTGCCAGGAGTCCCAGGGAAGGTTGGTTTGGGTTTTGCCGTTGACGAGTCCCCAGTTGATGGCGGCGACGTGGAGGCGCTTGGCGACGGGGAGCGTGCCGTCGAAGGTGGAGCCTGCGCCGCGGGCCATGTACTCGGAGCAGAGGATGGGGCGGTGGAGGGGTTCGAGCTCGTGGACGCGGGCGGCGAAGTCCTCGGGCCAGCCGTAGTTGTGGAAGGTGATGATGTCGGATTCGCGGAGCTGGATCTTGACGATGGGGTCTTCCTTCGCGGGGTCGTGCCAGTCGCCCTGCCAGAGCGGGGTGGTGAGCGGCTGCGACGGGTGCGCGGAGCGGGCCCAGGCGAAGACCTGCGGGAGGAGCTCAGCGATCCGGTCGAACTTGGCCTTTACGGCGGCGGGGGAGCGGGAGTTGTCGCCGCCGCCGTCGTTGTCGGGCTCGTTCCAGAGGTCCCAGCCGAGGACGCGGGGGTCGTTGGCGAAGGCGGAGACGACGCCGATGACGTAGGCCTTGAGCTGCGGCTCCACGGAGCGGTCGAGCAGGCGCGGGATGCCGGGACTTTGCACCCAGCCGGAGTTATGCACGCCAGGGATGGGCGGGTGCTGCGGGCCGAGCTTGGGGTTGGGGTCCCAGCAGGAGTCGAAGAGGACGAAGAGGATTTTGATGTGGTGTTTCGCGGCGATCGAGAGGAAGGTGTTGAGGCGCTGCTTGAAGCCGTCGGGGTCCTGCTGCCAGAGCTGGTCCTGCAGGAAGACGCGCATGACGTTCATGCCGATGCCTTCGGCGTAGCCGAGCTCGCGGTCGTTGATGGCGGGGTCGAAGGTGGTGGCCTGGAACATCTCGAGCTGGTTGATGGCGTTCGACGGTATGTAGTTGGCGCCGACGAGCCACGGCTGCTGGGCGTACCAGTCGTTGGCTTTTTGCTCGGACCAGCGTTGGGCGGATGCGGTGAGGGTAAGGGCGAAGAGGCACATCGACGCGAAGAGGCGGCGGGAGAGTGAGGCGAAGATGTTCATGTAGAAACTCCGGTGTAAACGGTAACATTAAGCGGCGGTGATTGACTGCCGATTGCGCAGAAAGCTGTCAGAGCCTGCTGTCGTTGAGCCATGTGTCCCAGGCTTCGAGGGCTCGTTCGCACTGGATGCGGTGGCGCTCTTTTTTGTCGCGGATCTTTTTGCGGAGATCTTCCTCTAGCGGCACCAGCAGGTCGAAGGTGATGTTGGCGGGTTGGAAGTGTTTCGTTTCGGCGTGGGTGATGTAGTGGGTGAGGGAGCCGTTGGCGGTGAGGCGTGGGGCTGGTGTCGGCTGCTCGCCGCGGGCCAGGGCTGCGGCGTAGCGTCCGGCTAAGAGGCCGCTGGCGATGGACTCCGTGTAACCTTCGACGCCGGAGAGCTGGCCGGCGATGAGGATCGACAGGTGCTGCTTGAGTTGCAAGGTTTCGGTGAGCAGCGAGGGCGCGTGGATGTAGGTGTTGCGGTGGACCTGTCCGTAGCGGAGGAAGGTGGCGTTCTCCAGACCGGGGATCATGCGGAGGATGCGGGCCTGCTCGCCGTACTTGAGGGAGTTTTGGAAGCCGACGAGGTTGTAGCTGTCGGCGCGGAGTGTCTCTTGCCGTAGTTGCACGCAGGCGTAGGGCCAGCGGCCGGTCTTGGGGTCGGTGAGGCCGGCGGGCTTCATGGGGCCGAAGCGGAGCGTGTCGCGGCCGCGGCGGGCGATCTCTTCGATGGGGAGACAGCCTTCGAAGTATTGGGGGGGCTTGGTGGTTGCCGTGACAGGGCCAGACGCAGGTCTCTCCACTTCGCTGCGCTCCGGTCGAGATGACACATCCGTGGCGGGGTGCTCTGCGGTGGGGATTTGTTCCCAGGATTTGTGCTGGATTTTTTCGGCGGCGGCGAGGGCGTCGATGAAGGCTTCGTACTCGGGCTTGGTGAAGGGGCAGTTGATGTAGTCGGCGGTGCCTTTGTCCCAGCGGGCGGCGAAGTAGACCTTGTCCATGTCGATGGTGGCGGCGTCGACGATGGGGGAGATGCTGTCGTAGAAGGCTAGCTGTTCGGTGCCGGTGAGGCGCTGGAGCTCCTGCGCGAGTGGGCTGCTGGTGAGCGGGCCGGAGGCCAAGATGGTGATGGTGTTGGGATCGTTCTCGTTGAGATGGGTGATTTCTTCGCGGCGGACTTCGATGTTTGGGTGCTGCACGATGAGGGCGGCGACGCGCTCGGAGAAGAGGGCGCGGTCGACGGCGAGGGCGTGGCCGGCGGGGACGGAGGTGGCGTCGGCGGCTTGCAGGAGGAAGCTGTTGGCGCGGCGCATCTCCTGCTTGAGGAGCCAGGGGGCGGAGTTTTCGGATTCTGACTTGAGGGAGTTGGAGCAGACGAGCTCGGCGAAGTCGGAGGTCTGGTGGGCTTCGGTGGAGCGCAGGGGGCGCATCTCCGAGAGGATGACCTGGCAGCCGAGGGAGGCGGCCTGGAGAGCGGCTTCGGGGCCGGCGAGACCTCCGCCGATGATGTGGATTTTCTTCATAGTGAGTAAACAGTAGAAAGAGCAATGACAACAGCAAAAGCGCTCACGCAAAGGACGCGAAGAAAAGCGAGGAGTTGCGCCACGATGGTGGCGGCGGGTTAGGTGGTAGTGGAGGCGGCGAGGGTGGTGAGGGCGTTGCCGGTGATGCGCATGCCTAGCCACTCGGACTTCATGACGGCGCCGATGCGGTGGTAGAAGTCGATGGAGGGCTGGTTCCAGTCGAGGATGGACCACTCGAGACGGCCGCAGCCCTGCTCGAGGGCGATGGCGGCGACGCGGGCTAGCAGGGCTCGGCCGAGGCCGGAGCCGCGGTGCTCGGGGGAGACGTAGAGGTCTTCGAGGTAGAGGCCGTGGTGGCCGAGCCAGGTGCTGTAGCTGGCGAAGTAGAGAGCGAAGCCGACGGGGGTGGCGGAGCCTTCAGCCACGTCATCCTTGTGCTCGGCGATGAGGCAGTCGAAGCGGCGTGGTGATGAGAGTGGTGTGATGCCGTCGGGGGCGAGGCAGAAGCCGTCGCGGAGGAGGTCGGCTTCGGTGGCGATGGCGGAATCGGGTTCGCGCTCGTAGAGGGCGAGGTCGCGGATGAAGCGGAGGATGGTGGGGACGTCGGCGGGCGTGGCGGGGCGGATGGTGGTCATCGTCTGCTTACAGTGTAGTGGGTGGGTGGCTTTGAGGGTACGCTCGCGCCTGCGGCGCTTGCTGCGGCAAAAGCGTTCACGCAGAGGGCGCAAAGTAGAAGCCCGCAGAGGACGCAGAGGAAAACAAGCAACGGCAAAGGCAAACGCAACAACAACGACAAACGCAGATTCCCTGCGGGAATGACAGGCAAAACTACTTCGTCGCGGTGGGTTGTTCGGTGGGGTGGAGGGGGATTTCGAAGGATTCGAGGTAGTCGCCGCCCTGGAAGCGGACCTTGCGGAGTTCGAGGGTGGCGTGGGCGAGGGCGGGCCGGTCGAGGCCCTGGATGTCGTAGTAGAGGTAGCCCGCGACGGTGGTGTGGGGCTGGACGGTGGTGGTCTGGAAGCCGAAGTCGTCGTCGTCCTGAGTGATTTTTTTGTCGACGTTCTGTTTGCCGGTGGTGATGGGGATCGGGATGCCGAGCGGCAGAGGGATCTTTTTGCCGGTGGCGGACTTGAGGGTGAACATGCGGCGTTGGAGGTCGTCGAGGGTGGCGGCGGGGATGTTGTCGTTGGCGGCGGAGATGAAGTGGATGCGGGCGTCGTCGAGGGTGAGGGGGTTGTTGGAGTCGTTGGTGACGATGACGCGGATGGGGAGCATGTCGTGGGAGTAGTAGTCGAGGCGGGTGTTGGGGCGGGTCTCTTTGGTGTCGCCGGGCTCGGCGGCGATGGTGACGTGGTCGTTCGTCTGGTGCATGGGGTAGGTTTCGGCAGGCTGCGGGGGGGCAGGGTGACGGGCTTTTTCGGCGTGGGCAGCGAGAGGGAGGAAGATGGCAAGCAGGAGATAAGCGGCGGGGTGACGCATGGTTTCCATTATCCTCTGAGGAGGTCCCTCCGGGGCTAAAGCCCCCGCAATCTTTGGAGTGGCTGATGGACGGGCTGAAGCCCGTCCCCTTCAAAGCGAAGAGGTGCTTGTTTGGCGATGTTGCTTTATAGCGCGGTGCTGCTGGTGGGGCTGGTGATCGCTTCGCCGTGGTGGCTGCTGCGGATGGTGACGACGGAGCGGTATCGCGAGGGGCTGGGGCAGCGGCTGGGGCGCGTGCCTGTTTTGTTGCGAGAGGCAGTGCGCGGACGGCAGGTGGTTTGGGTCCATGCGGTGAGTGTGGGTGAGGTGCTGGCGGCGACTCGACTGGTGGCGGAGTTGGAGGCGGCGCTGGGTGACGGGTGGGTCGTGGTGGTTTCTACGACGACTCGGACGGGGCAGGCGCTGGCGCGGGTGCGGTTTGGGGCTGCGCGGGTGTTTTATTATCCGCTGGACTTTGCGTGGGCGGTGCGGGCGTATCTCAAGGCGCTAGAGCCCGCCATGCTGGTGCTGATGGAGAGCGAGCTTTGGCCTCGGATGCTGCATGAGTGCCGGAAGTCTGGTGTGCCGGTTGCTGTGGTGAATGCCCGGGTGAGCGACCGGTCGTTTGCTCGCGGGATGCGGGTGCGGAAGGTTTGGGGGCGGGCGCTGCGGGGGGTGTCGTTGTGGCTGGCGCAGAGTGAGGAGGATGCGCGGCGGCTGGTGGCGATGGGGGTGACGCCGGGGAGTGTGGTGGTCAGCGGGAATTTGAAGTTTGATGTGCGGGCGGCGAGGGAGAGCCGGGTTGCGGCGCTGATCAAGGAAGCTGCGGCAGGGCGGCCTGTTGTCGTAGCTGGCAGCACTTTAGATCGCACGAAGGAGTCCACCCTCAGCGAGGAAGAGATCGTTATTCAAGCGTGGGAGGGTTCGCTGCGGTGCGAGATGGATGCTCTGTTGGTGATTGCGCCGCGCCATCCAGAGCGATTTGGCGAGGTAGAGGCGATAGCGATGGAATTCACCTTGCAACGGGTGAGCTCATGGATACTTCAAGGTGGTGAAACGCATACCTCGGGGGCTAAAGCCCCCTTTTCCAGCGAGGCTATGAGACCCGAGGCTGAAGCCTCGGGGTACCTGAGCGTGCCGGGTTCCAGCGCCGGGACGCAATCATCGTTCCACCCCACTTATGACGATGAAGCCGTCATGAATGGGGCACCCAGTGTGTCGGATATGTCGGAACTGGTTGAGGTGATTGTTCTAGATACGATTGGGGACCTTGCGGCTGTGTATGGGGTGGCGGATGTGGCGTTTGTGGGAGGAAGTCTGGTGGATCGCGGAGGGCATAATCCGCTGGAGCCGGCACAGTTTGGGGTGCCGGTGGTGATGGGGCCTCATTTTCAGAATTTTCGTAGTATTGTGGCGGCGATGCAGGCGGCTGATGGAATCAGGATTGTGTCCGATACAGTAGAGCTAAGGAATACCCTCAACGAACTGCTCCGGGACCGGGCGCTGGCAGAGGCGATCGGTGAGCGGGGGCGTAGGGTGTTTGAGGCGCAGCAGGGGGCCACGGGCAGGACGGTGGCTGCGCTGATGGCTATGTGTGTAAAAGGCAGGGTACGAGGAGAGTAAGCAGTGAGCGCACGCAGACCCTGGGCCTGGCCATTCGTACCGATCTACGTTGCGGTGATCTCGATGAAGTCGTGGATGCGGCGCGTGGGGCTGCTGAGCACGCGGCGGCTGCGGTGGCCGGTGGTGAGTGTGGGGGCGATCTCGGCTGGGGGCTCGGGCAAGACGCCGGTGGTGATTGCACTGGCGAAGCTGCTGAAGGACCGGGGGTGGGAGGTGAATGTGCTCTCGCGCGGATATCGGCGCAAGGGGTCGGATATGGAGCGGGTGGACCTGAATGCCATCGACGCTGCCGAACGCTATGGCGATGAGCCGGTGGTGATCGCTCGCGAGGCGCAGGTGCCGGTGTGGGTGGGCAGCAACCGGTATGAGTGCGGGCAGCGGGCGCAGGACTCCGCCGACCTGGCGTGGCATGGGCTGCTGCTGCTGGATGACGGGTTTCAGCACAGGCAGCTGGCGCGGACGCTGGACCTGGTGCTGGTGACGAGCGAAGACCTGCAGGACTCGATGCTGCCGGCTGGGAACCTGCGCGAGGGGCTGGAGGCGCTGTCGCGGGCGGACGCGGTGATTGTGCGCGAGGACGAGTTTGAGGTGGCCGGCAAGTCGGCCTGGGAGCTGGTGAGAACTGGGACCCCGGTGTGGACGGTGCGGCGGAAGCTGGTGTTCCCTGCTCCGAAGAAGACGCTGGGGGCGGGGCTGCGGCCGCTGGCATTCTGCGGGATCGCGAGGCCGGAGAGCTTCCAGACAATGCTGCTGAATGAAGGCTGCGGGGTGGTGAAAACGCTTGCGTTCGACGACCACCATCTCTATACGATGGGAGACATCGACATACTGCTGAAGCAGGCAGATGAGGAGCGTGCGACGGGGTTTGCGACTACCGACAAGGACGCCGTAAAGCTGACCGCCGAGATGCGAGCACGGCTGGAGACAGTAGGACCGGTGATGGTGGTGACGCTGGAAGTTGAGTTTGTGAACACGTATGAGGTGATGCGGGCGGTGGAGGCGCGTATCACGTAGGGCAGACGAGTAGACAGTAGAGAGATAGTGTAGGGATATGGCACGGTTGTTGATTGTTCGCGTCGGGGCGATGGGAGACGTGCTGCATGCACTGCCAGCGGCCGCGGCACTGCGAAGAGTGCGACCGGACTGGGAGATCGACTGGGTGGTGGATGAGCGCTGGCAGCCGTTGCTGACAGCGGAGATTCCGGGGCCGGTGGTTCGGGTGTCGTTTACGGTGCCGGTGAGGGCCTGGAAGAGCGCGCCGCTGTCGCGGGAGACGGTGCGGTCGTTTCTTGAGTTTCGCAAGCTACGCGGACACTATGACATGGTGGTGGATATGCAGGGGACGCTGCGTGCCGCGGCTATTGGCCGGCTGGCGGGCGGCGGGACGCTGGCGGGGTATGAAGATCCTAGAGAGGGGTTGGCCGGGACGCTGTATGGGCAGAGCTTTCTGCGGCAGGGCGAGCATGTGGTGCAGCAGGGCGCCGCTCTGCTGGGAGCAGTGAGCAGTGTTCAGCTGGAGCCGGTGGCGGCGGAGATTCCGCGGACGGAGTGGGCAGAACACTGGGCCGAGGAGCTAATAGGCAACAGCAGCGTGTGTGTGCTGACGCCTCGGGCTGGATGGGTGACCAAGCAGTGGCCGGTGGAGCGGTTCGGTGAACTGGCGCAGCGGCTGCGCGCGATGGGGTATCGCTGCGTGGTGAACAAGCCGAACAAGGACGATGAGTTGGCCGAGGCCGTCGTTGCTGCCAGTGATGGCGCGGCGGAGCCGGTGGTCTGCAACGTGGCTGGGCTGATCGCACTGGTGCGGCGGGCGAAGCTGCTGGTGGGTGGCGACTCCGGACCGATGCATTTGGCGGCGATGCTGGGCGTGCCGGTGGTGGCGTTGTTTGGGCCGACGAACCCGCTGCGCAATGGGCCGTGGGGGCCGGGGCCGAAGGCGGTGCTGCGCGATGCGAGCTCGCAGAACACGTATAGGCGGACCGGCGAGGTCGATCCGGGGCTGGCGAAGGTGACGGTCGAGCAGGTGGCGGCAGCCGTGGCGGGGCTGGAAGCGTAAAGCGGCCAGGAGTTTGAGAGAATAGCCGAATGGGTTCCGGTTCGGCATCGTCACAGACAGGCAAGAGCCGCTGGCAGAAGATCGCACGGCGGATACGGGTTCCACTGGGGTTTGTGGTGGCGGCGGTGTTTCTGGTGTTTGCGCGGCCGACGTGGCCGACGCTGGCGTGGAGCCTGCCACTGGTTCTGGCGGGGTTGTGGCTGCGAGGATACGCAGCGGGTTATGTGAAGAAGAATGCCGAGCTGACCCGGACGGGGCCTTATGCCTATACGCGGAACCCGCTGTACCTGGGGTCGATGGGGATTGCGTTTGGGTTTGCGGTGGCTGCGGGGTCGATCAGCGAGGCTCGGTGGTGGCTGGGGGCGGTGCTGGTGGTGATGTTCCTGGCGATCTATGTGCCGACGATCTTGTCAGAGGAGGCGTTTCTGCGCGGGGCGTTTCCGGGCTTCGATGCGTATGCGGCGAAGGTGCCGAGGTTGCTGCCGAGGCTGACGCCGGCACGGTTTGCGGATGTGGAGGGCGGCGGGCGGTTCTCGGCGGAGCGGTACCAGCACCATCGCGAGTACAATGCCAGCATGGGAGCTGCGGCGATCTACGTGGCCCTGATGCTGCGAATGCTGCTGGCAGCGCATCGCTGAAAAATCTGATTCAAAAGCAGTTATGGTATTTGTGTCGCGTTTCGACTAGAGGGCCGGAAGCAAAGCCGCGAGTTGATACGTCCAAAACTTTAGAGCAGCGGCCAGCCGGCCCTGCCAGCGCCCCCTGGGAGATGTCGATTTGAAGGCTGGGATCGGGACGATGAGAGCGGCCTTCGTTGTGGCGGCGATAGGTTGGGTGTTTGCGGCTGGCGCGCAGGCCCAGTTTCTGAGCAATCCGCTGGCGCCGAAGCACCCGGCGGAGCCAGCCAGGCCGATCCCGGTACTGCAACCGCCGACGGCAGGGTTTGAGTATCCGCAGCATGAGACGCTGACGTATACGGTGGACTGGCGGGTGTTTCAGGCTGGGCTGGCGGTTTTCCATCTGGAACAGACGGTGCCGGGGACGCTGAAGATCTCGGCGACGGCGGACACGGTGGGCGCAGTGAATATGCTGTTCCCGGTGGTGGACCGGTTTCAGTCGGGCATGGATACGAAGACGGGCTGCTCGACGGGATTCAACAAGCAGCTGCAGGAGGGGCGGCGGAAGATTGCCAGCGACCTCTCGTTCGACTACGAGCATGGCAAGCAGACGCAGTATGAGCGGAACCTGGTGAAGGGTACGGCGACGCGCAAGGAGGCGAACATTCCGGCATGCGTGACGGACTCGCTGGCGGCGATCTTCTATACGCAGTCGCAGCCGATGGCGGTGGGGCAGACGATGTATTTTCCGCTGGCGGACTCGATGCGCACAGTGACGGTGGGCATGAAGGCTGAAGACCGGGAAGAGATCAAGACACCCGCAGGGACGTTTGCGACCATCAAAGTACAAGCGACGGCGGATGAGGGCATCGTGAAGAACCGAGGCGCAATCTGGGTGTGGTACACAGACGATGCGCGCCATCTGCCCGTGCAGATGCAAGCGAAGCTGTTCTGGGGCACGATCACGTTCCACCTGCAGTCGGTGGAGTTCAAGTAAAGGCACGACGGACGGAAGCGAGGCAGCATGAGCCATACCGAGGGGCAGAGCATGAAAGAGCACGAGGGCGAGTTTGTAACGGTGGCTACGTTTCCTGAACCGATGGAAGCAAGCGTGGCACGGAGTGCGCTGGAGGCCGCAGGGATTGAGGTGTATCTGCGTGGCGAGACAGCGAACAGCATGGTTCCGGTGGCCTTTGCCGCCGAGTTGCAGGTGCGCACGGAGGACGAGGCGGCTGCACGCGAGGTGTTGCAGTCAGCCGAGGACTATGAAGAGCCCGCGGAAGACGCGGGCAAGACGGAAGCGTGAGATTGGACCGCTTGACCGCCAGATTGCGGAACAGCTCGCAACAGCGGCGCGGCACAGAGTTGAAACAGGCAGTGGAATCCATGTAAGTTTGACGTTGCTGAGGCGAGGAACCCCCTCGAAAGGACAAAGACGATGTTGAAGCGCACAATGATTGCTGCGGTCGCTATGCTGGCGGTCGTGTTTACGGCACCGGTGAAGGCGCAAGCGCCGGCACCGGCCAGCGTACATGGCCATGTGAACGACCCCGCCGGGGCTGCGATGGCCGGCGCGCAGGTGAAGTTCACCACAGACAAGACGGCCGCTGCCAAAGACCGGAAGTATCCGTACTCGTTCGATACGGATGCGAACGGCAACTACAAGGGCACGGGGATTGCGCCGGGCGACTACCTGGTGCAGGTGTTCAAGGGCAGCGTTGCGGCCGACTACCAGACGGTGACGCTGAAGGCGGGCGACGACAAGACGCTGGACTTCGACATGACTCGCGAAGAGTACATGAAGGCGCTGACCCCGGAAGAGCGCGAGAAGATTGAGGAGTTCAAGAAGAAGAACTCCGCGGCCGTGGACGCAAACAAGGTGATCGCGCAACTGAATGCGACGCTGAAGCAGACCCGTGCGGACCTGGCGGCGGCGGCGCATACGAAGGGCGACGTGAGCACGGACGTGACCGCGATGAAGCAGGCCACCGACGCGAAGCCGGACCAGAGCATTCTGTGGGTGACCTATGGCGATACGCTGCTGGCGCAGGGTGACCACCTGGCGGCGGCGGACAAGGCGGCAGGCAAGCCGGCGCTGTCCGACGACGACGTGCTGAAGGCGTACGGCGATGCGGTGACGGCGTACCAGAAGGGGATCGACCTGGACAGCAAGTCTGCGAAGCCGGTCCCGGAGCAGATTGGCGCGGCGTACAACCAGATGGGCACGGCGCTGTCACGCTCGGGCAAGGTGTCGGACGCAGCGGCTGCGTTTGAGAATGCGGTGAAGGCAGAGCCGACCAAGGCCGGGATGTACTACAAGAACGAGGCCGTGGTGCTGTTCAACAGCCAGCAGAGCGATGGCGCTCTGGCGGCGGCGGACAAGGCGATTGCGGCGGACCCGAACAGCCCGGACCCGTACTGGATCAAGGGCCAGATCCTGATCGCGAAGTCGACCTTCGACCAGAAGACGCAGAAGCTGACGGCGCCTCCGGGATGCGTGGAGGCGTACGACAAGTTCCTGGAGCTGGCGCCGGATGATCCGAAGGCGCCGGGTGTGCGCGAGGTGCTGACGAGCCTGGGCCAGACGATCGATACGAAGTACAGGAAAGGCCGGAAGTAGAAGCGATAGCTTGAGATAGCGAAAGCCCCGGTTCGGTTGAGCCGGGGCTTTTTCGTGGGCTGAGGGAGGGGGCCTCCCCCCCGGATACTTTTCGATTTAAGGTCTTGAAAGCGGGCGGGTTGAGGGCGGACTTGTGGAGGTCTGATCCCTCGGTTGCTTTCCTGTGCTGGTTGGGGTTTTGGAATGGGGCTATCCTTAGTTTAGCAAGCGAGGCAGCGTAATTTGTTGCGGGATATCCTGCATGAATTGTTAGAGTTACGCCCGTTGCGGGCTTGACAGGAGTGGACGGCGATGGCGGAGCGGGTGCTGGAGTTTGCTGAGGCGTTGGGGGTGGTGCTGGGCGAGGCGGCTGGGGTGGGGGCTCCGCGGGCGGTGGAGACGGTGGAGCTGCTGGAGGCTGCTGGGCGGGTGCTGGCCGAAGCCGTGGTGGCGGACCGGGACCAGCCGCCGTTCGATCGGTCGACTCGGGATGGGTTTGCGGTAAGAGCGGCGGATATTGGGAGACCGCTGCGAGTGGTTGGGCAGGTGCGGGCCGGGGAGCGGTGGAGTGGGGCGGCTCTGAAGGCGGGTGAGGCGGTGGAGATTATGACGGGGGCTCCGATGCCGGAGGGCGCGGATGCGGTGGTGATGGTGGAGCATACGTCCGTGGCCGATAGCGTGCTGCGGGTGGAGGCGGGGCGGTCTTTGAAGGCTGGTGAGAATGTGGTGCCGCGGGGGGCGGAGGCGCGGGTGGGTGCTTCCCTGCTGCCGGTGGGGCGCGTGATGGGGGCGGCGGAGATTGCTGTCGCGGCGAGTTGTGGGTGCTCGAAGGTGAGCGTGTTTGCGCGGCCGAAGGTGGCGATTGTGGCTACGGGGGATGAGCTAGTCGAGCTGGGAGCGAGGCATACCCCCGGGGCTAAAGCCCCTTCTTGTTCTGGAGAAACTATGAGACCCGACCCTGAAGGGTCGGGGTACCTAGCAGCCAGAGGTGATACAACTTCTTCGTCTGGGGAGCCTATCAGACCCGAGGCTAAAGGGTCGGGGTACCCGATTGTGGCGAGTACGGATGTGGAGGCGCTGCCGTCATCCGCGTCCCACCTTAGCTCGACGATGAAGCTGTCGAGCGAAGATGGGGCACCCGGCGGTTTGCGAGAGTTTGAGATTTACAACTCGAACAGCTATGCGGTGGCGGCGCTGGTGCGGGGTGAGGGTGGAGTGGCGGCGCGGCTGGCGATTGCGCGGGACTCGTTTGCGGAGCTGAAGGAGCGCGTGGAGCGCGGGATGCAGAGCGACCTGCTGGTGCTGTCGGGTGGGGTGTCGATGGGCAAGTATGACCTGGTGGAGCAGGTGCTGGCGGAGCTGGGCGCGGAGTTTCTGTTTACCGGGGCGAAGATCCAGCCGGGCAAGCCGGTGGTGTTTGGGCGGCTGCCGACGTTCGATCCGCAGAGGCCGTGGGTTTATTTTTTTGGGCTGCCGGGGAACCCGGTGTCGACGCAGGTTTGCTTTGCGTTGTTTGTGGCTCCGATGCTGCGGGCGCTGGCGGGACGGAAGGAGGTTGCGCCGGTGTTTGTGGAGGCTCGGCTGGGCGAGGAGGTGAAGGGTGGGGCTAAGGTGACACGGTTTTTGCCGGCGGAGTTAGTCGGTGCGTGGGATGGCGTGACGGTGCGGGTGGTGGTGTGGCAGGGATCGGGGGATGTCGCGGCGAATGCGCGGGGGAACTGTTATTGCGTGCTGCCGGTGGGGGTGGAGAGCTTTGCGGAGGGAGATGTGGTACGGGTGCTGCTGCGGTAGACGCGCTCGCTTCGCTCGCGCTAGAAGCAGGTTCCTCGCTGCGCTCGGAATGGAAAGAAAGAAAGGCAAAAGCAAAAACAACGGCAACGGCAACGGCAAAAGCAAGAGCCAAGACGAACGCAATGGGCACGATGTTTAAACGCGATGTACGCGATGGAAGTGCTGCGGTAGGATCGATTTCGTGAGCAAACGCCGGGACAGTCTTTTTCTTCGCAGCGGCCTGATGATTGGCTTTGGAGCAGGCCTATGTGTAGGTCTGCTTCTTGTGATCTTTTCCCTCAGCATCCTGCTGCACCATATGTTTATTGTTGGCGTTCAGTGGACCGCTCCGGGGCTGCTTATTCTGCTGATTCTTCTTCCAGTGCTGTTCATCATGACGGGTATCGTTCTTTATCAACGAGCGCGTGGGGTGGAGGCATGAGCGGGAAACTTTCTCATTTTGATGAGAGCGGGCAGGCGCACATGGTGGATGTGGGCGCGAAGGTGGCTACTCGGCGGGAAGCTGTGGCTGGGGCGTTTGTTGAGCTGAATGAGGCTGTGCTGGCGGCGTTGCCGCAGAATCCTAAGGGGAATCCGCTGGAGGTGGCGCGGTTTGCGGGAATTCAGGCGGCGAAGCGGACCAGTGAGCTGATCCCGATGTGTCATCCGCTGGCGTTGAGCTTTGTGGATGTGCAGGCGACGGTGGTGGCTGGGGGTGTCGAGATTACGGCGACTGCTGCGACGGTGGCTGGGACCGGGGTGGAGATGGAGGCGATGACGGCGGCGGCTGTCGCGGCGCTGACGGTGTACGACATGACCAAGGCGCTGGATAAAGGGATACGGATTCGCGAGGTGGTGCTGCTGAGTAAGACCGGGGGGAAGAGTGGGGAGTATCGGAGAGCAGACAGTAGACAGTAGAGAAAAGCGCGGGGAGTTGGCGGTTTTGGTGATGCAAGCAAATACAGGGGTCTCTCCGCTCCCGCTGGTCGGTCGAGATGACGGGGTTTGTGGGTGGTGCGAGCAAGACGCAGGTCTCTCCGCTGCGCATCGCGATGAGACTGCGATGCTTCGGTCGAGATGACACATTCTGGGTGGGGGGAGGCAGCCGGGATCGGGCGTGGGTCGAAAAGGGATGATCGGTTTGGGGCGGCTTTGGGAGCGCCGGGGTTCTTTGGCTTCGCTCCGAATGACGACAGGTGATATGCTGGCTGCTCTGGAAAATGTAAGCGGTTACTTAGGAGCGAAAGATGCGGATGCGTTGGATAGCGGCGTTGGCGGTGTGTGCGTTGGGATGTGGGGTTGGCTTGGCCCAGGGGGCTGCTTCGACTGGGTTGGCGATGACTCCGCCGATGGGGTGGAACAGCTGGAACCACTTTGCGGGTAAGGTGACCGAGCAGGATGTGAAGAACGCCGCGGATGCGCTGGTTTCAAGCGGCATGCGCGATGCGGGCTATGTATATGTGAACGTGGACGACACATGGCAGGGCACGCGGGATGCGCAGGGCGTGTTGCATGCCAATGACAAGTTTCCGGACATGAAGGCGCTGGGGGATTACATCCACTCGAAGGGGCTGAAGTTCGGGATTTATTCGTCGCCGGGACCACATACTTGTGCTCGGTATGAGGGCAGCTATGGGCATGAGCAGCAGGATGCCGACCTGTATGCGAGCTGGGGTGTGGATTATCTGAAGTACGATCTGTGTTCGTACCGGGAGCTGATGTCGGCGGGCGCGGCGGACCACCCGAACGATCCGGACTATGCCAACAAGATGATGAAAGCGGCCTATGTGAAGATGCACGAGGCGCTGGAGAAGACGGGCCGTCCGATTGTGTTCAGCCTTTGCCAGTATGGCTGGGACGATGTGTGGACGTGGGGAGCGAGTGTAGGCGGGAACCTGTGGCGGACGACAGGGGACATCAAGGACAACTACGACAGCATGTCGAAGATTGGTTTTGGGCAGGCAGGGCTGGCGAAGTATGCGGGGCCGGGGCACTGGAACGATCCGGACATGCTGGAGGTGGGCAATGGGCATATGTCGGCCGATGAGTACAGGACGCATATGAGCCTGTGGGCGCTGCTGGCGGCTCCGCTGCTGGCGGGGAATGATTTGAGCAAGATGCCGGATGAGACGAAGTCGATTTTGATGAACAAGGGCGTGATTGCGGTTGACCAGGACAGGCTGGGCAGGCAGGGCGACCGGGTGAGTCAGAACGGTTTGCTGGAAGTGTGGTCAAAGCCGCTGAGTGGTGGGGCGGTCGCGGTGGGGTTGTTCAACCGGGGGACTAGCCCGGCGGAGATGAGTGTGAAGCTGAGCGATGTAGGGATGTCGAGCGCCGGGAAGATTACTGATCTTTGGAGTGGGAAGATGGTGAAGGCCAAGGACGGCGAGGTGAAAGCGAGTGTGCCGGTGCATGGCGTGGTGCTGCTGCGGGTGGAGCCGTAAGGGGGAAAAGGCGTTTCCCGCGAAGTGCGCCAAGTGAGCGAAGTTTCGCCACGGCCGAGGTGGGTTCCCGCCAGGTTTGTGGCGGCAAGAAAGCAGGTTCCTCGCTTTGCTCGGAATGACAGAAAGAAAAGCAAGTGCAACAACAAAAGCGAAGGCAACGGCGAGGCTTTGGGGCCTCGCCGTTGTTGTTTCCAGAGGCTGTCTAGATTGCGGTGGCGAGGGTGACGGCGAAGGTGTGGGCCGGGTCGGTGAAGGTGCGGGTGGGAGTGAAGTGGGCGTCGGTGAGGAGCGCTGTGCGGGCGGCGGTGGTGAACTTGTAGCTGTTTTCGGTGTGGATGGTCTCTTGGGCGGCAAAGTCGATGGACTTCCCTGCTATGTGGACGGTCTGCGGGATGAGGCTTTCGAGGTGCATCTCGATGCGGCTTTCGCTGGCGTTCCAGCGGGCGCGGTGGGCGAAGCTGTCGAGTGAGAAGTTGGCGGCGAGCTCGCGGTTGAGGCGGTGGAGGATGTTCTTGTTGAAGGCGGCGGTGGTGCCGGAGGCATCGTCGTAGGCGGCGAGGAGTGTGGCTACGGTTTTGTGCGCGGATGGTGCGAGGTCGGTGCCGAGGAGGAGGGCGTCGCCGGGGGCGAGATGGTGGCGGAGGTTGCAGAGGATGGAGCGGGCCTCCGAGGGTGAGAAGTTGCCGATGCTGGAGCCGATGTAGAGTGCGAGGACGCGGTGGTGCGGGGGGCGGATGATGCTGTAGCGCTCGGTGATGTAGTTGGCGACCTGGGGGACGACGGTGACGCCGGGGATGTGGAGTGCGATGCCGGCGGCGGCTTCGTCGAGTGCCGAGGGGCTGATGTCGATGGGCTGATAGAGGACGTTGGGCTGCGCGTCGGCGGCGGCGCGGAGGAGGATGCCGGTCTTGGCGGCGGAGCCCGCGCCGAGCTCGGCGAGGGTGATGTCGGCGCCGAGGGCGGTTACGATCTCTTCGGCGTGGGTGGTGAAGAGGGCGCGCTCGGTGCGGGTGAGGTAGTACTCAGGCAGCGCGGTGATCTGCTCGAAGAGGGCGGAGCCGATGTCGTCATAGAAGAGCCAGGGTGGGAGAGACTTCTGGCCCTGGACGTTGAAGCCGGTGAGAGCAGCGGAGAGGACGGCGTCGTTCAGCGTAGGGAGGGTGGTGGCAACGGTCACGAAGAGGTCCTCGGGTGGAACAGGCAAAAGCTTTCACGCAGAGTTCGCAATGTTTGCGCAATGGGCGCAAGGTAAGGCGATGCGTTTAGCTGGCGTGGTCGCGGGCGAGGCGCAGGCCGGAGAACTGCCAGCGCGTGGCGGGGTGGAAGAAGTTGCGATAGGTGGCGCGGATGTGCGAGGCCGGGGTGACGCAGGAGCCGCCGCGGAGGACCATCTGCGAGGACATGAACTTGCCGTTGTACTCGCCGAGCGCGCCGGGGAGCGGTTTGTAGCCGGGGTAGCCGGTGTAGGGAGATTGGGTCCACTCCCAGACGTCGCCGAAGAGCTGGTGGATGCCGGGGCCGGAGGCGGCGGGACGGGGGTGGAGCGCGGCGGATTCGAGCATGTTGGCGTCCTGCGAACCCACCTTAACCGACGATGAACCACCCCAGCGAGCCAAAGGCGGCTCGCCGGGGACCCCGGTCGCTGTCGGCGAAGATGGGGCACCCAGTGTATCGGCGACGTTTGCGGCGACGAACTCCCACTCGAACTCGGTGGGGAGGCGGTGGCCGGACCAGCGGGCGAAGGCGTCGGCTTCGAAGAGGCTGATGTGGCAGACGGGGGTTTCGGAGAGCTCGCCGAGGGGACGCCAGCCGTGGAGGGTGAAGATGGACCAGCCGGAGGGGTTGGCGGAGTCGCGACGCCAGTAGAGAGGGGCCTGCCAGCCTTCGCGCTCGACGGTGTCCCAACCTTCGGAGAGCCAAAACTCGGGGTGGGTGTAGCCGCCTTCGTCGATGAAGGCGAGGTACTCGCTGACGGTGACGGCGCGAGAGGCGAGACGGAAGGGCGCGACGTAGACGGAGTGGCGCGGGGTCTCGTTGTCGAAGGCGAAGCTGTCGACGGCCTTGGGATTGGGGGTGACACCGACCTCGATGACGCCGGGGCGCGCGGGGTAGCCGGGGGAGAAACCGAGCCACTCAACAGGAGGCGCGATGACGTGGCTGGCGGTGTGGCCGGGTACGAGCGGGAGATAGGCGGGCTGCAGCGGATTGGTGTAGAAGGCGTGCTTGATGTCGGTGGCAGCGAGCTCGAGGTGTTGCTGCTCGTGCTCGAGGCCGAGGGAGACGCGACGGAGGATCTCATCCTCGGGGGTGTGTTGAAGCAGGCGCTCGATGGCAGTCTCGACGTGGGTGCGGTAGGCGAGGATGCTGTCGAGCGGCGGGCGGGAGAAGCTGGCGCGGAGCTTCTTTTCGGGCATCTCGCCGAGGGCCTTGTAGTAGCTGTTGAAGAGCCAGCGGAAGTCGGGGTTGAAGGGCTGGTAGTTGGCGACGAAGTCGGCGAGGATGAAGGTCTCAAAGAACCAGGTGGTGTGAGCGAGGTGCCACTTGAGGGGCGAGGCCTCTGCGCAGGACTGGACCATCATGTCCTCAGGCGAGAGCGGAGTACAGAAGTGCATGGTGGCCGCGCGGACAGCCCTGAAGCGCTGAAGCAGGGCGGCGGCGGTGGACTGCTGGGTGAGCATAGCGAGCTCCAATCGAGCGTTAGATGCCGAAGCGAGAAGACGTTGTTGCTCAGAGCGAACAACGACGACGGTACGGCGAAGCGTGCGCGGCGGCTACGTACTTCGACTCAGGCGAGGCCTGCCAGGTTACAGGGGAGAACAACCATCAAGGATGATACGCGCGTGGGGGTGCCGGGGATTCATTTTTTGTGCCGGGCACGATAGGACGCTAGGCATGGTTGAGAAGGCGGGCGAGGGCGAAGGCTGCGGCTGCGGCGATGCCTCCGATGAGGACGGTCTGGATGGCGCTGCGGATGACGCCCGCGCCGAGGAGCTTGCCCTTGATGCCTCCGAAAGAAGCGAGGGCGATGAGGGTGACGACGACGGAGACTTTGAGGGCGAGGTTGATGTCCGAAAAGATGAGGTAAGAGGCGAGCGGGACGGCGCCGCCGGCGATGTAAGAGAACGCGATGGTGGCGGCGGAGCGGAGAGCGCGGCCAGGGGCGGGTTCTTCAAGGCCAAGCTCGAAGCGCATCATGAAGTCGACGTAGGCCTCGGGGTTGGCCTGGAGGGAACGGAGGACGGGCGTGGCGGCTTCGCGGTCGACGCCGTAGTTCTCGAAGATCTCGTAGATCTCGGCTTCTTCATCGAGAGGGCGGTCCACGACCTCCATGGCTTCGCGGCGGCGCTCGGAGGCGTAGTGTTCGGTGTCGCCTCGCGAGGCGAGGTAACCGCCGAGGCCCATGGCGATGGAGCCGGCGGCGATTTCAGCCAGGCCGGCGGTGACGACGAGGTGTGTGGGTGAAGCGACGTTGGTGACTGCGCCGGCGATGCCGGCGGCGAGAGCGAAGGGGACGGTGAGTCCGTCGGAGAGACCGATGACGATGTCGCGAACCGTGTCCGATGAGTTGAAGTGAATCTCAGAGTGGTTGTGGTGAGGTGGGTTGTGCTGGTTCGCGTTCGGCATAGGTGCAGTTTATTCGAAGGTTGGGTGGCAAAAAGGGGCACCGTCGTTACGAAATATTACAAAAGGCTGTGCGTCTTCGAGGATTTAAACACGTCTCTTTGAGCAGGCCAAGCTGAAACAGGATGGAGTAGCACAATGACCGGACAAGCGAAAACGACGAGACGGATGTGGATGGTGCTGGGGCTTGCAGCCGCGTTGATGGCGACGACTGGGCCGGCGATGGCGCAGGATGCTCCGGCAGGCCAGGACGGGGCGGGGCAGAATGGCGGGGCGCGGCACCGCGGGCAGTTTGGCGGGGGACAATTTGCCGGGATGCAGCGCGCGGGCGGTGAGGTGACAGGCGTCTCAGGCGCGACGGTGACGATCAAGACTGAGGCCGGCGAGACGATGCAGATTGTGACCACGGACAATACTCGCGTGATGAAGGGAAGACCGAACGAGGGTGGTGGCACGATCAAGGTAAGCGACCTGAAGGTGGGCGATGGCGTGATGGCGGTGGGAAACCTGGACGCTGCCAACAAGACGCTGCATGCGGCGATGATTCTGGCAACCGATGCCGCGGTGCTCGCGAAGGCGAAGGCGGACCTGGGCAAGACGTACATTGTGGGCAAGGTGATGGCGATCGACATGGACAACGCGAAGATGACAGTGCTGCGGAGCGATGGCGTGTCGCAGACGATTGGGTTCGATGAGACGACGTCGTTTCGGCGTGGACGCGTGAATGCCGGGATGATGATGGGTGAAGGTGGCGGCGAACGGCGGCGCGGAGGCAATGGTGCTGGCGCAAATGCAGGCGGCGAGAGTGCCGAGAGCATCACGCTGGCGGACATCAAGGTGGGAGACAACGTGGCGGGACGCGGGGCGATCAAGAGCGGCGTGTTTGTTCCGACTGAGGTTGTAGTAGGAACGCCAGGGCAGCGGCGGCAGAGGCAGGGAGCGCCAGAGGCTGGTGCTGCGAGTCCGGCGCAACCGCAGTAATGGCGCAGGGTTAAAGAGAGCGTGTGGCGAGCTTCCTCCGGGGCTAAAGCCCCAGCTTGTTGTGGCAAATAAAGGCGGGACTGAAGTCCCGCCCCTTCAAAGCAAGGTGTTCGGAAGTCGACAGAGACAGTTTTGAAGGTTGATGGTTCTGCAAGACATAGAAGAGAGCGGCCGGTGAGCGATGCAGCGGCGGTTGGAGGCGTGCAGGTGGCAGGAGCGATGAGGCGAACGGGGACCACAATGATGAAGGCCGGTGTGCTGGGAGCGGTGCTGTGCGCGGCTGTGGTGTATGCGCAGGATGCTCCGGCGGTGGGCCAGTCCCCTGCCCCAGCGCAGGTGACGGCGGTGGCGCAGGGTGGGACGGTGCGTGGGACCGTGGTGGCAGGCGCGGCGGGAAAGGCGGGTGGCGTGCCGCTGCCGGGGGTTTCCGTAACGGCGACGAATACGCTGACGGGGAAGAAGTACACGACGGCGACGGACATCGACGGTGCGTATGCGATGACGATTCCGAAGAACGGGCGCTATGTGATTAAGGCCGAGCTGACGGGGTTTGCGACGGCGACGCAGGAGGTGGTGCTGAACGGCGGTGAGACGGCGGAGAAGACCATGCCATTCGGGCTGGAGCTGGCAAGCCGCGCGGCGGCGCAGGAGGCTGCTGCGGCGGCGACTACGAACACCACGACGAGCGGTGGACGCGGGACGGTGAGCCTGAGCCTGGGCGAGAGTGGGCTGGATGCAGCGGATGCGAGTGCAGGGACTGGGAATACGGGGACGTCGTTGCCGTCGCTGGGTGGGTTGGGCGATAGCGCGGATGCCGGGAATGAGTCGATTGCAGTGAGCGGCAATGCGACGGCGCAGGAGAACGGGCTGGCGGGGATCAGTGAGGATGAGATACGGTCGCGCGTGGAGGATGCCGTTGCGCATGCTCGGGAGAATGGAATGCTGCCGCAGGGTGGCGATCCGACGAATGCGATTGTAGGCGCGCTGGGCGGGATGATGGGTGGCGGCGGGCCGGGTGGCGGGCGCGGTGGATTTGGCGGTGGGGGTGGACGCGGCGGGCGTGGTGGCGGTGGTGGCGGCGGGTTTGGGGCGTTCCGGAACTTCAATCCGGCACAACCACATGGGAGCATCTTTTATCAGGGTGGAAACAATGCGTTGAACTCGGCACCGTGGTCGCCGAGTTTGCTGCCGCTGACGAATCCGGCGGCGTACTCGAACCGCTATGGCGTGACGCTGGCGGGGTCGCCGTATGTTCCGGGGCTGACGAAGCCGAATACGAAGCAGTTTGTGTTTATCAACCTGACGGGGCAGAAGAACCTAAATGCATTTCTGCCGAACCCGGTGCGCGTACCGACGACGCTGGAGCGCGAGGGGGACTTTTCGCAGTCGACGCAGGTACAAGGCAGCTCAACGTTGCCGGTGGTGCTGTATGACCCGAAGACGGGGCAGCCGATACCGGGGAACAACCTGGCGAATGCGAGTGAGCCGATCTCGCCGATTGCGCAGGCGCTGCTGAATTACTATCCGGCGCCGAATATTGCGACGAATGTGCAGGGGTATAACTACCAGACGATCTCGAATGCGGGCAGCAACAACGTGGCGATCAACTCGCGCTACATACGGACGCTGGGACAAGGGACGAGCACGCCATTTGGGCGCTTTGGCGGCGGCGGTGGCCGCGGTCAAAACAGGAATGCAAAGCCTTCGCTGCGGCAGAACATCAATGTGATGTACAACTACTCGCACTCGGCGAACGACCAGCGGAACATCTTTCTGCCGCTAGGCGGCGCGACCGAGAACGACGGCAATGCGTTGAACCTGGGCTACACAATCGGGTATGGGCGGTTGAGCAACAACGCGAGCGTGAACTGGAACCGGCTGCATGCAGAGACTCGGAACTACTTTACGGACACGTCGAACAATCCGTCGGCAAACGTGGGGTTGAACATTCCGAACCAGGCGGGAGACTTTGCCGATCCGCGGTTTTATAACGGGCTGGCTTCACTGAACATTACGAACTTTGCGGGGCTGAGCAACACGACGCCGAGCGAGACGACCAACCAGACGATCAGCTTTACGGACTTTGTGGCGTGGCGGCACAAGAAGCACAATATGCGGTTCGGCTTCGATATACGGCGTGTGCATAACGACCAGATCGGCGGGAGCAATCCGCTGGGGACGTTTACGTTTACGGGCTATGCGACGAGCAGCCCGGAGGCGCAGGCGGCGGGAACAGCAGGAACGACAACGGGCTCGGGCTTTGCGGACTTTCTGCTGGGCCTGCCAGCGACGACGGCGATCCAGGCAGGGTTGCACAAGATCTATCTGCGCGAGAACGTGTACGACTGGTATGCACAGGACGACTTCCGCGTGGCTTCGAACCTGACGCTGAACTTTGGGATTCGGTATGAGTACTTCGCGCCATACACGGAGAAGAACAACCGGCTGGTGAACCTGGACCACAACGCGAACTTTACGCAGGTGGATACAGTGATGCCGGGACAGAACGGGACGTATGAAGGGCACTTCAACGACAGCCTTGTGAACCCGGACCGCACGATGTATGCGCCACGGTTCGGCGTGGCGTGGAGGCCGAAGACACAGACAAAGCTGACGAAGGATGTAGTGGTGCGCGGCGGGTATGGGATCAACTACAACACGGGGGCGTTTGCGAGCTTTGCGCAGTCGCTTTCGCACCAGGTGCCGTTTGCAGTGACGCAGACGAATACGCTGACCTCCGGCTGCACGACGCTGACACCGACGACGGCGGCGAACATGACGCTCGCGAATGGGTTTGGGTGCTCGTCGAACTACGCGATTGCGAACAACTACGCGGTGGACAAGAACTACAGGCTGGGAATGGTGCAGATCTACAACCTGAACATCCAGAAGACGCTGCCACTACAGACGGTATTCAACCTTGGGTACAACGGGACGCATGCGACAGGATTGGACATCTACGGTACGCCGAATGGGACCGCGCTGGGTTCAGCGATTGCGGGTGTGGCGCCGTTTGAGTTTGAGACTTCGGGCGCAACGCTGCGGTCGAACCAACTGGTGGTGAGCCTGCAGAAGCGGCAGCAGAAGGGCATCGCGCTAGGGGCGACATATACCTATGGCCATGCGATCGACGATGCTTCCGCTGTAGGCAACGGCGCGGCGCACACGCCGATGCAGAACTTCTTCAACCTGCAGGGCGAAGAAGGCAACAGCAGCATGGATGTTCGGCATACGCTGACGGGCAACTGGGTGGCGGAGCTGCCGTTCGGGCCGAACCGCGCGTTCCTGAACAAGGGCGGCGTGATGGGCAAGGTGCTGGATGGGTTCGATCTGAGCGGCAACTTTACGTTCGCTTCGGGAAACTACTTTACTCCCCAGTACTCAGGGAACCAAGCGGAGGCCGGGTCGGGTCTTACATACTCGCAGCGGCCGAACCGGAACTATGGCGTTTCGACGAAGGGGCCGGGCAGAGTTGGCGAGTTCTTCAATACGTCGGCGTTTACTGCGCCCACGGTAGCGAATGGAGCGACACTGCCGGGAACGGCGAATGTTGGATCGATCGAAGGGCCGGGGCAGGTTTCGGTGAGCGCGTCGCTGTCGCGCACGGTGCAGTTCGCGGGGACGAACTCGTTTGAGGCGCGGGTGACGGCGACGAATGTATTGAACACGGTGCAGTACAGCGGGATCGACACGTCGGAGAACTCGGAGACGTTTGGACGAGTGACGAGTGCGGCAGCGATGCGGACTTTGCTGGTGCAGGCGCGGTATAGGTTCTAAAGGCAGGGAGTAGGGAATAGGGAGTAGAGTATGCGGCGAGTGATGGCGGCGGCGATGGTGGGGATGCTCGGGTGGATGAACCCGATGATGGCGGCTGCGCAGCAGGCGCATGGCTCGCCACAGCAGACCGGTGACAGTACCTTTACGTTGAAGGTGAACACCAACATTGTGCTGACCAATGTGGTGGTGCGCGATAAGAAGACCGGCGAGGTGGTGAAGGGGCTGAAGGCGAGCGACTTTACGATCTACGAGGACAAGAAAGAGCAGAAGATCGCGACGTTCGACTACGAGAACGTGGACGACGCGGCGGTGCTGAACGAGAAGAAGACCGCGGGCGGCAAGGTGAGCATCGCGGACATGCTGGAGCACAACTTTGCTGCCAGTCCTGAGGATTTGAAGGACCATCGGCTGATGGTGCTGTTCTTCGACCTGAGCTCGATGCAGGATGAGGACATTGACCGCGCGGTGGATGCGGCGACGAACTACGTGAACAAGCAGATGCAGCCGGCGGATTTGGTGGCGATGGTAAGCATGTCCACGGGGCTGAGCCTGGACCAGGATTTTACGAGCGACAAAGCCGCGCTGCTGAAGGTGCTGGCGAAGTACAACGGCGACGATGAGACGGGGTTTGCCAACGGCGGCACCGGCACCACCGACGGTACGAGTGACGATACAACGGCGTTCGCAGCCGATGACACGGAGTTCAACAGCTTGAACACAGACCGCGAGTTGTTTGCGATCCGCGCGATTGCGAAGAGCCTGGAGCGCGTGGACCAGCACAAGTCGATGCTGTACTTTTCGGGCGGGTTGACGCGGAATGGGATTGAGAACCAGGCGAGCCTGCGCGCGGCGACGAATGAGGCGAGCAAGGCGAACATGGCGATCTATACGGTGGATTCGCGTGGACTGCAGGCGCTGCCGCCGGTGGGCGATGCGAGCAAGGGGAGCCTGCGCGGGAACTCAGCTTATAGCGGCGGAGCGGCGACGGCGCAGCTGGCTTCGAACTACCAGTCGCAGGAGACGCTGGGGACGCTGGCGGCGGATACGGGCGGCAAGTTCTTCAGCGACTCGAATGACTTTGGGCCGGCGTTCCAGCAGGTGCAGAAGGACACGGAGGCGTATTACATTCTTGGGTTCCACTCGACGAACAAGAGAGAGGACGGATCGTACCGGCACCTGACGGTGAAGATCGACCGGCCGGATGTGAAGCTGGAGTACAGGCCGGGGTACTACGCACCCGCCGACTTTATGCACCAGAAGACCGAAGACCGCGAGCTCGCGCTGACCGAGCAGATGCGGAGTGACCTGCCGGCAACGGACGTTGCGGTATATCTGCAGGCGCTGTACTTCCGGGCGAATACGGGGCAGAACCTGTTTTATATCCCCGTGAGCCTGCTGGTGCCGGGGTCGCAGATACCGTTTGTGAAAAACGGCGACCGCGACAAAGGCAGCATCGACATTATGGGCCGGGTGACGAAGTCCGTGGGTAATGGCGCGCATGGCGAAGGCGACATGGTGACCGTCGGCAATGTGCGCGATACGGTAAAGCTGGCGCTGGACCAGTCGCAGCAGGTGAAGCGGAAGAACATTCAGTACTCGACGGGCTTTACGCTGGCGCCGGGAAGGTATCACCTAAAGTTCGTTGTGCGCGAGAACCAGACGGGCAACATGGGGAGCTTCGAGACGGACATCGAGGTTCCGGATTGGAAGAAGGTGCCGCTGAAGCTGAGCTCCGTGGTGATTGCGAGCCAGCGGACGCCGAACGAAGCGAAGAACCCGCAGAGCCCGCTCGTTCGGGACGGCGTGGAGTGGGTGCCGAATGTGGCGCATGTGTTTCGGCAGGACCAGCACCTGTACTTTTTGTACGAGGTGTATGACCCGACGAAGGCGAAAGGCGCGCCTGAGCCTGCGGCTGCTCCGGGGATGTTGCGGCGCGAGGGTGGGCCGGTGCATGTATTGACCAGCATCGAGTTTCTGAACGGCGGCACGAAGGTGTATGAGACGCCGGAGGTAACGGCGGAGACGATCAACGATCCGCAGCGGGATGCGGTGGCGTTCCAGTTCGATGTGCCGCTGACGACGCTGAAGCCGGGGACGTACATCTGCCAGGTGAATGTGATTGACGATGCGGGCGGGAGCTTCACGTTTCCGAGGATGGCGGTGCGGGTGATGCCCCCGGTGGCGGCTGTGCCGGCCCCAGCAGCCGCGACGACAGGCGGGATGCGGTAGGAGAGGCCGGGCGGAAAGACGGCTCTTGACTATTCGAGTGGCGAAGAGGAGACTGGTGGCCTTCCTGGACAGGAGGGCTTACGATGCGTATCCACGCTCGGTTCCTCTCGTTACTGCTGGCAGGTGTTACGCCGCTGGCAGCTCAATCTCTCCCTAACTCACAGACTAAGACACACTCCGCCGCCGAGGAGAGCGCGCTGTTGCACCAGAGTGAAGACTGGCAGTTGATTGCACCCCACCTTGCCGATCCGGCGACGGCGAACGAGGCCCAACTGGAGCTGAGCGGCGATGTGCTGCAGGCGAGGCGCTTTCCTGAAGATGCGCTGGACTACTACACGTATGCGATGAAGCGCGGCGGAGACCCGGCGACTCTGCTGAAGAAGATGGGTGTTGTGCGGCTGGAACTGCGGCAAACCGCGCTGGCCCGGGCGCTGTTTCAGCAGTGCGTGCATATGGCGAAGAAAGACCCGCAGGCGTGGAACAATCTGGCCGCAGCCGACTACATACTGGGCGCGAACCGTTCCGCAATCCACGAGTACAAACGGGCGCTGAAGCTGGACAAACACTCGGCGGTGTTCCATGCCAATTTGGGCATCGCGTACTTTGCAGACAATGACGTAGAGAGCGCGCGGACGGAGTTTTCTGCGGCGATGCGGCTGGACCCGCGGATCATGTCGGCAGAAGCAGAGGGCGGCGGCATTACGCTGCATGTGCTGCAGACCCAGAACTATGGGCTGCTTTGCTTCCAGATGGCGAAGATGTATGCCAGCCAGGGTGCGATGCTGGAGACCAAGCTGTGGCTGCAAAAGGCAGCCGAACATGGCCTTGATCTGCACGCAGCGCTCAGCGATGACTCCGAGATGCGCGTGTGGCTGAAGAACCCTGAGATCCGTGTGGTGATGGCCAATGCGAACCGGCTGCAGAAGCCGAACGTTGCCCATGCAACACCGGGACTGGGAACGAGCAACGACGGTGTTCCTAACTAAACGAGGCGGTGCGGCTGACGGTGACGTCCCAGAAAGAAATGCGAGATGGATGTGTCGCCGGTCGCATCGCAAGCGTCTTATCTCTGTAAGCAGATGAGACAGCGATGAGAAGATATCCCGCTTGATCTCAACCTGCGGGAGAGAGTCTGATGTTCGCGACAAAATACGCAGGTGTTGCAACCCTTGCTGTGGGTCTTTTCTTTTTGCCCATCAAGAGCGTGAAGGCGCAAGCTGCGGCGGCGCCGATTCAGCTTGATGTAACTGTGACGGGTGCAGGGAAACGGCCGGCACCGGAGCTAAGTGAGAAGGACTTTACCCTGCTGGACAATAAGACGCCGCGGGCAGTCTCGTCGTTCGCGGTGATGGAGGGCAAGGCGGCGCCGACCGAGGTGGTGATTGTTATCGACTCAGTGAATACGCCGTATACCGCGCTGTCGTACCAGAGAGAGCAGATCGCTCAGTACCTGCGCAACAAGGGTGCCGCGCTTCCCTACCCTACGACGTTTGCGATCCTGACGGACACAAACTTTCAGCTATACAACACCACGACGACGAACGGCGCAGTGCTGTCCGATGCGCTGAACGCGGCGAACATCGGGCTGCGCGACATCAACCGGTCACAGGGGTTTTATGGCGCGAGCGACCGGATGTCGATTTCGATCAACGGGCTGCGACAGCTGATTGAGCTGGAAGAGAAACGGCCAGGGCGCAAGCTGGTGCTCTGGGTGTCGCCGGGCTGGCCGATCCTGTCCGGGCCAGGCGTGGAGCTGGATGACAAAGAGCAGCGTGGGATCTATGCAAACGTCGTCAGCTTTTCGACCGAGCTGAGGAAGGCCGGCATTACGCTGTACAACATCAACAGTTGGGGCGTGGGTGAGTCGTTGGGCAGAGCGTTCTACTACGAGAGTTTTGTGAACGGGTTGAAGAAGCCGGGCGACGCCACATTGGGCAACCTTTCGCTGCAGGTGCTGGCGGAGCAGAGCGGCGGCCTGGTGTTGAACTCCAGCGACGTTGTGGGCATGTTGCAACAGTGCGCGGCGGATGCCGACCACTACTATAGGATCACGTTCATGCCTGAGCCCGGCGAGGGTGCAGCCACGTACCATCAACTGCAGGTGAAAGTGGCAGCAGGCGGGTTGACGGCCCGGACGAGGGAGGGGTATTACACGCAGCCGTAGGGCTACTTGTATGGACAGTGGCGGCAGTCCGAGTTGCAGCAGTAGCCGCGACGGAGGTGGTAGGCCGCGGTGAAGACGAGATAGGGACCTTCCATGTAGAAGTCTTCAGGGCGCAGCGGCTCCGATGTGCGAGGGGCCTCGCCGGGGAGCGAATCAGCGTTTGTTGCCTCCACTGGCGGCTTGGTGTCGCTCATGAGAAGAGGTCCTGCGTGGTGGGCCTGGCGGCTGGGCGCGGCAGCGAGGACTCGCTGCGGATGAGGTCGAGGATAGCGCGTGAGCGGTTTGGTTTGGCGCGCGGTGGTGAGGGAGTTGGGGTGAGGGCGTCCTGTACGGCTGCGCCGTTGGTGAAGAGAACCTGTTTGCCGGGGGTGGCGGGGACGCGTTCGCCGGGGACGAGGATGCCGACGAGGTTGAGAGGGTCAGCAGCGGCGACGGCGATGGGCGTTTCACCGGAGAGACTGGCGTAGCGCTTGCGGGCTTCACGGAGAGAGCCGGCGGCTTCGGGAAGAGCATACTGCTCGCCGAAAGGGCCGCTGACGAAACGGCCGCCGCGGATTTCGCCGCGGGCTTCGAGACGGCGAAGGATAGGGACGAGATCGCGCCATTTGGGAGCGTTGGACTCGCGCGCGAGGAGGTCGCGGAAGAGGACGCCGTAGCGGCGAAGCAGAATGCGTGCGTGCGTGTCGAGTGCGGCGTCGCGTTGCTTTGCGGCGGCGATGGCAGCCTGTTGGGAGTTGGGTAGGTTCTGCGATCCCACCCTAGACGACGATGAAACTGTCGGCGAAGATGGGGCGCCCAGAGTGGCTGGCTGAAGTAGCGACCAGCGGCCTGCGGTGGTGCGGGCGGCGGCGCGCTTGCGGAGGCTGGTGGCGTGGGGCTGCTCGGTGGTGACGGACTTGCGGCGCGGATCCATCATGGCGCGGAGCTGGTCGAAGCCGTCGGCGGCGGCGAGGCCCGCGGTGGCGAGCTCCCATAGAGCGGTGGAGGTTTGGAGGCGCGTGAGTCCGGTAAGGCGCTGGAGGTCGGCGAGGAAGACTGCGCCCTGCTGTGCGAGGAACGCACGGACCTGCTGAGCTTCCGGCGAAAGCGCCTGCGCGAGGATGGACTCGTCGATGGCGTTGGCGGCGAGCGCGGCGTGGAGCCAGTCGGAGGTGTCGCGCAGGTAGAAGGTGATGGGCGCGGCGTTGGTGGGGATGACGCGGCGTGGCCCCTTCCTAAGCTCCGGGGCTAAAGCCCCTCCCTTTTCCTGGGCCAGCTGTGGGACCCGAGCCTGAAGGCTCGGGGTACCGGAAGACGCGCTAGTCCATGCGGGGTGTGGCGAGATGCGGCCCCAGCCGATGACGCCGGCGAGGGAGAGGTTGTCGAGCCACTGCGGGCTGTAGTTGGCGATGCGCGTGGGGAGGAGCGTGCGCTCCCACTCGACGGCGGGGGCTTCGAAGCCTTCGAGTTGCTCGATGACGGCGAGGACACCTTCTTCGCCTGCCAACTGGGTGTCTGGCGCGAGGTGATGCCAGTCTAGGAGCCAGCGCATGAAGATGGCTGGCGTTGCTGGCTCTACCTGTTTGCGCAGCGAGGTGAGTGTGAGCCGGTGGATGCGCTGGAGGATGCGGCGCTCGCACCACTCGATATGTAACGGCTCGTCATCTGATGGTTTGGGGTGTTCGAAGACGCCGCGCATGGCGAGGCCCTGCATCTCCATCGCGAGGAAGGCCTGATGCAGGGAACGCGGATGGAGGTGCGTGATCGCGCCGAGCTCGGTCGCCGTGGTTGGGCCGAGGATTTGCAGCCAGCCTTGTGTGAGCGCGGTGGTGGCAGTGTCGCGTGCGCTGAAGGTTTGGGCGGGGCGGTCTTCGGTGCCACCGAGGACGAAGGGCTTTGGCTCTGTGGTGACTGGCGCCGCGGGCAAAACTTCGTCAGGCCAGAGGAGTGCGGCTTCGGGAAGACGCTCGGCGGCGATCCATGTGGGTTCACCTTCGAGGCTGATGATGTGTGTGCGTTGCTGTTGGGCGAGGCGGTCGAAGTAGAGCGGCCAGTGGCGCGACTTCTCGGCTAAGCAGGCCGGGGCTGAAGCCCCTGCAAGTATGGGCGATGTTTCAGTGGCCTGAAGGCCACTGCTCCCTCCGAGAGACGAGAGCGGTAGCGCGACGAGTTGTAGGAGAAGATCGTGGAGCTCGTGCTCGTCGCGGATGTCGGGACAGAGCTGTTCGCGGACGGTGGCGATGGCGGCGAGGTCGAGCAGGCCTGCGCCTTCGGTGATTGCGTTGGGCAGAGCACGGCGCAGCGAGGTGGTGCGGGCGCGGCGCTCTTCGGTGCCAGCCTCATCAAGAAAGGCGTAAGGCATCGCGTTGACGAGTTCGTGCGCGAAGACGCTTGGGACAGGCGTGTCGATGGCGACGCAGTGGATGCTGCCGGATGCGATGCCTCGGAGAACTTCGAGGAGGCCGTCTATATCCATCGCTTCGGTAAGCGTGTCCTTCATGACCTCGTTGACGAGAGGGTGATCGGGGATCTCGATGTCGCCGGTCATGGTTTCCGGGCAGGCGGAGGCGTGCGGGAAGACGCTGGCGAGGAGATCGTCAGAGCGGGTGCGCTGGATCTGCGGGGCGACACGCTTGCCCTTCTGCATGCGCAACAGTTGCAGGCTGCGGCCTGCGGCCCAGCGCCAGCGGTTCTTGAAGAGTGGCGAAGGGATGCAGGCTTGTTCTAGTAGCGTGCGCGCGGTGTGTTCGGTGAGGAAGTGGAAGACGTCGGCGAGCGGGAAGCTGTGCTGCTCGGCGAGCGAGATGTTGATGCCGTTGTCGGTGGCTGCGGCCTGCAGCTCGAAGTTGAAGCCTCGGCAGAAGCGCTTGCGTAGCGCGAGGCCCCAGGCTTTGTTGAGGCGTCCGCCAAAGGGTGTGTGCAGGATGAGCTGCTGGCCTCCGCCTTCGTCGAAGAAGCGTTCGGCGATGATGGTCTGTTTGGTGGGGACGCAGCCGAGGACGGCGCGGCCTGCGACGATGTAAGCGATCAACTGGCGCGCCGCCGATTCACATACGAAACACTCGCGCTGGAGGAAGGCGATGGTGTCAAGGAGTTGAACCTGTGGGTCGTGCGCGGGCAAACCGCAGGTCTCTCCACTGCGCAGGATGATGGAACCATCCTGCTCCGGTCGAGATGACACCTCTTCGGTAACGCTCGCGAAAGAAAGATTACGCGGGGAGATGTTGCGGGTGCGCTGGTCGATCTCGGCGCGGAGGTCACTGACGCCGTCGGAGACGACGCTGGTGCGCTGTGGGGCTTCGCCTTCCCAGAAGGGGATGCTGGGTGGGGCGCCGTGGGCGTCTTCGACGAGGACCTTGCCAGCGGCTTCGACGCGCTGGATGCGCCAGCTGGTGTTGCCGAGGAGGATGACGTCGCCGGGTGAGCTGTCGACGGCGAAGTGCTCGTCCAGCGTGGCGATCTGCACGTTCTCCGGTTGGAGCATGACGGCGAAGATGCTGGTGTCCGGGATGGCTCCGCCGTTGCCGATGGCGATGCTGCGTGCGCCGCGGCGGGCGTGGAGCTGGCCTTGGACGCGGTCGCGGAGGATGTAGGCACCGTAACGGCCGCGGGAGCTTTCGATGCCGTTGTGGAGCAGGCTGAGGAGCTGCTCGTAGAGCTGCGGTGTGAGGTTGCGGAACGGGTAGGCGCGACGCAGGACGTTGTAGAGGGCGGTCTCGTCCCAGCTTTCGGCGCCGACGGCGGCGACGATCTGCTGCATGAGGACGTCGATGGGGAGCTCGGGGACTTCGAGGAGGTCGAGCTCGCCTGCTGTCATCTTGCGGAGGAGCGCGGCCTGCTCCATGAGGTCGTCGCGCGTGGTGGCGAAGAAGCGGCCTTTGGGTGTGGCTCCGCGCCAGTGGCCAGCGCGGCCGACGCGCTGCATCGCGACGGCGACGGAACGCGTTGTCGCGATCTGGCAGACGAGATCTACAGTGCCTATATCTATTCCCAGTTCCAAAGAGGCGGTGGCGATGAGGATCTTGATCTCGCCGGATTTGAGGCGTTGCTCGGCGTCGAGACGGAGAGCGCGGGAGAGGCTGCCGTGGTGCGCTGCTACGGCGTCTTCGCCGAGGCGCTGAGAGAGCTCGAAGCTGATCTTTTCGACGAGCTTGCGCGTGTTGACGAAGACGAGTGTGGAGCGATGGTGGTCGGTGAGGGCGGCGAGCTTGTCGAAGATCTCCTGCCACATGGCGGTGGAGCAGATGGAGCCGAGTTCGTCGGAGGGGACTTCGATAGCCAGGTCGAGGGTGCGGCGCTGGCCGACCTGGATGATGGTGGCGGGTTGGCGGGGCCGATTCGGCGATAGCGGTAGAGAAGCAGGTCTCTCCACTTCGCTTCGCTCCGGTCGAGATGACACTTCTGTGGGTATGCAACCGGTGAGGAAGGCGGCGACGAGTTCGATGGGGTTCTGCGTGGCGGAGAGGCCGATGCGTTGCGGTGGTGTGGCGAGGCCGGTGAGCATTGCTCCGGGTGAGAGGCGGTTTTCGCCGCAGACGAGAGCGTCGAGGCGTTCGAGGGAGAGGGCGAGGTGCGCGCCGCGTTTGTCGTCGGCGATGGCGTGGATCTCGTCGACGATGAGGGTGCGGACGCGGGTGAGGTTCTGGCGCGACTTGCCTGCGGTGAGCAGGATGTAAAGCGACTCCGGCGTGGTGACGAGGATGTGCGGCGGATGCTTGAGCATCGCCGTGCGGTCCTTCGTCGGCGTGTCGCCGGTGCGGATGCCGGTGCGAATGGGCGTGCAGAGATAGCCCCGTTCGAGGGCGAGTTGCTGGATCTCTGCGAGCGGGCCGTCGAGGTTCTTCTGGACGTCGTTGGAGAGGGCTTTGAGTGGTGAGACGTAGACGACTTCTGTTTGGGCTGCGAGGCGGCCTTCGATGGACTTGCGGAGGAGCGCGTCGATGCAGACTAGAAATGCTGTGAGCGTTTTGCCGGAGCCTGTGGGAGCGGAGATGAGGGTGGGGTCTCCGCGGAGGATGGCGGGCCAGCCTGCAATCTGTGGCTCGGTGGGTGAGCCAAACTTTGTGAGGAACCACTCCTGCACGACGGGGTGCGCCCAGGCGAGGGCGGTGTGCGTGAGAGATTCCGGGGTTGTGGCGGTTGAGGCCATGAGCGATTGTAGCGCTTCGCTGTGTGTTCGCCACTTGCTTCCGTGGAAGAGACGCAGGTCTCTCCACTGCGCATCGCGGTGAAGCTGCGATGCTTCGGTCGAGATGACACATCTGTGGGAATGCGAACTGCGCTACGTGCTGACGGTGCTTGTGCTACATGTTGCCTACGCCGATGTCGGCGGCTTTGGCCTCGGCGCTGGTGGGGTCGAGGTATTGCTCGATGGTGGATTCGAGAATTCCTTTTGCGGTGAGGATGAAGTCGATGGCGTCGCGGCCGGCGCCTTGTCCGCCGGGGAGCGGCGTGATGTAGTGGGCGATGGCCTTGACCTGCGGGCGCGCGTTGGCGGTGGCGATGGCGAGGCCAGCCTTGCGGAGCACGGGTAGGTCGATGATGTCGTCGCCGACGTAGGCTACTTCGTCGAGGGTGCACTTCTCGTCGGCGAGGATGGCGGTGAGGGCTTCGAGCTTGTTGTTCTGGCCCTGATAGACGTGGTCGATCTTGAGGTCCTTCGCACGGACAGCAACGACGCGGGAGTTGCGCTTGGTGACCCAGCCGATCTTGAGGCCGGCGAGGCGGGCGAGGCTGGTGCCCATGCCGTCGTGCGCGGAGAAGCTCTTGACCTCAGTTGCGGTGCCGTCGGCGTTGGGGATGATGGTGATGTCGCCGTTGGTGAGGACGCCGTCGACGTCGAAGAGGAGGACCTTGATGCGGCGGGCGCGGTCGGCTGCGGTGAGGGAGTCGGGCATGTGGTGATGATACTTGGAGCGCAGACAGTAGTGGGGAGACAGTAGACAGTAGAGAAAAAGAACAGGAAGCAGGTTTCGCCTGCTTCCTGTTCGGTGGTGTTAGCCGATGTTAGCGCCAGTAGCCGTCGACCCAGACGTAGCCGCCGCGGCGGTGCGCCCAGTAGCCCTTGACCCAGCGGTGGCCGGGGCGGGGAGCCATGTAGTAGCCGGGAACCCAGACGTAGCGGGAGCCGTTCCATTGGTGGTGGCCGGCGACCCAGATGTAGCCGCGATGCGGCGGAGGACCGGGGCGCTCGACGATGGGGGCGGGCGGGCCGATGCGGACGACGACCTGCGCGCCGGCGGCGAGAGTGCCGAAGGTGAGGGCGATGCCGCAGGCTGCGGCGAGTAGCTGCTTCTTCATAAGGATTCGTTCTCCTTGTGAGATGTGGCGTGTTGGAGCCAATGCGGTCCAACACGCTTTGTACATCAAGTACAGATACGCAAACCCAAATTCCATCGGGAAAGTTGTGGTGGATAGGCAGGAAATCTGCGAGGCGCGATTACTTGCCGATGACGATAATTTTGAAGGTTCCAGGCAACATGGGGGCGCGGGTGCGCTTGCCAGGTTGCGGCGGAGGCAGCGGGCCGAAGGCGGAGGTGACGGTGATGAGATGGCCGGTCTTGAGGTCGAGGGTGTTGGTGCGCGCGCCGGGAGGTGTAGCGACTGTCTGCTCGACTGCAAAGCTGGTGGGCGAGTTTTCCTTCACGATCGTGAGGGTGCCGTCGCCCTGAGTGCTGAAGGCCTCCATGGTCTTCGGGTTGAAGGAGACGCCGTCGGAGCCGACGCCGCTGGGGAGGACATCGAGGACCTTGCCGTCAGCCGCGTTGAGGATGATCATGTTGTGCTTGTCGCGGCAGCTGGCGAAGAGGATGCCGTTCTTCGTATCCATGGCGAGACCGGCGCAGCCGCCGCCCTTGGAGGAGATGTCGTACCTGTTGATGACCTTGAGCGAGTTGGTGTCGATGACGGCGATGGCGTCCTTGTCTTCGAGGTTGGTGTACATGTGGCCGTGGCCGTCGAGCTGGCTCTGCTCCGGCTCGCCGCCGAGGTCGAGCTTGCCGACGATGCTGCCGTCCGCAGTGTTGAGCACGGTGACGTTGGGGACGGCGTGGGAGAGGATGTAAGCGCGGTGGGCGACGGGGTCGAGCAGGAAGCCGTCGGGCCTGCCGCCGGTGTCGATGGTCTTGATGACCTTGAGGGTGTCCGCATCGAACATGGTGACAGGGTTGGAGGTGGCGAAGCCGTGGTGGTTGCTGTCGTCGATGACGGCGCCGTGGCCGTTGACACCGTCGATCTTGCCGACCTGGGCGAAGGTGTCGAGGCTGTAGACGTAGAGCGCACCCTGCGGGCCGGAGCGGGCGACGTAGAGACGGCGCGCGGTGGAGTCCGCTGTGAGATAGTCCCAACCGCCATCGTTGCCGACGGTGTAGGTGTTGAGGACCTTGTACTGCGCATGCGCCATCAGCGGAAGCGCAGTGGTCACAAGGATGGCGAGAGCGAGGACGGGACGAACGATCCGGAGGTTCATGTGCAGAAGTATAGAAGGGGAACCTAAAGCGGACATGAAGGCGCTGCAAGTTCGGATGATTCGTCCACTGGAGCGGGTTCGTTTTGGGGAGCGGACTCGTCGGGGGCGAGCTGAGGCTCTTGGGGTGGGAGTGGGGCCAGCTCTGGCTCGGCGAGGGATTCGGCGTGCTGGTGGAGGAGATCCACGAGGCGGGAGAGGGTGGAGCTGGTGGTCTCGACGACGGGGTCCTCGTCGGGGGCGAGCTGCTGGCCGTCTTCGATGACGACCTCGCGGACGACGTTCGGAGGGACCTCCGGTGCGATGTGGCGGCAGTTGGAGCTGGCGACCTGCAGGCCGTAGAGGATTGCGGTGGCGCGGCGCGGGTCGATGCGGTTCTGCGCCATCGCAGTGATGACCATGGAGAGCGCGAGTTGGATGGATTCTCGGTCTTCCAGCGGAGGGAAGTCGAGGATGAGCGGGGCGGCGACGGGCTCGGCGAGGATGGGGTCGCGCTGCGTGCGGTCGGCGGAGGAGATGGGGTGGAGGATGGTGGGGGTATCGTCCGCCGGCTGCGGGGCGAGGCCGCGGTGGTGGTGCGCGACCTTGCCGTGGTGATAGCACATGGCGCGGCCGGAGAGCGCGGGCGAGCCACAGCGGGCTCCGTTGGTGCGGATGTGGCGGCAGGTGATGGCGGGCATTCGGAGCTCCTTCGTCGCTCGAGGGAATAGGGAGTAGGGAGTAGGGAATAGAGATGCCCCCCTCCCCCTATGTAGCTGGGGATCTATTGGAATCAGTGACTTACGGGGTGATCCCGGAGGTAAGTGGCTGATTCTGTATATGGTTGCGGGTATGATATGGGAACGATTGGGGTTAGCTGGGTTTTGTCGCGATTTCAGTCATTGCTGGTTTTGCGAGAATCACGCTCGCGCTTTCGGCTCTTGCTACGGCAAAAGCGTTCACGCAGAGGGCGCAATGTAAAAGCCCGCAGAGGGCGCAGAGGAAAACAAGCAACAACAAAGACAAAATACGGGGGGTCTGCGGCCCACTCTCCGCTGCGCATCGCGATGTGGCTGCGATGCTCCGGTCGAAATGACGAGCTTTAGGTAGCCGAAGAGTTTTGGGCAAGCCGGTTAGGCGGATAGATCGTGTAGATCGTGCTGACTCCTGGTTTGCGGCGTACAGCTGATCAGTTGCCAGCTACCAGTGAGCCAGTTTCCCCCCTACTTCCAGTATAGAAAGTGGCGACGGGGAAAGTGTTTTTGGTTTGCGGGGTGTATCCAGCCTATTTTGTTATAGATAGGCAAAGATCCGACGCGCTGGGGACTTGACAGCGTTGGTGGCTGGGTTTTTATGGATGCAGCTAGAGCAGCGGTGGACAGTTCCCTGCCCGGCCCGCCGTGGGCGGCTCTATGGTGCTGGCGGGCTGGCGGTCGTTCCGCTGCCCGGATTTTTCGGCGGCCTGCCGGTCCTTTACTTGCAGGACGGGCAGAGGCCGAAGAGGAAGAACTCGTGGCTGGTGGCGCGGAAGCCGCGTGGGAGCTTGGGCTTGTTGCTGCCGTTGATGCCGCAGCCGGGCATCTCAAAGACCTTGCCGCAGCTGTTGCAGCGGAAGTGATGATGATGGCCCTTGCCGGCGACCTCATAGCGGGTGGACTCGCCGGGGATGTCGACGGGTGTGAGCCAGCGCTCCTCGACGAGGGTGCTGATGTTGCGGTAGATCGTGGCGATGCTGATGCCCTCGACCTGCTCCTGAGCGTAGTTCAGGGTTTCTTCGGGGGAGAGAGGCCGGTCCTCGGTTAAGAACGCGGTCCGGATCGCTTCTTTCTGGCGGGTGTTGCGAGACTGCACGTGGAAAGACTCCTTCGTCATGGGAGGAACCCGTCGGTAAGCATACGCTAGGCAGCCGCAGGTTGGGCAACAATTAGAAGAAGATAACGTGGGGGCGGCTATCTGGGGGTACGCTCGCGCCTGCGGCGCATCGCTGCGGCAGACGCAGGTCTCTCCACTGCGCATCGCGATAAAGCTGCGATGCTTCGGTCGAGATGACACATCGGTGGCGGGGTGACTCGTACAATCTACGGATGGAGCTTTCTGCGACGGGCGCGTGGGCGGGGTTGGAGAGCAAGCGGCTGCGGCTGGAGAGCGAGCTTGCGGGGCTGGGGTCGGCGCTGATTGCTTATTCGGGTGGGACGGACTCGGCGGTGCTGGCGTTTGTGGCGCATCGGGTGCTGGGCGAGCGGATGCTGGCGGTGATTGCGGATTCGGCTTCCCTGCCGCGGCGGGAGCTGGCGGCGGCGCTGAAGTTTGCGGAACTGCATGGGATTCCGGTGAAGGTGCTGCAGACGGCGGAGCTGGATGATCCGGAGTATGCGAAGAATAATGGGCGGCGGTGCTTCCACTGCAAGGATGAGCTGTTTACCCGGATGGAAGAGGCGCGGGGGGAGCTGGGCTTTGAGGCGCTAGCCTATGGGATGAATGCGGATGATCGCGCGCCGGAGGTGGCTGCGTTTCGGCCGGGGCAGCTAGCGGCGGTGGAGCGTGGTGTGGCGGCTCCGCTGGCGGCTGCGGGGCTGACCAAGGCGGAGGTGCGCGAGCTGGCGCGGCGCGATGGGTTGGAGCTGGCAGAGAAGCCGGCGAGTGCGTGCCTGTCGTCGCGGATTGCGTATGGGATGCCGGTGACGGCGAAGAAGCTGATGCAGGTGGAGCAGGCGGAGGACGGTCTGCATGACCTGGGGTTCGCGCAGGTGAGGGTGAGGCACCATGGGGAGCTGGCGCGGGTGGAGGTTGGGCTTGAGGAACTGGCGCGGGCGCTGACGGTGGAGGCTGAGATTGTGAGGGTGGTGATGGCGGCGGGGTTTGTGGAGGTGGAGGTGGATCGGCGGGGGTATCGATCGGGGTCGATGAATGAGGGGCTGGTGGGGATTGCGGTAGCTGGCAAGGGCTAGCACGCTCGCGCTGCGCGCATCGCTGCGGCAGACGCAGGTCTCTCCGCTACGCATCGCGATGAAGCTGCGATGCTTCGGTCGAGATGACACATCTGTGGGATGAGAGGGCACTCTCGATGACACATCTTGGGGATAGGCGCGAGATAATAGCGGGATGAAGATTGGGTATCTGGATTGCTTTGCGGGTGTGGCCGGCGATATGTTTCTGGGCGCGCTGATTGAGGCCGGTGTGCCGCTGGCTGTGTTGCAGGAGGCGACGGCATCGCTGGGGTTGGGGGCAAGCCTGCGGGTGGAGACGGTGGACCGCAGCGGGATCAGCTGCACGAAGGTGCATGTGATGGAGGGCGACCGGCTGGCGGAGGAGACGGAGCATTCTCATACGCATGAGCATCCTGCAACCCACCTTAGCGGCGATGATGCCGCCGCGAAGATGGGGCACCCAGAGTTGAAGGTGGGGCACCCGGAGTTTCAGTTTCAACCGAAGACGCAGCATCTGCATAAGGTGGGGCATGGTCACTCGCACGATCATGAGCCGTCTTCATCCCACCTTAGCGCCGATGAAGCCGGCGCGAAGATGGGGCACCCTGAACTTCCGACGCATACGCATGTGCATGGGCGGTCGCTGACGGAGATACGGGCGCTGATTGGCGCGACTGCGCTGGCAGAGCCGGTGAAGGCGCTGGCGCTGGAGGCGTTTGAGCTGCTGGGGCAGAGCGAGGCGAAGATTCATAACGTGCCGGTGGAGGCGATCCACTTTCATGAGGTGGGGGCGGTAGATGCGATTGTGGACATCGTTGCGGCGAGCGCGGGGGTGCACCACTTGAAGATTGGAGCGTGGCACTGCTCGCCGTTGAATGTGGGTGGAGGCATGGTGGTGTGTGCGCATGGGACGTTTCCGGTGCCCGCGCCGGCGACGGCGGATCTGCTGCGTGGAGTGCCGACGTACTCGGCGCATGTGCAGAAGGAGTTGGTGACGCCGACGGGCGCGGCGCTGGTGCGGGCGCTGAAGCCGGTGTTTGGGCCGCAGCCCGCGATGCGCGTGGAGGCGATTGGCTATGGCGCGGGGACGCGCAACCCGAAGGATTTTCCGAATGTGCTGCGGCTGAGTGTGGGTGAGTCGGATGATGCTGCGACCGATACCGTGACGGTGATGGAGACGGCGCTGGATGACCTGTCGCCGCAGGTGATTGCACATGTGACGGAGCAGGCGCTGGCGAAGGGCGCGCTGGATGTGATGCTGACCCCGGTGGTGATGAAGAAGGGGCGGCCTGGCACGCTGTTGACGCTGCTTTGCAATCCGAGTGATGCCACGATGTTTGAGGGGCTGCTGTTGAGTGAGACCTCGACGCTGGGGGTGCGGGTGCGCGAGGAGCGGCGCGTGGTGCTGGAGCGCAGGGTGGTGAATGTGAAGACGGAGTATGGAGACGTCCGCGTGAAGGTGGGGACTCGCGCGGGTGAGGAGTTGAATGTGGCGCCTGAGTTTGAGGACTGCCGGGCGGCGGCGTTGAAGTGCGATGTTCCGGTGAAACGGGTGCAGCAGGCGGCGCTGGCGGCGTATCTGCAGCTTGGAGAGCGGGCATGACGCGGGGTTCTCTGCTGGAGTTGCTGGCGCAGGTGGAGCGCGGCGAGGTGGCGCCGGAGGCTGCGGCGGCGCGGCTGGCGAGCATGCCGTATGAAGACCTGGGGCATGCGCGGGTGGACCATCATCGCAGCTTGCGGAGTGGGTTGCCGGAGGTGATCTATGCGGCGGGCAAGACTCCGGAGCAGGTGGTGGAGATTTTTGCGAGCCTGGCGGGCGATGGCGTGGACGTGCTGACGACTCGCGCGGATGCGGCGACGGCAGAGGCGGTGCTGGGGCGGTTCCCTAAGGCTAGCTATAACGCAACAGCGAGAACGATTGCGCTGCGGCAGACGAGCACGGAGCCGCGCGGGCGGGTGGCCGTGGTGTGTGCGGGGACGAGCGACCTGCCGGTGGCCGAAGAGGCCGCCGTGACGGCGGAGACGTTTGGGGCGGTGGTGACGCGGCTGTTCGATGTGGGGGTGGCGGGGGTGCATCGGTTGCTGGCGGTGCGCGAGGAGCTGATGGCCGCCGACGTGGTGATTGTGTGTGCGGGGATGGAGGGCGCGCTGCCTTCCGTAGTGGGTGGGCTGGTGGGCGTGCCGGTGGTGGCGGTGCCGACGTCGGTGGGGTATGGGGCGTCGTTCGGCGGCGTGACGGCGCTGCTGGGGATGTTGAATTCGTGCAGTCCGAATGTCACAGTTGTGAATATCGACAACGGATTTGGTGCAGCGTATACAGCTGTGTTGATCGCGCGAGGGGCGGCGGGGGCGGCTTAGGCTGTGCCGGGTGCCGGGCGGGGCATACACCGCAGATGAATTTCACGGTAAACTAACGCGAGCAGCCCACTGAACCGCGGCTGGGATTTCTCAACGCGAACCTGACCTTTACGGCGCCAACGTTGCTGACGCAGAGGGAGGTTCCCATCCAGCTTTGAGGGCACGAGGAAATCTGATGGCGCATGCCAGCTTTGAAGGGCTCCGGGTGCTTTCGCTCGAGTCCCGTCGAGCGAAAGAGGTCGAGAAGCTGATCCGCACGTACGGCGGCGAACCGTTCGTGGTGCCTGCGATGCGCGAGGTGCGGCTGGAGACGAACACGGCTGCCCTGGAGTTTTCGCAGCGACTGATCGCCGGCGAGATCGATGTGGTGGTCTTTTTTACAGGCGCTGGGGTGCGCGCGCTGGTGGATGTGATTGCGGCAGCTGGCGATCGCGATGCGTTTTTGAAGGCGCTGGGCAGCGTGAGGATCATCGCGCGGGGACCTAAGCCGGATGCGGCGCTGAAGGAGCTGGGGATCAAACCGCTGGCCGTGGCGCAGGAGCCGAGCACATGGCACGAAGTGATCGGGGTGATCGACCGCACGTTCGGCGAGGAGTTGAAGTCGCTGCGGGTGGCGGTGCAGGAGTATGGGGCCAGCAATCCGGAGCTGCTGGCGGCGCTGAGTGAACGCGCGGCGAGCGTGCTGAAGGTGCCGGTGTACCGGTGGGAGCTGCCGCAGAACCTGCAGCCGCTGCGCGAGACGGTGCATGGGATCGCACAGGCGCAGGTGGACATTATTTTGTTCACGACGGCGGTGCAGGTGATCCACCTGATGATGGTGGCGCAGGAGATGAACCTGGTGCCGGACCTGATGCGCGGACTACGGAACATCGCGGTGGTGTCGGTTGGGCCGACGACGACGGCGGAGCTGCTGCACTATGGGATCACGCCGGACTTTGAGCCCTCGCGGCCGAAGCTGGGATTTTTGGTGAACGAGGCCGCGCAGTATGCGGGGCAGGTGCTGACGCAGAAGCGCGAGCTGGCCGCGGAGATGGGCTACGACCTGCTGCCGACCGAGAAGCCGACAGCAACGGCGCTGGCCGGTGAGTTGGCGACCGAGCCTCCGGAGGGCAGGCGGCCGGTGCGGCGGGTGGCGGAGTCCACGCCGACGATGGCCGGGTTTACGGACGGGCTGAGCTCGTTTGAGTTTGTGCATGAGATCAGCCGCAGGATTGCGGCGGCCGATCCGCTGCATGGAGTGCTGGACCATATTGTTGGCTTTGTGACGGGGATGATTCCGTGCGATTCGTGCTTTATCTATGTGATCGAAGCGAACGACAAGAGTACGGACAAGAGCGCGGAACGGACGGCGAAGAAGCAGGCGGACAAGCTGGTGCTGCGCGCTTCAAGTAACCCACATGCAGAGTTGGTGGACCGGCTGGACCTCTCGGTCGGGCAAGGCATTACGGGCTGGGTGGCGGAGCACCGCGAGCCGGTGGCGATCAGTGCGAAGGCGTCGGAAGACCCGCGGTTCAAGGTGTTCAGCAACCTGCCGGAGGATACGTTCGAGGCGATCTTATCCACTCCGATTTTGTGCGCGAACAAGGTGGTGGGCGTTATCAATCTGCAGCACCGGTTGAGCTACGAGCATAGCGAGAGCGAGGTGCGGCTACTGTCGACGATCGGGTTCCTGGTGGGCGCGGAGATTGAGCGCGCGCGGCTGGAGAGCGAGAATGTGCAGCTGGCCGACCGGCTGGAGACTCGCAAGACGGTAGAGCGTGCGAAGGGAATTCTGCAGCGCGATCTGGGACTGACGGAGTCGGAGTCATACCTGCTGATGCAGAAGGAGAGCCGGCAGCGGCGGAAGTCGATGCGCGAGATTGCCGATGCGCTGCTGCTGGGTGAAGAGCTGAAGAAGCTGAGGCCGGGGCTTAGAGCAGAGGAGTAGAGGGTAGAGAAAAGCCAAACAGCAGAGGCCTCCTGAATGGAGGCCTCTGCTGTTTGGTGCGGTGAGGTTGCGGCTAGAAGATGATCTTCGCGCCGAACTGGGTGTTGAAGGGCTCGCCGGCACCGATGCCGGGTGCGCCGTTGTAGTCGCCGATGGTGTCGCTGAGGGCAGCGGTGCCACCGACAGTGGCCGAGGGCGGAGCGAAGTTGGTGCGGTTGAAGACGTTGAACATCTCGGCGCGGAGCTGTATGGTGAGCCGCTCGTAGATCTTCGTGTTCTTGAAGACAGAGAGGTCAACGTCGCTGTATCCCGGCGCGTAGAAGGCGTTGCGGCGGGTGGTGCCGAAGGTGCCGAGAGGTGCGTTGGTGAAGTCGCTGAGGTTGATCCAGCTCGTGTTCGGCGACTGGCCCATGTAGCCGGCGCGGGCCACCCCGATCTGGTCGGCGCGGTCGGTGCCTTCGTCCGTGCCGCTGACATCGCCGGAAGCAAAGATGGTGAAGGGCTGGCCGCCGTGGAAGTTGAGCAGGCTGTTGACCTGCCAGCCATTGGTGAGAGGACGAAGATGAGCGCCGCCGGGCAGCTCGTAGCTCGCAAACATGGAGAAGGTGTTGCGGGTGTCGAAGTCGGAGTTGCTGTACTCGCCCTTGAAGTCGAGGTTGTTCTGCGGAAGGGCGCCGCGGTAGGCGGTGACCTCATCCAGGTTGTGCGACCAGGTGTAGTTGGCCGCGGCGGTGAGGTGGTGCCACGAGTTGACCTTGAGCGTGGTTTGCAGCGAGTTGTAGTTGGACGTGCCGGCGCTTTCCACCTGGTTGATGTTGTTGTACTGCGGATAGAGGCCATTGATGGAGTATGGACGGGCCTGCTGGAGAGCCAGCGAGGTGGCATAAACACCGGGCGTAGCCGCGTTGATATCGAGGAGGCTGAGCAGGTGGCGCGCCTCCGACCCGACGTAGCCGAGCTGGAAGAGGACCTTGGGCGAGATCGTCTGCTCGAGGTTGATGTTGTAGTTCTCGTTGTAAGAGGGACGGAAGTTGGGGTCTATGGAGAAGACGCCGCAGGGCGAGGTCTCCGCGCAAGGCGAACCGTTGAGGGCCGAAGGGAAGATCTGCACACCCTGCTGGATTTTGTTGAGCGAGGCGGCCGTGGCCGAGACCGTGTACACGGGGTCAGGACCGCCGGGGTTGCCTTCCACACCGTTCGGCGCGGCGTTGCCGGGACGATTGTCGAGGAACGGGTTCAGGTTGGGTGTATCCGCGTAGAAGCCGAAGCCGGCGCGGAGGACCATCGTCGGCATGATGGAGTAGCTCAAGCCGACGCGCGGGCTGATGTTCTTGTAGTAAGGCTGATAGATGTGAGATATCTGCTGCCCAAGGAAGGCTAGACCGTTGGTGGCGGTGTCCTCCGGGCGGAAGACCGAGATGTCGTGATAGGGCTCGTGGAACGGGCCTTCGTAGTCGTAGCGGACGCCGTAGTTGACGTTCAGCTTCGGCGTGACCTGCCAGTTGTCGCCGGCGTTGAGGAACCAGGTGTTGACGAAGACCTGGCGCTCCGGGTTGCCGATGGCGATGGAGGCGGTGACAGGCTCGCCCGCGAGATAGTCCGCGAGAGGAGCGATGTAGGGGTCGGGAGAGTAGCAGTTGGTTGCGGTCTGCGGTGTGGTGGAGCAGCCGGGAAGTGTGGCGTTGATGGTGGAGGCGATGCGGCTGCCATCGAAGGTGAAGGCGCCGACGATGTGGCGGTCGTAGAACTCGTCGAGCTGGGCCTTGCGGATCTCACCGCCGAAGCGGAACTGGTGCTTGCCTTTGACCCAGGAGAGCTGGTCGGTGAGGTGCGCGGTGATGTCGTTACGGCCCTCGGGCGGCGTGAGGCCGACGGGATCAAAGCTGCCGATGTTGATGTTGGGCGCGTTGGGGATGCCAGCACCGGTAATGAAGCCGAGCGACTGCACATCGTAGCCGGTGTTGTAGTCGTTGAAGATCTGATTGAAGTAGTTGACGCCGATGAGCACCTGGTTGGAGATGGAGGACGAGATGAGGCGGTTATATTCCAAGGCGATGTTGTGCACGTGGAGGGGGGCGACTTCGTAGTAGGAAAGCAGCTGCGAGCCTACCGGAGCGACCTGATTGCCCTGGCCGGTGAACCAGCGCGCACTGATGCTGTCTTTCTGCGTGGGGTGGTAGTCCACCTTGCCGAGGCCGTTCCAGCTATAGCCGAACTCGGGATCGTTGGAGTGGTAGTTGTCGATGATGCCGGTGGTGTCAGGGTTGAGTGCGGTGGGACCCCAGAGGGTGTTGAGCACACTCTGCATCACAGGGTTGAGCGCGACGTTGTACTGAGAGAGCAGCGACTTGGCCTGCGCCTGCCAGCCGACGGAGGGCTCGGTTGCCGTGCCGGACTCGCCGATGACGAAGCGCTGGTGCTCAAAGGTGACGAAGTAGAAGAGCTTGTCTTTGATGACCGGGCCACCGACGGAGAAGCCGGTGTTGTAGTTGCGGACCTTCTGCTTGGTGGGTGAGAAGGGACTCTTGGCACCGAAGAGCTCGTTACGGTTGAAGTAGTAGACAGTGCCGTGGATCTGGTTGGTGCCCGACTTCAGCGAGAGGTTGATGGTGCCGCCGGGGTTGCGGCCCGCTTCCGGGCCAGCCTGTGTCTGCGCGGAGAACTGGTCCACCGCATCGATGGGGAGAACGATGCCGGCAATGCCAGAGACGCCGCCCTGGTTGACGGCGGGGATGTTGTGCCAGAGATCGTTGTTGTCCACGCCGTCGATCTGCCAGTTCATCTGGTTGGCGCGGGTGCCGTTGAGTGAGCCGTAGCCGCCGCCGCTGTAGCCGGCGTAGCCGGGGGTGAGGCCGATCATCTGGGTGAAGTCGCGACCGTTCAAGGGAATGTCGGCGACGGTCTTGGCGCTAAGAACAGTGGTCTGGGTGACAGTGGTGGTGTCGAGCGCGAGGCCGGAGGCATCGACCTCAACGGTCTGCTGGGTGGCGGAGACGTTCAGTTTGACCGGAAGCGAGTAGACGACGCCGGCCTGTACAGCGATCTTGTCGAACTTGGCGGTGGAGAAGCCGGTGAACTCAACGGTCACGGAGTAGGTGCCGAGCGGGAGGTCCTGAAAGAGGAACTCGCCGCCGGAGGAGCTGACGGTCTTGTGGGCGACGGCGGTGTCGACCTCGGTTGCGATGACGGTCGCGTTGGCGATGACTGCGCCCTGCGTGTCCGTGACGGTGCCGTTGATGGCGCCGCGATAGGTCTGCGCATGTGCTGCGGAGACGATGAAGGCGAAGACAAATAGAAGGGCGGCGACGATACGGACTTTCGGGTATGACAGTCGAATCACGGGCTCAACCTCACAAAAGATGGATGGAATAGATACAGGTTCTCGCCCGCTCATGGCGGGGAGATACACGAAGGCTCAAGCAGGGACAGGAGATGCCCGAGCAGCCTTGCTGGATTTAGGGGATGCGCCTTGAAACCGTCGACATCAAGGTCAGGACGGAAGCATCAAGGGGCCGATAGAACGATCAGTAGTGTTACGGTACGAAGAATCGAACGAGAATGCAAGAGCAATATCACAGGGGGATGAAAACAGTGCGCTAGACAGCTTCTTCTGCTTTTATGGCAAACGGCCTTGAATACTTGCAGATAGACCCCGCATGGAAGATTGTGACGACCGGGCTGTGGATGCCTTACACTCGGCAATCATGGCTCCTGCAATCGCCGCCTCGGCCCTTACCCGCACCTTCAATGGCTTCACGGCAGTCGACCACGTCGATCTGGCTGTGGAGCCGGGACAGTTCTTTGGTTTTCTTGGGCCTAACGGCGCGGGCAAATCGACGACGATCAAGATGCTGACCGGGTTGCTGGCGCCGAGCGCTGGCATGGTGCAGATCCTGGGACAGGACCTGTTCAGCAATCCCGTCGAGGTGAAGCGGAACATTGGCGTGGTGCCGGAGGGGATGGCGCTGTTCGGGAAGCTGACCGCGACGGAGTACCTGCACTTTGTGGGACGGATGTATGGGCTGGATAAAGCAACCACCGCGCAGCGTACGGGCGAGTTGCTGGAGTTTATGGGCCTGGCGAACGAGCCGAAGAAGATGATCGCGGACTACTCGCATGGCATGGGTAAGAAACTGGCGCTGGCGGCGGCGGTGATTCATGGGCCTAAGGTGCTGTTTCTGGATGAGCCGTTCGAGGGCGTGGATGCGATTGCCGCGAACACGCTGAAGACGATGCTGCAGAACATGATCGCGCGCGGAGCGACGATCTTTTTGACGTCGCATGTGCTGGAGATTGTGGAGCGGCTGTGCTCGCATATTGCGATCATTCATCGTGGGCACATTGTGGCGCATGGGTCGTTGGATGAGCTGCGGGCGGGTGTGCAGGCGCGGCTCGCGCCAACGGCCGATGGACAACCACCGCAGACAGGTGGCGTGCTGACGCTGGAACAGATCTTTCTGAACGTGGTGGGCGGCGAGGCGGGAGTGACGCATCCTGAGCAGGAGCTGACATGGCTGAGTTGAGTCGCGGCGAGTTGACCCCGGGCAGCGGGCGATGGACCGCAGCGCAGACTCGCGAACAGTTTGCGGCGATTGCGTGGCTGCGCTGGCGCATACTGGTAAACGGGTTTCGGCGCAAGGGCGGCGCGGGCGAGCTGGTGGGACGGATACTGCTGATCCCGGTGCTCGCGGGGATGGCGATTGGGCCGAGCATCCTGGTAGGGCTATTTGCGGGAGTGTTCACGCATAAACAACAGCTCGACCACATTGTGTGGCTGTTGTGGGCGACGTTTTCGTACTGCCAGCTGCTGAACATCCAGCTCGGGCAGCCGGGCAGCACGTTCGATCCGACGGAGCTGATCCGGTTTCCGCTGACGGTACGGAACTATGTGTACATACGGCTGTGCTTTGGGCTGCTGTCGCCGGCGAATGTGATTGGAACGCTGATGGCGTTGAGCATCGCTGCGGGGATCATCGTGACGGCGCCGGGGTTGTGGCTGTATGCGCTGGCGGCGATGGCGGTATTCGCCGCGACGAATGTGCTGTTCTCGCGGATGGTGTTTGCGTGGGTGGACCGCTGGCTGGCGACGCGGCGTGCGCGGGAGGTCTTTACGGCGATGATCTTTATTGTGTCGCTGGGGTTCCAGTGGGCGAACCTGACGTTCAATCCGGCGTATGGACGGCGCGGCAGCCATCACGTGTCGCCGGCGCACCTGCGAATGGTAGCGGAGTGGTCGCACCGCGTTGCGCCGTTCTTGACGTGGCTGCCGCCGGAGATCACGACGAACTCTTTGCTCGCGGCCAGCCATGCAGCAAGCGTACAGTTCGTTGAGTTGACGCTGGCGTGCGCGGGCTATGCGGCGGTGTTTCTGATGGTGTTTGCGCTGCGGATGCAGACGGAGTTTCGTGGCGAAAACCTCTCCGACAGCGCGAATGCTGTGTCGCGCAAGACGGTGAAGACCGCTGCGACGAAGGCCCCGGCGCCGCGTGAGCTTGCTCCTGCGATGGCGAGCGGGCATGAGCGCACATTTGGACTGCCGCCGGTGGTGATGGCGCAGCTGGGCAAGGAGCTGCTGTATGTGCGGCGCAATACGGGCATTCTGTATGGGCTGATTGCGCCGGTGTTTCTGGTGCTGATCTTTGCTTCACGGTTTGCGGGGCGCGGCGGCAGTGCGAGCTGGGTGTTCCCTGCCGCAGTGGCGTACACGCTGCTGGCCGTGGGCACGTACAGCTACAACTCGTTTGGGCTGGAGGGCACTGGCGTGCAGTTCTACTACCTGGCACCGGTACGGATGAGCGAGGTGCTGCTGGGGAAGAACCTGCTGAACTTTCTGCTCGCGGGGGTTGAGGTGGTGGCGACGTTCGCGATCATCGTCTACTCGGCGGGGCTGCCACGGATGAGCTATGCGCTCTCGACCGTGCTGTGGGCGGGCGGGACGATGCTGCTGACGACGCTGGTGGGCAATCGGCGGTCGATCACGGCGCCGAAGAAGATCGCCTTTGGCAAGGTGGGCAGAAACCAGGTCTCGCAGCTGAGCGCGCTGATCGGGATGGGCATCCTGTTCGGGTCGGCGCTGCTGGCGGCGGTGCCGGTGGGGCTGGCGGTGTATCTGAAGGTGGACTGGTTCCTGGTGCCGATCTTCGCTGTGTTCGCGGGGCTGGCGGTGTTCTTTTATGCGCGCAGCCTGCGGTCGCTCGACCGGTTTGCGCTGGAGCATCGCGAGGAGCTGTTTACGGAGTTGTGCAAGGCTGGTTAGATTACGGCGCAAGACCTATTTCAGATCGGAGAAACTCTGTAGCAGGGCTTCCGATGCTTTGAAGTTTGTCGTGCGGAGAAGCTGGATGGCATCGCGGATATTGAGCAGTCCACGCTTGTGCGCCTGTTCCAAAATACCGAGAGTGCCTGTCACTCGAAAACCCAAGCGAGATGCTTCGAGACGGCCGACACGATCGTCGATGAGGACGACGCTGCCCTGCCCGGCCATGTAAGCCAGAGCGATAGCCTCCCACTCTCCCTCATCGAGCATCGGATTGAGTGCGATATCCAGACGGCCAGGAGTGCGGACCTCGAGCCAAGGAGGCGGGTCACTCATCCATGACCTGACGAGGGGCGGAGCTAGTGAGGCCAGCATCTCCTGCTGCACAGCGGGAGGGATAACGACTTCGCCATAGAGGGGCCGCAGGATATCGATGTGACCGATCAAAATGAGATAGTTGAGCGGGCCGGTATCTGCAACGAAGATCATGCCGCAGATTTGCTTCGGACTTTGTCAAGATATCGATGGGTTTCACGATCCTGCTCGAGGTCTTCCAGGGTGTAGTTAAGAGGCACGTCATGCTCCTTGAGCAGTGCGTGTACCTGCATCCGTGTGCCGTAACCGAGGATGCGCTTGATCTCGCCTTCGGAAAGCATATGGGTCCTGTACCCCTCAACAAGAAGCGCTTCCAAGGCAGCGCGGGCAGGGTCCTTGCCGGCAGTGGTGAGTTGCTCGGCGAGGGCTTCCGGGATGGTCAGCGTCACTTCCATGTGTCAACGATAGCACCGAGAGTTTGCGATTTCTCTACGAAATTGCTGGACTATTCGCTTTCTGCGATGCCGATCACGCTCATCATGCGGCCGGTGATGCCGTGTTCGGCGCGGTGGCTGAAGTAGCGGCGATGGCCGGCGGCGGTGCGAGTGCAGGCGGAGCACTCGGCGAGGGTGGTGATGGACTCCGGCGGCAGGCCTGCGCCGATGAGCTGGCGCTGGTTGGCGGTGTGGAGGTCCATGAAGAGCTGGGGCTTGCCGTCGATGAGGTCTTCGACGAAGAGATCGGGGGCGTAGAGGAACTCCGCGGTGAACTTGTCGCGCACCTCGTTGCCGACGGCGAAGCAGCAGCGGCGGATGGCCGGGCCGATGGCGGCGACGATGTCCTGCGGGTGTGAGCCGAAGTCGCGCTCCATGGCGGCGACGCCGTGCTCTGCGATACGGGCGAGTGTGCCGCGCCAGCCAGCGTGGATGGCTGCGACGGTGTGCAGGCGCGTGTCGGCGAGCAACACAGGGACGCAGTCGGCGGTCTGCACGCCGAGCATCAGGCCGGGCTCGTTGGTGGCGAGGCCATCGGCTTCAACGATGGCTTTGCCTTCGGGGGTCGCGAGTGGGGAGCCGTCGCGCTCGATGCGAGTGACCGTGCCGCCGTGGACCTGGCGCATGGTGACGAGTTGCCAATCGGACGCGGGCGTTTGTGCAACGAGGCTGACCATGCGCTCGCGGTTGGCTGCGACGATCCCGGGGTCGTCTTCCTTCGTCCAGCCGAGGTTCATCTCGCCGGGCGCTCCGTAGACAGAAGTAGCACCACCCTGCCGTGTGCTGAATCCGGCCTGCAGCCACGGATACTGGTCCCACGCTTTGATGGAGAGAACGTCTGCAGCCATGCTTCTTTTTTACGCTGGAGATTGGTTGTTAGGGAGACTTGATTTCCTCAGAGGCTAAAGCCACATCAAAAGGATTGAGATTACGGCGGGACTGAAAGTCCCGCCCCTTCAAACGGCTAATCAATCCGACGTTCCTTAAAGGAATGGGCCCCGCTTTCGGGCGGGGCCATGAGAGGCTTCGTTGGGGAGGGGGGAGGGTATGAGGAAATGTTTGAGGGTCGTCCCAAAAACAGGGACAAAGTTAGGGAAGGTATTACAGGTGGGACAAATGTAGAAAAGCCTCTCGATTACTTTATTAGACTCCAAATGAGGCTTTTGGTTGCCAGTGATCTTCCACAATCTTTCATAGTGTTGACCTCCTCGGTTCCCGTTCCGAAGATCGTGCGAAAACCGTCATTTTGCAGGGGTTTTGGCGCAACCTTTGTATTAATTTGGCGTCCAATCCGGCAGCGTTCCGTGCGCCGCGCCGCAAAGGCCGGGTTTTCCTCAGTACAAAGACACCTTTTGCGCCGGAACCCCTTGCGCTGGAGATACTTCGGCGTTACGATACCGCGTTAGCTTTCATGACGACAACGACCCAAATCGCCTCTCATCTTCTTCGTTCGCGGATCGGCAAAATCTGCGTTGCGATCACCGGTAGTACTCCCGAGGAGTTCCTCGAAAAAGCGACCGAGGTGCTTAAAGAGACCACGTTCCTGGAGTTCCGGCTGGATTATCTGCCCAAACCGCTCGCGGCGCTGCCCAAGTTCAAGGCTTATCTTGCTGAAAACACGGCTGCGACTGTGGTCGCCACCTGCCGCTGCAAGGACAACGGTGGCCGCTTCGAAGGCTCTGCCGCTGCCGCGCTCGAGGTGCTGATCAAGGCCGCCGAGGCCGGGTTCCAGCTGGTGGACATCGAGCTCGAAGCCATCGAGAAACTGCCGAAGACCACGGTAGACAAGCTGCGCGAGGCTGGCGCGGCCGTGATCATTTCGCACCACGACTTTCAGGCGACCAAAGACCTAGACGCGATCTATAAGCGCACCGAGCCGTTTGCGCCGGATTTTGTGAAGGTGTGCCCGACGGCGCGCTCGCTCTCGGACAACCTGACGCTGATGCGCTTCCTAGAGAAGATGGAAGACCATCCGGGCTCGTCCGTGGTGGGTATCTGCATGGGCGATGCGGGGATCATCTCGCGCGTGCTGGGTCTGCGGGCAGGGTCGGCGTTTACGTTTGCCGCCGCCAGCCAGGGCGAGGAGACTGCGCCGGGACAGATTGCCGCGCGCACGCTCATCGAGACCTACCGCATTGACCAGGTGGATGCCGCGACGAAGGTGTACGGCGTCGCTGGCAATCCGATCCGTAACTCGCTCTCGCCGCTGATGATGAACACGGCCTTCCGCCGCGAGACGGTCAACGCCGTCTACCTGGCGCTGCAGACGAGCAAGGCGGACGACCTGTTCAAGCTGATGCGCGAGATCCCGATCCAGGGGTTGAGCGTGACGATGCCGCTGAAGATCGACGTGATTCCCTTCCTGGAGCGCACGGACCCGCTGTCGCAGAAAATCGGTGCAGTAAACACGATCCTGCGTGCGCAGGACGGCAAGTTTTACGGCTTCAACACGGACGTGGCCGGCATCCTGAATCCGCTGGAGAGGCGCATCAGCCTGAAGAACGCGAAAGTGCTGGTGCTGGGCGCAGGCGGCGCGGCGCGGGCGGCGGTGTTTGGCTGTCGCGACAAGGGCGCGGAGGTTTCGATCCTGAACCGCACGCCGGAGACGGCGCAGAAGCTGGCGAAGCAGGCTGGCGCGAAGGTGATCAAGCGCGAGGCCGTGGCGAAGGCCGGGTTCGACGTGATCATCAACGCGACACCGATCGGCATGGCGGGCAACAAGACCCCGCTACCGCTGGGGCCTGAAGACCTGGTGGCGCGGTATGTGTTCGACCTGGTGTACAACCCGATTGAGACGCCGCTGCTGCGGATGGCGAAGCAGAAGGGCATCCATGTGATCTCCGGTGTGGAGATGTTTGTGCAGCAGGGTGCACGGCAGTTCGAGATCTGGACGGGCAAGCCCGCTCCGGAAGAAGAGATGCTGCGCGTGGTGGTCCATGCTCTGCGCCAGAGCACCGAAAACGTCGAGGGCAGCATTGCTCCGACGCTGAAGACGACGGTGGTCCACGCGGCGGAACCTGCGGAGCCGCCTGCGGCAAAGGAGCCTGAGGCTGCGCCTGTTGAGGTGGCGAAGAAAGCTGCCCCGGTAAAGGCCCCGGCAAAGGTAGAAGCTGCCAAATCCGCGGCCAAGCCAGTGTCACCGAAGCCAGTCGCGGCGAGGGTGCCTGTGACGACTGCTAAACCTGCGGTGAAGGCACCTGCCAAGACCAGTGCAAAGCCTGCTCCTAAGCCGGCGGCGAAGAAGCAGGCGAGCAAGCCCGCGGCAAAACCGGTGCTGGCAAAGAAGGTTTCAAAACCGGTTGCCAAGCCAGTCGCCAAGAAAGCGGCGAAGAAGACGGCAGCCAAACCAGCCCCGAAGAAAGCTGCCAAGACTGTTGCGAAATCGGTTGCGAAGAAAGTCGCCAAGCCGGTTGCCAAAAGACCCGCGGCCAAGAGCAAACCCGCCGCAAAGAAAGCCAAATCCCGCTAGCCCCCAGGTCAGCGCAGCACGCACGAAGGCCTCGTCCATGGACGAGGCCTTCGCTATTGTGGGGTTCCCTGCTCTCAGGCAAACTCGCGGCCGATCCAGCCCCGCAACGCGCTCATGCTGACCTCGCGGCCGAGGAAGCCCTGCACGAGTTCGCGCGCGGGCTTGGAGCCGCCGGGCTCCAGCACAGCGCGGCGATAGCGCATCGCAGTATCGCCTTCGACGAGGTTCTTGAGGTCGAACTGGGTGAAGAATTCCAGCGCGATGACCTTGTCATAGAGGTAGGTGTAGTAGTTGGAGGTGTAGCCGACGAGGTGCGTGAAGGCTGCGTACATGCGGTTGCCTTCGACGAACTGGTAGCGCGAGAAGCGGTCGTAGCCCTCGCGCAGCAGCGTGTCGAGATCGAGCTCCTTGACATCGCGGTCGTGCGTCTCCAACGAGTAGGTCGCGTACATCACCTGCGTGAGCGTGCCGAGCGCACGGCCGTGCGCGCTGGCCTTCGTCATCTTCGCGACGACGTCGTACGGGATCGGCTCGCCGGTCTGGTAGTGCTTCGCGAAGGTGCGCAGCAGGTCGGCATCTTCGAAGAACTCCTCGAGCATCTGGCTGGGGACCTCGACGAAGTCGCCCTCGGTGGTGATGCCACTCTGCGCGGCCCAGCGCTGGCGGCCGCCGAGGACCTCGTGCATCAGGTGGCCGAACTCGTGGAAGTAGGTGACGACGTCGGAGTACTGCATGAGGCCCGCGTCGCTGTCCTTTGGCTCGGGGAAGTTGCAGACGAGCGAAGCTTCAGGCAACTGCCGACCGAGCACACCGCCGACGAGCGAGCACTCCGAGAACCACTTGCTCTTGCCCTCGCGCGGGTGCATGTCGAGGTAGATGCGGCCGACGACGGCGCCGAACTCGTGCGAGGCGGCGAGGTTGTCGACGACGTCGAAGGCCTTGACGCCGGGGGCCCAGACGGTTGCGGTCTCGTTGCGCACAAACTTCACGCCGAAGAGCCGTCCGGCGGTGGCGAGGATGCCGGCTTCGACCTGCTCATACGGGAAGTAGGGGCGCACGCTCTGCGAGTCGAAGTCGTAGCGGGTGCGCCGGAACTGCTCCTCCCAGAAGCGGGCGTCGGAGAGCGTGAGCGGGAGGGCGCTGGCGTCGCGCTCGCCGACGAAGGCCTCCAGTTCGGTGAACTCGCGCTGCGCGACCTCGCGCGCGGCGGTTTCGACCTCGCCGAGGAAGCTGCGCATGTTGGCGGCCGAGCCCATCATCTGATCGACGGTCGCGAGGTCGGCCCAGCTGCGGAAGCCGAGCAGCGACGCCATTTGCTTGCGTGCGGTCAGCAGGTCGAGCAGCACCTGCTTGTTGGCCGGGTAGCCGCGATCGTTGTAGGCGAGGTACATTTTGCGGCGCAGCTGGCGGCTGGCCGCGTAGGTCATCACGGGCGACATCTCGGGCGGGTCGGTGGTGAGCACGACCGGCGCTTCTGCGATGAGCTTGCCGTTGGACTCTCTGATGCCGTGGCGTGCGAGGTAATCCTGCGGCAGGCCGCGCAGCTCTTCCGCGTCGGCGACCTCGATTTTGCGGACGTCGTCCTGCACGGTGCGGCTGAAGTTCATGCTGAGCTCGGTCATGCGGTCGGCGAGGGCGCGGATCTGCTCGCGGGTGGCCTCGTCCTTGTCCACGCCGGAGAGCCGGTAGCCGAGCAGGGCGCGGTCGATGTAGTACTTCGTCGCCTCGTCTTCGTCGCTGGGGTCGAGCGCTTGCAGCGCCTCGTAGACCTCGCGGTTGAGGCTGAGCGCTGTCGCCTCGGCACTGATGGCTTGTGAGCAGGCCTGCGCGGCGTCGCGCACCTCGGCCTGCGGATGGACCATGAACATAACGCCGCTCTGGCTGCCGGCCATGCGGAGATGCCAGCAGGCGGCGTCATACGGCTGCAGCGTATTGGCGACCGTGCGCTCTCCGGGTACGGCCAGCAGCCCGGCAATCTTTTCCCGGCAGGCCGCCAGGTGAGACTCCACCCAGGCCGTCGCCTGCTGGCCCTCGTTCAACCCATTCCACAGATGCAAAGTATCCAAAACGTCCTCACTCCCGGGCGCGTGAGACAACCCGCGCCAGTACTTCTTTAGCTTACAACCGCTTAAAAATGTTGCTGCGTTGAGCCGCAGTAAACCTCCATGCAGCATCCACAGGCGGAGGCCTTCGGGCCTCCGCTCTGTTTGCATCCAACGCAAAGAAGGCCTAGCGCCTTTCGTCTGCATCACTCTGGCCGCCCGCGCGGCTTTGAGACCCTACAATAGGAGTTGTATGCGTTATCTCATCGCACTACTCGCCATCGCCGGCCTTATCGACTCAGCCCTAGCCCTGCGCATCCACTATCAGGACCCCTCGCAGGCGCCACCCTGTGCGGTGACCGAGAAGTTCGACTGCGGCGCGGTGAACCATTCGCGCTTCGCCGTCTTTCCGCCGACCAGCTTCGATGAGGCCCCGGGCAGCAAGAAGGTTCACATCCCGGTGGCGATCTTCGGCATCATCGGCTATGGCGTGATCGCGCTGACAGCGCTCACTAAGCTGCCGTGGCTGACTCTGCAGCTCGCGGAGATCGGCTTCGCCTTCGCCGCCTTCCTAACCTATATGGAGGCGTACATCCTGGAGAAGTGGTGCATCTACTGCGTCTGGTCGATGGGCATCATCACAGCGATCCTGCTGTGCAATATCGTGTGGGTCATCATCCACCGCAACCGCAGGACTGTGACGTTTCTCGGCACGAAATAACCTATGTCCAACACCACCAATAAATGGGCAAAGCTGCTCGGCGGCGCGATGAAGTTTATCCCCGAGGCTGGCTGGATCGGCATCGTGGTTGAGCTGCTGACGCAGTTGGCCGCTTCGATGGGCGTTACCAGCGGCGAGAGCAAAGAGGCGCTCGCGCACCTCGAAGCGCTGCACGGCGAGCTCGCCAAGGTGAGCACGGCGCACACCAACCTGCGCAGCCAGCTGATGGAGCAGACCGAGCTGCTGACCACCAACATCTCCCGCGTGGATGCGGTCGCTGCCGAGGTGCAGTCCACGCGGATGTCGATGAACACGATCGAGGAGCGCATCACGCGGCTCGAAGGCCAATCGCAGCGGCTGACGTACCTGCTGGGCGGCACACTGCTGCTGGGCTTGGCCGCGGTTGTTCTCCTTGCTATCGTGCTGATGCGGCTGCACCGCTAGACTGGTTCCAACACACATGGGACCCAACGTTAGCCCTCGCCGTCCGCGCCGCCTGCATCTTGTTCTTATCGCCTTCGTCCTCGTCGCAGCGTTTTGCTGGCCGACGGTGCGGCGTCATCTGCAGGCCGTTGCGGTGCTGGACCAGGTCGCGACCAAGCCTGTCCCCGGCCTGCTGCTGCACTTTACACACCCCGTTACCGTGACGGATGTGACGCTGCCGCTTGCGGACGGCCCGATCCGTGCGCGGCTGTATGCGCCGGCGGATGAGCCGGATGCGCCTCCGCTCGTCGTGCTGCACGGCGTGCACCACCTGGGCATGGACGAGCCGCGGATGATCGCCTTCGCGCGCGCGATGGCCTCCACCGGCCTGCGCGTGCTGACGCCGGAGCTGCCGCACATCGACGACTACCACGTCGATGCCAGCACGATCACCACCATCGGCGACACGGCCGCATGGTTCGCCAACAACACCAACCAGCCGGTCGGCATCCTCGGCCTCAGCTTTTCGGGCGGGCTGTCGCTGATGGCCGCAGCCGAACCGACGTATGCGCCGCACATCAAGTTCGTCGCTGCCGTCGGCTCGCAGGACTCGATGGAACGCGTTGCCGCGTTCTACCGCACCGGCAACGACCCGCGCCCCGACGGCACCATCGAGCACCTGACGCCGCATGAGTATGGCCCACTGGTTATCGAGTACCAGCACCTGCAGGACTTTATGCCCGTGAACTACACGCCGCAGCAGGTCGAGGCCGAACGGCTGGTGCTGCGCGATCATCTGTACGAAGAGCCCGCGCTGGAGCACGCCGCGATGGCCAAGCTCCCACCTGACGAGGCGAAGCTCGCACGCGAGCTGATGGACATCAACTCGCCGGAGACGAAGGCCCTGCTGGCGGCCAGCGAGTTGAAGCACCTGGACTACGCCACGACCGTGAGCCCGCACGGCTGCCTGCACTACCTGAAGGTGCCGGTGTATCTGCTGCACGGCGAGGGCGACAACATCATCCCCGCCGCAGAAAGCCTGTGGCTGGCGAAGGACATCCCGCACGGCGACCTGAAGGCGATGCTGATCTCGCCGGTGATCTCGCACCTAGACATGGACGGCAAAGGCCCCACGATGATGGACAACCTGCGGCTCACGCACTTCTTCGCAGAGCTGCTGGAGGCGTCGCAGTCCTAGCCCCGATTTCCCATACATTGTCATCTCGACCGGAGCGGAGCGCAGTGGAGAGACCTGCGGTTCTGCGCGGCACTACAATCAAGTTGAGATGATCACCCTCGCCGAAATCCGCGCAGCCCATACCCGCATCGCGCCCGCCGCGGTCCGCACGCCTCTTATCCAGCTCGACCCCGAGCGCCTGCGCGCTGCCGGCATCACGCCGCCCAGCGCTGCCATCTACCTGAAGGACGAGTCCGCGCAGCCCATCGGCAGCTTCAAGCTGCGTGGTGCGTACAACAAGATCGCGCAACTCTCGCCCGAGCAGCTTCAGCGCGGCGTCATCACCTACAGCTCTGGCAACCACGCGCAGGGCGTGGCCTATTCGGCCAAGGCGCTCGGCTCGAAGGCTGTCATCGTGATGCCCTCGAACTCGCCGCAGGTCAAGCGCGAGGCCACCGCCGCGCTCGGCGCCGAGATCGTCCTCGTCGGCAACGCCAGCAGCGACCGCAAGCTGAAGGCCGAAGAGCTCGAAGCCGCGCACGGCTATACGATGGTGCCGCCCTACGACGACCCCGCCATCATCGCAGGGCAAGCCACGTGCGGCGTCGAGATCCTCGAACAGCTTCCCGATGTTGACCTCGTGCTCTCGCCCGTCTCCGGCGGCGGCCTGCTCTCGGGTGTTTCCACCGGCATCAAGCTTCTCGCGGAGTCGCTGCACGAGGCCGCGCCGAAGGTCTACGGCTGCGAGCCTGCGCTGGCGGCCGACGCGAAGCAGTCCTTCGAGACGAAGACCCTGACCGAGTGGCCCGCCGCCGACACCAGCCGCACGCTCTGCGACGGCCTGCGTACGCAATCGCTCGGCACGCTGAACTTCGAGCACATCCTTAAATTTACAGATGGGATTGTGACGGTGACAGAAGCCGAAATCCGCCGCGCCACGCGCCTCATCCTCGACGCAACGAACATCGTTGCCGAGCCCTCGGGCGCGATCACACTCGCCGCCGCGCTCTTTCATGCGGACGAGCTACCGCCCGCAAAGAAGATCGTCGCCATCGTCTCGGGCGGCAACATCGACCCCAACCTTCGCGCCGAACTCGAATCCGAACCGCTCGCTACAACCGTCTAAGCTGGTAGCCATGCCAACTGCTCCTCCACCCCGGGTGCCCCATCTTCGCGACGGCTCCATCGTTGCTAAGGTGGGAGGATCACTTCTCCTGCTCGCGTTCACCACCGCATCCTTCGCGCAGCACCGCAAGGGCGACCGCAACGCCTCCGGCTACGACAACGCAAACCGCGCCACGCTGCTGCACACGGCGAACGTCTATGTGATGGCCGACAGCTCGACGCCGCCCATCACAACCGTCGCGCCTGGGCATGAGGTTGTGGTTCAACAGAAGAACGGCGACTGGGTCGACGTCTTCGCCAACACCGACGCCAAGGACGACGCCGACCCCGACTCCAAGCCCGAGTTCGAAGACCCCAAGGACAGTCCCGACCCCAGCTCCGGCTGGATTCGCAACAAGGGCATCGTCGGCCCAAGCACACCGCATGGCGACCTGATCCTCTTCGGCGCAGCGGCCGAGTACGAGTCGCAGGCCGCACACCCTAATCCGCCCACGGGCGCCGCAGCCGCTGCGCACCGCCTCTATCAGCGCGTGGTCGACTACTTCCCCGACTCGCCGCTTGCACCCGAAGCTCTCTTTCGCGCCGCCGACATCCGCTGGCAGCTCGACAAGCTCGACATCTCCACGCTGCCCAGCGCGCATGAGCAGGATGCCTACCTGCGCCCGCAGCTCTACGACGGCGAGCTGCGCAAGGTGATGAAGCTGTACCCCAACAGCGACTTCGCCGCGCGCGCTGCGTTCGACCTGATCGACGCGAAGCTCTGCGGCGACTGGCAGGGGCTGCCGCATTGCCCGGACATGGAGTCGAACGTCTACCTGAAGTACGCCAGCCAGTACCCCGGCGGGCCAAAGACCGCGGAGGCGCTGTACGACGCTGCGTATCGGCAGGGCGTGCTCGTCACTATGTACAAGGTCGACGACGACCAGCACCACTCCGACGCCGCTGCGAAGAACTGCCAGGCCATCGCCGACCAGTTGCTGCACGACTATCCCAAGTCCGACTACGCCACCCGCGCCGAGGCCATCGCCTTCAAGGTCGCGCAGGGGATACCGATCTACGGCAGCGACAGGGACTGACAAAAGTTACGGCTGATCCATCCCAACCAAACCTGTCATTCTGAGCGAAGCGTCGCCCCAGCGACGCGCAGCCGTGACATGGTTTCTATGCATGCATTCCGCCTGCCCAGCGTGTTCACGCAGCCGTGTTCCTGGGAGACTTCGCTCCTAACACGCGCTTCCTATTCCTAACTCCCCAGGCGCAAAGCGGGAGCAGTGATTGTCCCAGTGCCCTTCCGAATGGCGTGATGGAATACTCCACCTTTGGCGGAAGCTCCTTGTAGTCCTTCCGGACGAGCAGGCCACTCTCCTGCATCTGCCGCAAATCCTGTATCAGCATCTTCTCGCTGACGCCCGGAAGTAGCCGTCGAAGTTCGCCGAACCGCCGAGTTCCGTGGCACACATGGTAAAGGATAAGCATCTTCCACTTTCCTCCGATCACTGCCAGCGCCACATCCAATCCGCAATCAGACATCTACAGGCTCCCAAAAGAAACTTGATACTTACCTAAAAGTAGGTACTAGTCCATTGTAAATCTCTGGACTAGGCTTAATGAAAGGAAATTACGGAATCTCCCGCTGGGACCACAAAGCGAGCATAGGGTTCGCAAGCGGAGGCCGAACAAACGATTTATGTCACACGAAAGGTCGGAACATGGGAAAGCTAACAGGGAAAGTCGCAGTCGTTACGGGCGGCAATAGTGGCCTTGGTCTGGCGACGGCAAAGCTGTTCGTCTCCGAGGGCGCATACGTCTACATCACGGGGCGGCGGCAGGAAGAGTTGGATAAGGCCGTTAAGGAAATCGGTGGCAATGTAACGGGAGTGCAAGGCGACGTATCCAAGCTCGCTGATCTGGACCGTCTCTACGCTGCTGTGAAGGCCGGCCACGGACGTATTGACGTACTCGTCGCAAACGCGGGCCTGGGAACACTGGAACCCCTGGGACACATCACAGAAGAGGCCTACTACCTGACCTTTGATGTCAATGTGAAGGGGACGATTTTCACCGTTCAGAAGGCGCTTCCGCTGATGCAGGCTGGTGGCTCGATTATCGTAACCGGCTCGACGGCCGGCGTGACGGGAACACCGGCTTTCAGCACTTACAGTGCCAGTAAAGCGGCGATCCGCAACCTTGCCCGCAGTTGGGCATTGGATCTCAAGGGTACGGGTATTCGGGTGAATGTTCTGTCGCCCGGCGCTACCGATACGCCCGCCCTTCGACATCTGGGAGAGTTAGCGGGTGGTAAGGATGCCTTGTACGCCAGCTTCGTCAGCCAGACGCCTCTTGGACGCGTGAGTGATCCCGAAGATGTCGCCGCTGTGACGCTTTTCCTGGCCTCCAACGACAGCCGCTCCATGACTGGAAGCGAGGTCTTTGCAGACGGTGGATCGGCTCAGGTGTAAGCGTTTGACGATTGCTTGATAGATAGAGCGCCGCCTCGCTCTGGCGTCGTCGATCCACTTCGGCCAGCACAACCGCGACATGCCAGGTCAATCGCCAGAGCGAGGCCCAACCTACTTATTTTGGAGAGAAAAATGTTTCGATTTACTGCGTCTGATGGTGTCTCGCTCGCCTATGAACAATGGGGTCAGGAAAACGGAGGGACGCCTGTGTTGCTTTGCCACGGGTATGGCATCAACACCCAAATCAATTGGGTTATTCCTGGCGTGGTCAAAGCTCTGGTTGCAGCAGGCCGACACGTCGTTGCTCTTGACGCGCGTGGTCACGGTGAATCCGATAAGCCGCACGACTCTCGATTCTATGGCGAGGAACGAATGGCGCTCGATGTGTCCGAGTTGATGGATACTTTGAGTGTCTCTCAGGTGGATCTTGTCGGATACTCGATGGGCTCCATCGTCGCCCTGATCGTCGCCAGCCGAGAGCCACGCGTGCGCCGCCTGATCGTCGGGGGTATTGGTGAAAGTGCGGTCATCCTGGGGGGCATCGACAGCCGGATGTTGCCGTTTGAAGCCATTGTCGAAGCGATGCTTGCCGAAGACTCCTCTACGATTCAACATCCTGCGGTGCAAGCCATCAGAGCCTTCGTCGATATGTGCGGGGCGGACCGTCTGGCACTGGCGGCGCAGGCAAGAATGTTCCACGCCACGCCCATTACGCTTAAATCCATTACAGCCCCAACTCTGGTCATAGTCGGGGACCAAGATCCCTTGGCGCAGCGTCCTGAAGTTCTGGTGGACGCGATTGTGAATGCTCGGCTGGCGATTAAAAACGGAGACCATACCAGGGTCGCTAACGATCCAACGTTCACACCAACTCTGGTGGGGTTCCTCTCCCAAGAGCTAGAACCCACGCCATAATTTGATTAGTCCTCGTAAGTCAGCATCTGCTTTCTTATCGCCAGCGATTCTAATTCTCACTTGGCGATATCAGGGCGAGTCACTCATTGAGCTTCAGTGGCAAGCCAGGATTGATCCCTATAAACGGCTTCTCGTGATCTTCCACTTACAACCCCAGCACCTTCGCCGCGTTCTCCCCGCGCAGCGCATCCAAGTCGCTCTCGCTCATCCCCAGCGATGCCAGAAAATCCTTGCCGCGCGTGTTCGGGCTGAACGGGTAGTCCACCGAGTACATCATCCGCTCCAGCCCTATCACCTCGCGGCAGCACTCGAATGGTGGACGCGTGAAGTAGCCGCTCGTCGTCAGGAAGACCTGATCCAGCAGCGTCTGCGTCACGCTGCGCTGCAGGTGCGTGGCCGCTGCCGACAGGCCGCCATTCGATCGCGCCAAAGCGTAGGGCAGCATCTCGCCCATGTGCCCTACGATCACCTTCAGCTTCGGCAGCCGGTCGAAGACGCCTGCCAGCACCAGCCGCAGCAGGTGGATCGCCGTCTCCGAGTGCCAGCCCCAGCCGGCGATTGAGAGCATGAAGCCGGTCTCGCCCGGCAGACCGGAGTAGTACGCATCCCACACGGCCTTCGGCGGCGGCGCGGGATGGATGTACACCGGCACGCCCAGCGACTCGGCCGCCTCCAGCACCGGGAGGAACCGCGGCGCGTCCATAAAGAGCACCTCGCCGCCTTCGGTCGTCACCGTGCCGTTGACCATCAGGCCCTTCGCGCCGAGCTGCGTCACGCAGCGCTCCAGCTCCTTCGCGGCTGTCTCCGGAGCCTTCAGCGCCACCGTCGCAAACGCGGCGAACCGCTCCGGATGCGCCTTCACCGACGCCGCGGCCTCGTCGTTCACCTCGCGCAGCACCGCGGCCTGCTCGGTGGCGGCCAGCGACTCGATCCCCGTCGTCGCCAGGCTCAGCACCTGCAGATCCACGCCGCCCTCATCCATCGCCGCGATGCGGCCTGCGCCGAGGTCCAGCAGCTTGTCCCGCATCACCCGCAGGCCAGTCGGCGTGCCCTCGCCATAGGCACCGGTGGCCTTCAAAAATCCTTCAGTGACAAAGTGCTCTTCCAGCGTGATCGTCTTCATTCAGCTTTGGATGCTGCTGACCCGCGAACGCCTCACAAGCTCCGGTGAAAATACTGTCAAGCCCTCCGCGTGGTGGCAGCCCTGTAACCCATTCAATCCAGACAACTAAGCCCTGCCAATTCTTTACAACTTCCCGGGCCAGGCTGGCTACAATAGAAGTAGAGGGCGAAGAAGCTTCTTTCACTATCCTCTATCCCCTATCCTCTATCCCCTTTGTTATCCAGATCATACCAGTAACCCTATACAGAATCAGTCGCTTACCCCCGGGATCACCCCGTAAGTGACTGATTCCGCTAGATCCCTCCGCTACATAGGGAGGGGGGAGGGATATCCCCTCCCCGGCGATTCACATCCTTCGCCCTCGCTTCGCTTTAGAATCGAACTCTATGTCACTGCTCAAGGTTCTCGTGCTGGCGATCGTGCAAGGTCTCGCCGAACTGCTTCCTGTCTCAAGCTCCGCGCACGTGGTCGTGGCTGAAAAGCTCCTCGGACTCGACCCGACCTCGCCGGAGATGACGCTCGTGCTGGTCATGCTCCATACCGGAACGATGTTCGCCGTGATCGTCTACTTCTGGACGCAGTGGAAGCGCGCCTACTTCTCCGCCGAGGACGCCTTCAAGCGCTTCCTGGTGCGCGCCATCTGGGCGACGCTGCTCACCGGCGTCATCGGCTACCCGCTGCAGAAGCTGGTCGCGCACCTCGCCTTCCCGAACGCACCGAAGGCGCAGATCGAAGACCTCTTCGGGCGGCTGGACATCGTCGCCGCTGCGCTGTTCGCTGTCGGCATCCTCATCCTCTGGGCCGGGCTGGCCGGGCGCGATGCCGAAGCCGCCGCCACCAACGCCTACGAGCGCTCCATCTCACGCTCGGGAGAGAACGTGACCTTCGCCCAGGCAGGGTGGATGGGCGCGGTGCAGGCCATCTGCCTGCCCTTCCGCGGCTTCTCGCGCTCGGGTGCGACGATCTCCACGGGCCTGCTTGCAGGCGCCAACCGCGAGCGCGCCGAGCGGTTCTCCTTCGCGCTGGCCGTGATCCTTACGCCGCCGGTGATCGCGCGCGAGGTGCTGCGCCTGCTACACGCCAAGCATGACGCCGCAGCCACAGGCGCGGTGATTGATCTGCATGCCAGCATGGTCGCAGCGCTGTTTGGGATGTTCTTCAGCTTCCTCGCCGGTCTTGCCGCGCTGCGCTGGCTGAGCAGTTGGCTGGAGCATGGCAAATGGCATCTCTTCGGCATCTACTGCCTGCTGGCAAGCGCCGTCGTTGCGTATCTGCACTTCGGGCCGATGCACCTCTAGTCCTCGATTTGCGTGTAGCGATATGCCCACCAGATCAGCGGTACCTGTAGCGGCAGGCGGAACCACAGCAACCAGCCCGGTATCTGTGGGAACAGCTCCGGATGGATTGCCATGTAGATGTTCGCCGGGAACACAGCGACGAGCATGCACGCGAGTCCCCACGCTGCCGCTCGGCGCCTTCCCGGAAGGATGACGCCAAGTCCTCCCGCAATCTCCGCGAGCCCGCTCAACAGGACAATCGTATGGGGATCAGGCAGGAACGGCGGAATTATCCGTTGATAGGTCTGTGAGAAGAGGAAGTGGGACGTGCCTGAGATGAGGAAGAGCAGGCCCATCGACAATCGCCCAGCGCGCATCGCTCGGAACCCCAGGCACACTCTACACGAAGCGACTACGCGGCGACGGGGTCCGCTGGCTGAGAGCGATTCTCCTTCGCCAGCGACAAACGAGAGAAATCGCGAAAACCCCGCGCCCCCGCTTCGCCGCAACTGCCCGAGGCGCTGCTGCGTCTCGTCTTTTGCAGTAGATGCCTACAGAAACCGTGGAGTTTACCAGCTCGTTTTCACGGGCTGGAAGTTGCGATCCAAGGCCATAGTCACCACTCTGGTTCCCCCGCCTGACGCCACGTTTTCCGCCGCGGCAACGTGGAACAATGAAACTGCTCTGGTTGTTCCCGGTTGGTTAGAACTTCGCACTGAACGTCCTCGCACAGCCTCTCTTTTGGCTGCAGCTATCGCCTGCGACGAACTGTTAGAAACTGCAACCGCGCGCACATCCAACTATGAAGCCGAATCGTCTTTCCATCGCACCGACCCGCAACCGCAGACTGAACGAGATGCTGGGTCTCGTCGTCATCGTCGTTGCCGGCCTTCTGCTCCTCTCGCTGCTCACCTACACGCCGAGCGACCCGTCACTGGACTCCGTCAGCAGTGTTGCCGGGCCGCATGCGGTCCACAACTGGGCTGGCGCGTTTGGCGCGTACCTCTCTGATCTGCTGCTGCAGTCCCTCGGTATTGCGGTCGCGTTTATACCGGTGGTGCTGCTGAGTATCGGCATCTCGTGGCTGCGCTCGCGGCCTGTTGGGTCGGGGATGTCGCGGCTCAGCGGCCTGCTGCTGTGGCTCGTCTTTGCGCCTGCAACGATCGCTCTGCTGCCCTTCAGCCTGCACTACAAGCATGCTGTGCCGATCGCTGGCCTGGAAGGCCGGCTGCTGTGCGATGCACTCGTAAAGAACCTGAATCTGCCCGGCACGACCATCCTCTGCGGCCTGATGGTGCTGTTGTCGCTGTACCTTGCGACGAGCTTCACACTGACGAATGCGCGGGAGTGGTTTGCGTCACACTTCGGTTTCCTCAGCATCCTGAGCAACGGCATCGCCACACGCCGCCAACGTCATCAGGAGGCCAACGTCGACGGTGCGTTCGCCAGCTATCAGCCGAGCGCCGCTCCTGCTCCGGAAGAGCCTGCTCAAGCTACTGCGAATGGCTCGATCCTGAGCAGCTTCTTCCACTGGTTCGGCCGCCGCAAGCGCGAGGTGGAAGAGCTGATGGAAGATGAGACCCCGACCGCGACCGAACCGCCTTCCATGTGGGAGACGATGCCGCGCACGCATGTAGATGCTGCCGATGCTGCTGGCATCAACGTTGCGGCAGCAGCGGTTGCTCCCTACAGCGCGGAGCTTGCAGCCGCGGCTGCGCCCATCCGCACAAGTGGTGAACTGCCCTTTGTGGCGCAGCAGCAGCAGGACGACTGGTTGAACGCGCCGGAGCGTCATACGCCTGCGCCGATCCTGCCGAAGCCACAGCTTGTACCGAAGCCAGTGCCTGCTCAGTCGATGCCGGCGATGCCTTCGCCAACTGCTAACATCCGCGATCAGAACATCGCGTTCGGCGAGCGCGCCGATGCGAACCAGCTTGCCGTGACGATTCTGCCGAAGTCGATCCGTGGTTACAAGCTGCCGCCGAGTTCGTTGCTGTATCACAGCGAGGAGCATGCGCAGGTGCGTGAGGATGAGCTGCGCGCCGAGGCACGCGTGCTGGTGGAGAAGTGCGCCGAGTTCGGCGTGGACGGCAATGTCGAGCAGATCAACCCTGGCCCGGTTGTCACCACCTTCGAATTCCGTCCCGATGCTGGCGTGAAGTACGCGCGTGTAACTGGACTCGCAGATGATCTGTGCCTTGCGATGGCGGCTGAGTCGATATTGATCGAGCGCATGCCCGGTAAGTCGACCGTCGGCATCCAGGTGCCGAACCGTGAGCGCGAAACGATCTGGCTGCGTGATGTAGTGGAATGCGAGAGCTTTGCGCAGAGTAAGTCGCGACTGGCGATTGCGCTGGGCAAGGACATCAGCGGACGCATCGTTACGGGCGATCTGGCTTCGATGCCGCATGTGCTGATTGCCGGTTCGACAGGTTCAGGTAAGTCTGTTGCGATCAACGCCATGATTATGAGCGTGCTGTACAAGAGCACGCCGGAGCAGGTGCGCATGATCCTCGTTGACCCCAAGCGCGTGGAGCTGGGGATGTACGAAGGCATACCGCATCTGTTCACGCCGATCATCACCGAGGCGAAGCTCGCGGCGAATGCGCTGCGCAACGCGGTACGCGAGATGGAGCGGCGCCTGAAGCTGCTGGCCGCGAACCACGTGCGCAATATCGACCAGTTCAACAAACTGTTCGATCACGGCAGTGAGTATCTGTTCGAGGACGTAAACCAGGAGCCGCTGCCGTACATCATGATCGTGATCGACGAGTTGGCTGATTTGATGATGCTCGACCGCGCGAATGTGGAAGAGGCGATCACGCGGCTGGCACAGATGGCTCGCGCTGTCGGCATCCACCTGGTGCTCGCGACACAACGGCCATCGGTCGATGTGATCACTGGACTCATCAAAGCGAATGTGCCGACGCGCATGAGCTTCCGCCTGGCAACGAAGGTGGACTCACGCACGATCATCGACAGCAATGGTGCGGAGAGCCTGTTGGGGCGCGGCGACATGCTGTTCCTGCCGCCGGGGACCTCGCGGCTGCAGCGTGTACATGCTCCGTTTGTGACGGAGAAGGAGATCGCAGCGGTGACGGAGTTCTGGCGTGCGCAAGGGCAGGCCGAGTACGTTGAGGGCTTCCTGGAAGGGCCGAAGGACGAGAAGGGCAGCGGCGAAGGCGGCAGCGCGAATGATGGCGACGACAACGATCCGATGTTCGACGATGCGGTGCGGCTGGTCTTCGAGTTCGGCAAGGCTTCAACGTCGCTGCTGCAGCGCCGGTTGCGCATAGGCTATGGCCGCGCGGCGCACCTGATCGACCTGATGGAGAGGGACGGACTGGTTGGCCCTGCGGATGGATCGAAGCCGCGCGAGATTCTGAAGGCGCCGACGTACTACTCCGAGGTGGATGCCGCGTTGCGCTAGTGGGCCTGTGCCGGCGTCTGACGCCGCAGCCAGCGCAGCACTTCGGCGCGGACGGTCTCGTAGGTCGGTTCGCCTTTGGGATAGCGTGTGATGGTGCCGTGGCCCTTTGGGGTGTAGTAGTTCAGTGCGAAGTCGTGGATGGGCCGGGTCAGCTTCGGTGTCTTGCCGATCCGGATGTCCTCCGGCGTGAGTGCTGCCTGCGCTGCCTGTGCGGATTCAAGGGAGATGTACTCTTCTGCGCGGCCGCTGGGGGCGAAGCGCTCGAAGTTGTAGCGCGTGAGCGAACGGCCTTCGGGCTCGTCGTACTCGCGGACGATCCAGTGCTCGCCATGGACGTCGAAGGAGTCGATGACATCGCTCTCGTGCATGGTGATGCCCGGTTCGCCGCGCTGGCGGGCGCCGCGCAGGATGGCGCGCTCGCGGTCGAACTCCTCCCAGCGGCCTAACGCGGCCTCGATGATGACGAGGTTCTTGTGGGCGATCCATAACTCAGGCTGCACGGCGGTGATGGCGCGGTACTGGAGCTCCGCGGCTTCGTACTCGTGCAGGCCGAGTTCGGCGTCGGCGAGGCCTAGTTCGCCGGGGATGCTGCCTTGGTGCGAATGGAGGTAACCCTGATAGATCGTTTTGGCGTGAGCGAAGTCGCCCTTGGCGAGCGCCTGCTTGCCCTCCGGCGGGCCGCCCTGCGGGACGTTCTGCGCCGATACCGATAGGGGCAGCATCCATAATCCTGTGCAGATGGCCGTGGCTGCGAGTGCTCGTAGTTGCATCACGTTTCCCATCGTATCGCGCGCCTCCATACAATAGACGTATGAGAGATGCGGTGGAGTTCGACGTTCTGGTGATTGGGGCAGGCCCGACGGGCTTGGCCTGTGCGATTGCAGCCCAGAATCTGGGGCTGAAGGTGGTGGTGGTCGACAAGGGCTGCCTGACGAACTCGCTGTTTCACTATCCGGCGAACATGACGTTCTTTACGACGCCGGAGCTGCTGGAGATCGGCGATATTCCCTTCCCTTCGCCGAACCAGAAGCCGACGCGCATGGAGGCGCTGGAGTACTACCGCAAGGTGGCGCAGCACTACCGGCTGGATGTGCGGCAGTACGAGAATGTGGACCGCGTGACGGGCGAAGACGGACGCTTCGAGGTGCACACGACGGACAGCTTCGAGCGCAAGAAGGTGCATGTTACGCGGAAGATTATCGTCTCGACGGGTTACTACGATCTGCCTAACTATATGGGCATACCGGGTGAGGACCTGACGAAGGTGAAGCACTACTACGACGAGCCGCACCCATACTATGCGCAGGATGTGCTGGTGATCGGCGGGAAGAACTCGGCTGCGATTGCGGCGCTGGAGCTGTGGCGGCATGGAGCGCGGGTGACGCTGGTGCATCGCGGGGCGGAGTTGCACCGGCACATCAAGTACTGGATCAAGCCGGACATCGAGAACCGGATCAAGAATGGGGAGATCGCTGCGCACTTCTCAACGACAGTGAGCGAGATTGTCGAGGACAGCGTGACGCTGCTGACGCCGGGCGGACCGAAGGTGATCCCGAACCAGTTTGTGTTTGCGCTGACTGGGTATCATCCGGACTTTGAGTTCATTGAGGCGCTGGGTGTGAAGCTGGATGCGAACAATGCGCGCTGTCCGGTGTGCAATCCTGAGTCGCTGGAGTCGAATGTTCCGGGGCTTTATCTGGCGGGGGTTGTGGTTGCGGGTGAGCGGACGAATGAGATCTTCATCGAGAATGGGAGGTTCCATGGCGCGGTGATCGCGGCAGACCTTGCGGTGAAGCTGATGAAGGCTGAGGTGGAGAGGCCGGTTGCGCCGGAGCATACGGTAGCTGCAGAGTAGAGGCCATTCCCTCCGGGGCTAAAGCCACGAATGGTTCGCAGGCTTCTTTCGTACGGGCTAAAGCCCGTACCCTTCAAGGCGAGACGTCCTGGCCTTCAAAGCAAGACGTGCTGGCCTTCAAAGCGAGATGCGAGGCCGGTTCTATTAGCTGAGGACGCGGCGGGCGAAACCCTTCATGCCGACCCAGGTGAGCAGCAACAGGAAGAAGACCAACATCGTGAGGATGAGCCAGTCAGGCATATGGGCCGACGGCGTTAGCGATGAGCGCAGGCCTTCGCTCATGTAGACGATGGGGTTGACGAGCACGCCGTACTGCAGCCAGGGGATCTGGTTGAGCAGCGCCCAGGGGTAGTAGACGCAGCCAAGAAACGTGATGGGCACCACGACGACGCCGAAGATGAGGCCGATCTGTTTGGGCTGAACCGAGGTGCCGATGGTGAGGCCGAGGGCTCCTGCTACGAGGCTGGCGAGGATGATGACCACGATAAGGAAGAGCCAACTACCGACCTGCACCTTCACCGGTGTGGACGGGATATAGTACGCGAGCGGGAAGACGAGAGCAGCGGCGATGACGCTTTGGATGGCGGAGAAGACGATCTTCTCCGCGGCGACGGCGGCGATGGGCAACGGACACATGACGCGGTCGTCGATCTCCCGGGTGATGCCGAACTCCTGCGCGAGCGGGAGAGCCACAGCCGCGATACCGGAGAACATGATGGCGACGGCCATGAGGCCGGGGAGGAGCACTGTGCCGAAGCCGCCGGTGCTCGCGGCGATGCTGGCCATGGGGCTTGCACCGCCGCCGCTCATGTGCGGCATGACATAGGTGAAGACAAAGAGGAAGAGCAGCGGGTTCATTGCGACGCGGACGAGGAAGGGCATGAGCTCACGGGTGAGGACGCGGAAGTCGCGCAGCATGAGGCCTGCGAAGGCTCGGGTGTAGACGGTCATGCGGGTGTCGTTGGAAGTGGCAATAGTTTCGGTCATCGAGGGTCTCGTGGGTTACTCGCGCAGGTCGCGGCCGGTGAGGCGGATGAAGACGGTTTCGAGGCTGGGCTCGGTGGTGGTGACGTCGCGGAGACCGAAGCTGCTTGCCGTCGTGACGACTGCTGCGAGGACGCCATCCTGTGTGTTGGCGAGGATGCGGAGGCCGCCGTCAGTGGGTTCGATAGTGTTTACGCCTGAGAGCTCGCGGAGGCGCGACTGCAACTGCATGGTGTTCTGCGGCTCGTTGAGGCGGAGCTCGAAGATCTTGTCGCCACCGATGGAGGCTTTGAGGGCCGCTGGTGTGTCTTCAACGAGGATCTTGCCGTGGTCGATGATGGCGAGGCGGTCGCAGAGTTCGTCGGCCTCCTCCATATAGTGCGTGGTGAGGACGACGGTAATGCCTTCGCTGCGGAGCGCTTGCACGGCCTCCCACATGGCGAGGCGGCTTTGGGGGTCGAGGCCGGCGCTGGGCTCGTCGAGAAAGAGGACGCGCGGGTGGTGCGCGATGGCGCGGGCGATCTGCAGGCGCTGTGCGAGGCCTCCGCTGAGGGCTTGTGGGTATGCCTGGGCACGGTCGCTGAGGCGGAACTGCTCAAGCAGCTGCGCGGTGCGGGCCTTGGCCTGGATGCTTGTCATCCCGAAGTAGAGGCAGTGGAAGTGGATGTTTTCAGCGACGGTGCAGGAGCGGTCGAGTGTGTTGTACTGCGGGACGACGCCGATAAAGCGGCGCGCGAGCGCGGGGTGCGCGACGACATCGACACCTGCGATGTGGACGGAGCCCGCGGTGGGGATGGCGCGCGTCGTGGCGATGGAGATGGTGGTGGTTTTGCCGGCGCCGTTGGGGCCAAGCAGGCCGTAGATGAGGCCGTCGGGGACACGGAGGTCGATGCCGTCGACGGCGGTGACGGGGTTCTTTCCGGCGTAAACCTTGCGGAGTCCTGCTATTTCGACGATGTGTTCGCTCAAAGTGAGTTTGCTCCCGGCGAGTTCGATTATAGGTGTTGGCACGATGCAGGACGGAGGGCAGGCGAGTTCTGGAAGTATCATGAAGAGTGGGGACGACTATGACCAATATTCGCCAGGATGACCTCGTCGAGAGCGTGCGCGCGGCGCTGCAGTACATCAGCTTCTACCACCCGGTGGACTACATTGAGAACCTTGCGAGGGCGTATGAGCTGGAGCAGTCGCCTGCGGCGAAGGACGCGATGAAACAGATCCTGGTGAACTCGCGGATGTGCGCGGAGGGACACCGGCCGATCTGCCAGGACACGGGAATCGTGACGATCTTTATCAAACTGGGCATGGAGTGCCGGCTGGTAGCTGCTGACGGCGGCGCGGCAACGATGTCATTGCAGGAGATGTGCGACGAGGGTGTGCGGCAGGCTTGGCTGGACCCGGACAACAAGCTGCGCGGGAGCATCCTTGCCGACCCGGCGTTTGCGCGGAAGAACACGAAGGACAATACGCCGTGCGTGGTTGAGGTGTCGGTGGTGAAGGGCGACACGGTGGATGTGACCGTGGCGGCGAAGGGCGGCGGCAGCGAGGCGAAGAGCAAGTTTGTGATGCTGAACCCTTCGGACTCGGTGGTGGACTGGGTGGTGAAGACGGTGCCGACGATGGGCGCGGGGTGGTGTCCTCCCGGGATGCTGGGGATCGGTATTGGCGGCACGGCGGAGAAGGCGATGCTGCTGGCCAAGCAGAGCCTGATGGACGACATCAACATGCAGGAGCTGAAGGCACGGGGCGCGGAGACGAACATCGAGAAGATGCGCGTGGAGATTTATGACAAGGTGAATGCGCTGGGCATCGGAGCGCAAGGACTGGGCGGATTGACGACAGTGCTGGATGTGAAGATCTATGACTGGCCGACGCATGCGGCGAACCTGCCGGTGGCGATGATTCCGAACTGTGCTGCGACTCGGCATGCGCACTTTGTGATGGATGGCAGCGGGGCGGTGTATCTCGATCCGCCGTCGCTGGAGAGCTGGCCGAAGCTGACGTATGAGCCGCATGGGGCCAAGCGGGTGGACCTGGACTCGCTGACGCATGAAGAGGTGAGCACATGGAAGCCGGGCGATGTGCTGCTGCTGAATGGCAAACTGCTCACTGGACGCGATGCGGCGCACAAGCGCATGACGGACATGCTGTCGAAGGGAGAGAAGCTTCCTGTCGACTTTACGAACCGGCTGATCTACTACGTTGGGCCGGTGGAAGCGGTTCGCGATGAGGCGGTTGGGCCCGCGGGGCCGACGACAGCGACGCGCATGGACAAGTTCACTCGACAGATGCTGGAGCAGACAGGACTGCTGGGCATGGTGGGTAAAGCTGAGCGCGGCGAGATTGCCATCGAGGCGATCCGCGATAACAAGGCAGTGTACCTGATTGCGATTGGCGGCGCCGCGTACCTGGTGTCGAAGGCGATCAAGCACTCGCGGCTGGTGGCGTTTGAGGACCTTGGCATGGAGGCGATCTACGAGTTCGATGTCGTGGATATGCCTGTTACGGTTGCCGTCGATACGCATGGAACGAGCGTGCATGTGACCGGGCCAGCGGAGTGGAAGCAGCGCATCGCGAGCAGCATGAGCGTTGCAGGAGTGCCGATTTTAGGCCAGTAAACACTCAGAAATATCGCTTTGAGTTGCCCGAAAAGAACCTTTATCTTCGTACGGCCTCTCCTTGCAAGGAACGCATCCGAAGTGGGTGTAACGCCGATGTTATGGCGAACGCCGCGGAGTGTGTGCGAACCATCCGCAAGGAGATTGACAATGTTTGGAACGTGGAAGCAATTTGGCGCTGCCGCTTCAGTAGTGGCGCTTACAGGTGTGTTTGCAGCAGGAGCGTTTGCGCAGGAACCCAATCCAACCACTGTGGCACCGGGCGCAACCAAAGGCGAAGTTGTCGCACAGGGCCCGAATGGGATCTACATCTACCACGTGAAGGTGGTAGAGCGTGAGCTGGATGCAGTGAACTACTTTCATCGCGGCGGTTCGACACATGTGAACTTCGAAGGTACAAACCTGTTGCCGAACGCGAAAGGTGAAGCGAGGGTTGAGAGTGAGCGCGGTGGGATTCACATCCACGCGGAGTTCAAAGGACTGACGCCGGCAAACGGCTTTGGGCCGGAGTATCTGACGTATGTGCTGTGGGCGATCTCGGCCGACGGGCGGCCGCAGAATCTGGGCGAAATCCTTCCGGATGGGACGAAGAACAACATCGATGTAACGACGTCGTTCCAGTCGTTCGGCATGATTGTGACGGCGGAGCCTTACTTTGCTGTCTCGCAGCCTAGCGATGTGATTGTGCTGCAGAACGTGTTTTCCGACAAGACGCAGGGCGTACTGGAGCAGGTGAATGTGCACTACCATCTGCTGCCGCGCGGGCTGTATGCGAACACAGAAGGCTCAAAGAGCGTGATGAACCCGGTCACGCGCAATGAGCACTCGCCGCTGGAGTTGTATGAGGCGCACAATGCGGCGCGGATTGCGGCGGCGGCAGGAGCGGACAAGTATGCGGCGGACATCATGCGAGAGGTTGCGACCGATCTGCAGAACGCCGACGCCATGGATGGCAATAAACATCGCAACGAGAAGATGGAGATCACGTATGCGCGGCAGGCTGTGCAGCGTTCCGAGGATGCTCGTCTGACGGCCCTGCGCAGGGAGGATGAGGAGCGCCAGAAGGAAGCTCAGGAGGCCAAGAACCAGGCGCAGGTCGACGCGGCGAACTCACAGGCGCAGGCTGCCGCGGCGGCGGAAGCCCAGGCCCAGGCTGAGGCGGCCAAGGCCCGTGCCGATGCTGACGCTGCGAACGCTCGTGCACAGGCTGCCGAGGCGCAGAAGCAGGCCCAGAACAGCCAGCAGGATGCGGAGGCAACGCGTGAGAAACTGCGCGCACAGTTGAACTCCGTACTGGCAACGACGGAGAACGCTCGCGGGTTGATTGTGAACCTGAGCGATGTGCTGTTCGACACGGGCAAGTACACGCTGAAGCCGGCGACGCAGGTGAGTCTTGCGAAGGTGGCGACGATCCTGCAACTCTATCCTGGCCTGAAGGTGCAGGTGGAGGGTTATACCGACTCGGTTGGCGGCGATGAGTATAACCAGAAGCTCAGCGAGAACCGCGCGAATGCCGTGTCGGACTTTCTCACACAGAACGGTGTGCCAGCGGCGAACGTAACGTCTCATGGCTACGGCAAGGCCGATCCTGTGGCGGACAATAGTACCGCTGCAGGACGCCAGCAGAACCGGCGCGTGAACCTGGTGGTTTCGGGTGCGGAGATCGGCGTGCAGACGACGAATCCGCAGCAGTAAGAGTGCTTCACTTTCACCGAAAGAGGCCGCGGAGATATCTCCGCGGCCTCTTTGTCATGCAAGGCGGTCTTTATGGAATGATGGAGGCGAGGAGATCATTCTGTGGCGATTTCGATGAAGGACAAGGTTGTGTTCGTGACCGGCGGCGGCGCGGGCATTGGTGCGGCGACGGCCCTGGAGTTTGCGAAGCTGGGCGCGAAGGTGATGGTGTGCGCTCGGCGCGAGGCTACGCTGCAGGAGATCGTACCGAAGCTGCGTGAGGCCGGGGCCAGCGATGTGCATGCCTTTGTGCTGGACGTTCGCGACCCGGAGGCCGTGGCCAATGCGTTTGCGGGGCTGCCGGAGAGCTGGCAGGCCGTGGATGTGCTGGTGAACAACGCGGGGTTGAGCCGCGGGTTGACGAAGATGTATGAAGACGACATCCAGAACTGGGAAGAGATGATCGACACGAACGTGAAGGGGCTGCTGTATGTGACACGCGCGGTCGTTCCCGGCATGGTGAAGCGGAACAATGGTCACGTGATCAACCTGGGGTCGACGGCGGGGCACATGACGTATCCCGGTGGCGGCGTGTACTGCGCGTCCAAGGCGGCGGAAAAGGCAATCACGGAAGGACTGCGTATCGACGTGAACGGGACGGCGGTGCGTGTGGCGTCGATTGACCCGGGAATGGTGGAGACGGACTTCAGCCTGGTGCGGTTCCGCGGCGATGCGGAGAAGGCAGCGAAGGTGTATGCCAATGCCAGTCCGCTGACGCCGGAGGACGTTGCCGAGACGATTGCGTGGGTGGCGACTCGAGAGCCGAACGTGATGATCCAGACGGTGGTGATGACAGCGGTGTCGCAGGCGAATGCGTTTGTGCTGGCTAGAAAAAGCTAGAGCTTGAGCGAGTAACCAAGCTCCTGCAGCAGGCGTTCGATTTCGCCGAGAGCGATCTCGAGCGCGTTGCGGCGGTGCGGGCTGGAGGTGCGCTCGGAGAGGATGCGCTCGCGCTGGAGCTCAAGCTCCTGGATGCGGCGCTTGCGATCGCCGTCGGCACGGATGGCAGCGTGGTCCTGATCCGCGCGGAAGACCTTGGAGGCAGCCGATGAGACGGTTCCCTGCTCGGCTTCCTTTGCGGACTGCTCCGCGGACTGTTGTGCGTCCTGCTGTGCGGACTGTTGCTCTTCGACATTCTTCGAATCCCAGCCGTTTGCCATGGTTTTATCTTACGCCCAGCGAAGGTACGGGGTGAAGCGGCAAGGCAAAGGGCCTGACGCGAGCGTCAGGCCCTTTGCAGCGTACGTTGCGATTACTGCTTGCCGAAGCGATAGACGACGCCGATGTTGAAGCCGGCGTTGTTCTGCAGCGAGCGCGAACCGATGTTGTCCTTCAACAGGCTGCTGGAGCCGCCCTGGATGGTCTGGTGGAACATGGTGCCGACGTAGGCGGGGGCGAAGCGTACCGCGACGTTGGGATAGATGTTGTAGTCGAGGTTCACGCCCAGGATAAAGGAGGGCGCGAAGCCGTCGGCCCAGAGACCTGTCTGCGAGGAGTTGAAGCCCTTGGAGCCGCCGGAGAAGATGCCCCAGGAGGTGCCGCCGGTGGCCTGCGCGGAGACGGCCAGCTTCTCCCTGCGGTAGAAGCGATAGCCCGCGCCGCCGGTGAAGAAGTACTCATTGATCTGCGGGTTGGTGACGCCGGTGTTGTTGCTGGTACCGGTGAGAGCGTGGCCGTTGCCAAAGGAGCCGCGCGCGTCCGCGATGATGGAGAGCTTCGGGTTGAGGAAGTAGTTGGTCGAAGTGGCCCAGGAGACCTCGTTGTTGCTGCGGGTGTTTTGACCGCTGTGCCAGCGGAGGTAGCCACCGCCGCCGGTGACCTCCCAGCGCTGCGAGTAGGTCTCGTCGATGGTGCGCTGGATGCGGGCCTGGCGGGTGGCGTTGGTCTCGTGGCGTGCGTGCGCTTCCTGACGGCGACGAGCCTGTTCCTTGGTGGCAGTCTGCGCCTGGGCGGTGGTGGTGGCGGTGGCGAGAAGACCCGCTGCGAGACCCATCAAAACCACGCGTGCTGCTGTCCTACGTACATCACACATTCGAATCGGAACTCCCTGGGAGGTGCTTGCAAGTGCTTAGACTCGCATCTCTTCATTAGAACACTAGTGACGATGAATCTTTTGCTGCGGTGAGGGTGATACCCCTCCCCCCTCCCTATGTAGCGGAGGGATCTAGCGGAATCAGCGACTTACGGGGTGATACCCGAGGTATGTGGCTGATTCTTTATATGGTTACGGGTATGATCTGGGAAACAAAGGGGATAGGGATGGAGGATAGAGAAGGCTGGGTGGTTTTGGCTTTCAGTTGCCAGTTTGCCAGTTACCCAGTGTGCCAGTTTTGTCCCCTATTTCCAGTATAGAGGGTAGGGAGGGAGAAAGTGTTTTTCTTTCTCTGAGCTAAAGAGTTGAGATTGTTGGCGTTTGCGAGGGTGAAGGGCTTTATGTGGTTGACAGGGGCCCGAAGGCCCCTGTCCCTGAGCGCTAGTGGAGGGTATAGGTAACGCCGGTGATGAACTGGTAGGAGTTCTTCTTGTAGCCGGGTTCAGGGTCGTTGAGGTAGTTATCCGTGGTGCTGACGGTGGCGGCGAGGCGCTTGTAGACCGGCAGGTTCAGGCTTGCCGTAGCGTTGGCCGAGTAGGCGCTGGAGTTGTTGAAGGCCGGAAGAATGTTCGCCGTTTCGATGAAGACCATCTTGCGGGGGAGCTGGCGGCTGTAGTTTTCGAAGATCGTCGAACCGATGAGATTTACGCTGGGGGGTGTGACACTCGATCCTGCTGGGGTGATGAAGGCCTGCTTTTCGTAGTGAATATCAGCCTTGAGGTCGAGCTCCTGCTTGGAGGACTTAATGGCAGTCCAACCGATGCCACCGCCATAGACCTGCTGGAAGCTGAGACCCTGCGCGTAGTTGTGATCGAAGCTGAGGTCACCAAGGGCGTAGAGCCTCGGCGAGAGGTACTGGTCGCGCTCGGCGTCAGCATGGAAGATGCTGGAGAGGGTGGTGATGGTGGGGTTGGGCACGCCGGGGATGGCCGGAATGTCGGTTGGCGTGGTGTTCTTGCCGTACGTCTCTACGACATTGGCGGTGGTACGGTTGCGAGGCAGCAGCCAGGGCACGGCGGGAATAGCACGAATGAGGTTCAGCGCAGCGGTGAAGGTGCTGGCGCTGGTGGTGGAGCGCACGAGCGTGGCTCCGCCGGTGGCGGTGCCGTTCCAGGCGTGGAAGAAGCCGACCTTGTGCGAGATCTGGTTGTCGAACTCAGCTTTGGAGACGAGGTAGTCGACGTCCTTGGTGGGGACGGAGGCGGGAGTGGAAGACGAAGAGGAGTTCTTCGCGGGGGTGTCGGGATGGATGATGACGTTGCCGCCGGCGATCTCGGCTGTGCCTTCAGGGGCTGGATGACGATTGTCTACGGGGACGCCCTTCTTGAGCAGGGCGAACTGCGAGGGCTTGTCGCCTGAGCGGAGCTCCTTGATCTTGTCGAAGGAGATGGTGAGGGTGCCGGCCATGTCGCTGTCGAAGATGATGTTGCCGCCAGCGGCGGACTGAAGGTGTCCGGTGAGCTGGTCGCCGTTGGAGAAGACGAGGACGTCCGGCGTGGGCTTGGCGTCTGCCGGCTTGGCTGGCTGCTGAGCAGGGAGCGCGAGGCCCAGGAACGAGGCCAGAGCGGCACAGGCAGAGAGAGCGGCGGTGAGCGGAGAGATGTGGCGCACGGCAATATCCTTCATGAGTACACGATGAATGACTACTCGACTAGGTTACAGGGGCATCGGTTAGCTGTGGGGAGGGTTTTTTTCTAGCCCTTGACAGAAATTGGGACGGCTTGCCCAAGGGGGTGGGGGACAGATACCCTGAGAAGACTATGTATGAAGACTTTGTTGCCGTAGACCGTTGGACCGGAGAAAACCTGCACTGCGTGTGGAAGGGCACGATCGTGGCGATTGCGACGCGCCATGCCGATGCTACCGACATTCGGTTCGCGGTGAACGACAAGCCGGTGTGGATTGCGATGCCAAATGCGGCGTGGGTGGAGCAGAAGAAGATCAACGGCAAGATGATTACCGACTATATGGCGGCGCAGTCCGCGGGGCGGTATTTGAAGCTGGCGATCGAAAGCGGCTATGACAACGGTCGCGAGATGTACACGATGAGCGTGGACGAGGTGCTGGACCATGTGGCCGCCGTGCTGAAAGAGGTGGGCCACACGAGGAACCTGCCCTCCCTGCCGGTGGTGGACCGCGATGCGCACCCTGCCGAGCTGGACTTCAAGCTGCCGGGCGAGCCGGAGACGGTGGCGCAAGAGGCAGACAGTAGATAGTAGTGGGTAGACAGTAGTGAGTGGAGGTCGCGCGGGTGCGCGGCCTTTTTTCGTTGCCGCGGGAGCAAAGGGCGCGGATAGGGTAAACTCCCTTGGGATTCAATACATCGTACGAGACTGCATCCATGGATGGGTGAGGGAGATCGCGTGATTGAGATGAAGGTAAGCCGACGTGGTTTTGTGGCGGGCCTGGCGGCGATGCCGCTGGCGCTGCGCCAGATGGTTGCTGAAGGCGTTCGCAACCCGAAGTATGTGCTGCTGGGCACCGACAAAGGCAAAGGGATCTATCGCGCGGCGTGGAACCCGCTGACCGGCGAGATCGGGATGCCGGAGCTGGCGGTGGAGACAGACCGGCCGACGTACTTTGCGATGCATCCGAAGAAGGCCGTGCTGTATGCGGCGAATGAATCGAACGCGGGCAACGGTGCGGTGTCGGCGTTCAAGCTGGAGACGCACACGGCGCAGCTGGAGGCGATGGGCAAGGTGAGCACGGAGGGCAATGGGCCGTGCTACGTGTCCGTTGACCAGGATGGGCGGAATGCGTTTGCGGCAAACTATGGCGGCGGCAGCCTGGCGGCGTTTGGGCTGAAGGGCGATGGGACTGTGATGGAGGCCCCGCAGATGTTTGCGTGCGACGGCAATGCCGCGTGCGGTGTGACGGGGCCGGTGGCGGCGCGGCAGGATAAGGCGCATCTGCATTGCGCGGTGGTGTCTCCGGACAACCGGTATGTACTGGTGTGCAACCTTGGCGAGGACGCGATTGAGGTGTTTCCGCTGGACTCGGGCGGGAAACCGCCGCTGGATACGCCGAAGCGGTTTGCGGCGCGTGCGGGATCAGGGCCGCGGCATGTGGTGTTTCATCCGAATGGAAGGTGGGTGTACTGCATCCACGAGCTAGACTGCACGGTGGATGTGTACGAGTGGCGCGTGAGCCACAAGGATGGCGGCACACTGATGCTGCTGGGTGGGAGCACGGTGCAGACGGTGGCTACGGGATCGTCGCTGGATGGCAATACGGCGTGCGAGTTGGTGATGAGCGACCGTGGGAAGTTTGTGTATGCGAACACGCGCGGCGAGAACTCGCTGGTGGTGTACAGGGTGAATGAGAAGACAGGGTTCCTGACGGAGCAGCAGCGGGTGCAGACGGGCGGCACGGTGACTCGGCTGATTGCGCTGGACCCGAGCCGGAAGTGGCTGCTGTGCATGAACCAGGGATCATCGAGCGTGACGGTGTTCTCGCACGATGAGAAGACCGGGATGCTGGGGGCGAAGCCGCGGGTGTTCGCGGCGGATACGCCGATGTGCGTGGCGTTTGCTTAGAAGTAGGGTTCTTTGGGAAAAGAACAACAGCTCCCGCCAAGGACGCGAAGTGAGCGAAGTTTCGCCACGGTGAGGTGCGACTTCGAAGTATGCGGCGCCTCGCGACTGCTTTGATTTGCAGGCGCGAGGCGCGTTGTTATGCGGTGAGGGTTTTGCCGTCGAGGACGAAGCGGTACTTGACGTCGGACTTGAGGACGCGCTCGTAAGCTTCGGGGAGCTGGGCGTAGCTGATGAGCTCGATGTCGGAGACGATGTTCTTTGCGGCGCAGTAGTCGAGCATCTCCTGCGTCTCCTTCATGCCGCCGATCATGGAGCCGGAGAAGCTGCGGCGGTTGGTGATGAGCGCGAAGGGCGAGGTGAGCATGGGCTGCTCGGGGAGGCCGACGAGGCAGAGTGTGCCGTCGAGCTTGAGCAGGTTGAGGTAGGCGTTGATGTCGTGCGGGGCGGAGACGCAGTCGAGGATGAAGTCGAAGCTGCCGGTGTGCTTGGCCATGTTCTCGGGGTCTTTGGAGATGACGACTTCGTTGGCGCCGAGCTTGAGGGCGTCATTGGTCTTGGACTCCGAGGTGGTGAACTGCACGGTGTAGGCGCCGAGCGAGTGCGCGAACTTGAGGCCCATGTGGCCGAGGCCGCCGAGACCGACGATGCCGACTTTTTTGTTGGGGCCGACGTTCCAGTGC